>JBGAIY010000136.1:0-17316 GCA_044225205.1 Myxococcaceae bacterium | reverse complement strand
CGTCAACATGAGCCGCACCGCTTTCGGGTTCACCTCGCGCAGCTTCGCCAACAACTCGACGCCGTTGAGGTGCGGCATCATGAAGTCGCTCAGCACCACGTCGAAGTGTTTCTCGTTCGCCGCTTCGAGCGGGTCGGTGTACGCGACCACGTCGAACCCCATTGACTGCAACACCCGGCTGAGCGCGCCGGTGATGTCGGGGTCGTCGTCGACCACCAAGAAGCGTTCCATGTGGTTGAATCTCCAGGGTTTTTAAGTCCGACCCGACAAATGTAGCCCGAGTGGGCGCCAAGTGCTCGCTCGAAGAATTCTGGCCGAGCGTGAAAAGCCTCGTCTACCATGAGCCGCCTATGGCCAGGAGTGCTCGTGGAGGCCCGCGACACCCACCCCCTTCAACCACTGCGGCGCGGTCTGCTGAGGCCTTGCCCAGCGAAGGCCCCGTACCGGTGGTGGTCATGGGGCTTGGGTTCATCGGCCAAGAAATCGCTCGTGCGGCGTTGCAGTGTGAAGAGCTCGAGTTCATCGGAGCGGTCGACAAGAGCCCCTCGCTCGTCGGCCGAGGCATCAGCGACGTGTTGGGGGTACCCGCCGGCACGTTTTCGGTGCAGGCGTCGCTCGCGGCGGCCGTTCAACGGCGCCGGGGCGTGGTGCTCTTGCACGCGACCGGCTCTCGCTTGCCGCAAGTCAAAGACCAGATACTCGAGGCCATTTCGCACGGCATGCACGTGGTGTCGACCTGCGAAGAACTCGCGTTTCCTTGGCTCAACCACCCGCAATTGGCCGACCAGCTCGACCGCGCGGCGCAGAAGGGCGGGGTGAGCCTCGTCGGCACCGGCGTCAACCCGGGCTTCGTGCTCGACCGGTTGGTCGCGACCATCGGTCAGGTCTGCGGCGAAGTTCGCCACGTCAAAGCGGTGCGCGTGGTCGACGCGCGCACCCGCCGCGAGGCCTTGCAGCGAAAAGTCGGCGCCGGGCTGACCGAAGCCGAATTTTTCGACCTCGTCGACCACGACGGGGTGGGCCATGTCGGGCTCACCGAGTCGGCCGCGCTCGCCGCGTTGGGCCTGGGGCTCGACTGCGACGACTTCGAAGAAGAACTGACGCCGGTGTTCGCCGACGAAGACATCACCGGGGGCGCTTTCACCGTGAAGAAGGGCCGGGTCGCCGGCATTCACCAAACGGCGTCGGGGCTGTCTGAAGGGCGCGAGCTGGTTCGGCTCGAACTCACCATTGCCGTGGGCGCTGAGCCACCGGGCGACTTCATCGAACTCGACGCCACGCCCCCGCTGAAGTTGCACATACCGGGCGGCATCGCGGGAGACCGTGCCACCGCCAACTTGGTCATCAATGCCGCTCCGCGCGTCACGGCCGCGGGGCGGGGGTTGCTCACCGTGCTCGAATTGCCAGCAGGTCGCTGAACCGAACGGAGCCACATGCTCGATCGCAACGCCGTTGGTCGAAAATCGCCACCGACGCTTCATGAAGTCGAGAAAGGGGCCATTCGCCGCTTTGCCGAAAGCATCGGCGACCAAAACCCGCTCTACGTCGACCTCGAGCAGGCCCGCGCGGCCGGTTTTTCGAACGTGCCCGCGCCCCCCAGTTTTCCTCTGAGTTTCACGAACGGGCCTGACCTGCGCGAGCTGCTCGGAGTGCCGGTGCGCAGCCTCTTGCTCGCCGACCTCTCGTGGGAATTCGAGCGAACCATGGTCGCCGGAGACCGCATCTTGGTCACCTCGCGCATCGCCGAAGTGGGTGACCGCCCGGGCCCAACGGGGCGCGTCGAAATGGCCGTCATCGAAGACGAAGGTCGCGACGACGAAGGCCGACTCGTCTACCGCGGCCGGCGCACCTACGCGTTTCGCGCCATGAGGGAGACCTGATGCCTCCTCCACGCAAGCTCTACTTCGAGGCCGTGCACATCGGCGACGAATTGCCGGCCATGGCGAAGGCCCCCATCGACCGGGTTCAGCTCGCGCGCTACGCCGGCGCCACCGGAGACTTCAACCCCCTCTGGGTCGACGATGCCTTCGCCCGCGCCACCGGCATGCCGTCGGTGCAGGCCCCGCCGGGGCTCGGCATGGGCTTTTTGGGCCAGCTCATCACCGACTGGGCCAAAGGCGCGCAGCTCAAGCGCTTCTCGTGTCGCTTCAGCCGCATGATGTGGCCCCAAGACAAGATCGTCTGCAAAGGCCGCGTGTTCGACCGGCACGGCTAAAACGGCCACTACTTCGTCGAACTCGAGGTGTGGGCCGAAAACCAGAAGGGCGAGCTCGTCGTCAAAGGCCACGCCACGCTCAAGGTGTTCTACTCGAGCGAAGACGAGCAGCGCTTTCGCAACGGCCAACCGCCCATCGTCGTCAGCGTGCCCCGCTCGTCGCTGCTGGTGACCACCCCCGCTCCCAGCGCGCCGTCGAAGCCTTCGGCCCCGGGCGCCAAGGGCGCGGCTTCGAAGCCGAAACCCAAGTCGGCGCCCGGCACGCCCAAGGCCGCCGCGAAGCCCAAAGCGAAGGCCGCGCCCAAGAAGTCGGTGAAGGCCAAACCCAAGCCGGCGGCGAAGAAGAAAGTCGCCAAGCCCGCCAAAAAGAAGAAGTAGTCGTGAACCGACTCCAGCGCGTGCCTCTGGGCGGCTGGGTCGTGTTCGGCTCATTGGCGCTGACCACCGCGGTCTTTCACCAGTTCGCCGCGCCGTTTCGGTGGCCCGACACCAGCTGGTTGTTTTGGCTGCGCACCTCGGCGCCGTACCAGGCGTCGCTGTTCATCGTCGTTTCGGGTTGGTTCAGCGTGTCACTCTTCGGCCTGCTGAGCCGGTCGTGGGCCGGGCGCCTGTCGGGCGCGTTGCTGCTCGCGGCGCTCGTCGCCGTGACCGTCGTTCACGCACCGTTCTTGTTCGAAGGCCAACCGTTGGCGCCGGCCGTCTCTCGCCACTTCTTCGACCTCGTCTTTCCTCCCTGACCCGACTTCAGCCGGTCGCCGCGACGAGCGAAGCATGCGGGTTTTGGCCGAAGGGCTTCGTCGACACCTGGGCGAGTTCGGCCACCAAGGCCCACAGCGCCGCAATGCCGGGGGTGCCGTCGGGCATCGCCAGCTTGCCGCTTCGGTTGAATGCGGGGCCCGTCGACCCCGGCTTCACCTTGGGGCCGAACACCGCAGCCGCCAGGCAGCGCGCGTGGTCGCTCAATTCAGGGTCACGCGAAAATTCACCGGCGATGACGGTCGTGACGTCGCAGTCGGCCATGGCCAACGTTCGGTCGAGAAAGCGGCTCAGGTGCGGCACCGCCAGCGCCGAAAACATGCCGCGCACGCATTCGCCCGACATGTCTCCGTGGGTGTCCCAGCCGGCTTCTCCGCAGCTTTGGTCAGCGTTGACCGGTATGACGACCACCGGGGTGCTCCCCTGAATCGCCAACTCGGCGGCGGCGAAACGCGACGCATTCGTCGCGACTTGGGTGCTGCTCGGGTCGAGCCCGTAGGCGGTCGAAATGCCGGCCCAGTCAATCGGGCGAACGGGCTTTTCGAGCGCGGAAATGGCTGTTTCGTAGCCCGAGGCGTGCGACGCGAGGGTGCGCGGGTTTTGTTCGATCATCGGCTTCGACGGGGCGTACGACGGGCGCAGCCCTCGGGCCATCGACGCGCGCGGCGCCTCGTCGGGGCGCGTCGAACCCACCAACACGTCGATGGCTGACCGAACGTCGCCGACCTTGGTGGGCGACGCACCCGACACCGGCGAGAAGCTCGCCGACGACACTTCACCCAACAGCGCGCACCGCAACGCGGCGTCAGACGTCATCGCCGCGGCCAGGGTGAGGGGGTAGCTCGCCGCGCCGGTGAAGAACGCCGACGTCGCCGGAGCGTGCGCGGTCAGGCCGTGGTCGACCCCGGCGACCGCCATTCGAGCGAGCGTCGAGGCCGAGAACTGACCGAAGGTGCGCTTGTCGACGAACACCCCCGTGCCCGTCGGCACCACCGAGTCGGCCGTCGTCGTGAACGCTCCGCGCAACGTCGTCGGCGTCACGTGCAACGCGTTGAAACCTCCTCGAAAGAAGACCACCGCGACGGCTTGGCGCTTGGGGGTCGGCGCCGCTCGGGCGGGCAGCGCCCGCGCCAGGCCGAGCGCCGAGGCGCCTTGAAGCAGAGAACGACGGGTCAGGGGCAGGGGCATGCGCTTCCTCACTGGGTGGTCGAACCGGTGCTGCTCAGCAGCGCCGCGCACACCAACGCCCAGCGCTTCGAAACGGTGGGCAAGTCGCTCGTCTCGTTGACCGCGAAGTCGGCACAGGCTTGCACCTGCTGCGCGGTGGGCTCGGTCTTCCAAAACTGGCGCATCATGTATCGGCAGGGCCCGTCGGCCGTGTCGGTCGACGGGGCCGAGGCGAAGCTGGGCAGCGAAAAGAGCGGCGTGCCGTGAGGGTCGGCCACCATTCGCTCGCAGGCCATGAAGCCCACCCGAAACTGCGAATACAGTTCCAACGCGCCCATGTCGGCCTCGAGGTACCAAAAGTCGGGCCGAAGGGGCGCGGTGGCCCGCTCGAGCAACCCCTCGGTCGCCCGGTAGTACCCGAGCTGTTGGTTGAGGTCGCCCCCGTAGGCGTCGAGGTTTTCCCACGAGCGGGTGCGCCGCTGGTCGAGGTCGGCCGCCGCGTTGACCCGGTCTCGCTCGAGCGGCAACCCGTCGAGCCCCGTGAACGTGCGCGCGGGTGGGGCGCCCTCACAGACCGCCGCTGAATACGTGGGCCCGGCGGGAGCTGACGGCGTCGGCCCAGCGGCCGATGCCCCGCTCGGCACGCCCGGCGACGTGTTGATGACGCCCTGGCAGGCCGCCGCGAGCACCATGACGACCCAGCCGTGACGAAGGGGCGAGTTCATTGGCAGTAGTCGGGGTGTTGCACGATGCCGAGAATGGCCGAGCGAATGGTGCCTTCGGCTTCGAAGGCGCTGACGCAGGCTTCGAAAATGGGCGCCTCGCAAGTCGACTCCGGGCGCCCGTACATGAATTCGAACGTCAGCCGGCAGGTGTTGAAGACGAACGCCGGCGAATTCACCAAGGCGGTCACCACGTCGGCGTCACTGTTCATGGTTTGCCCGAAGAGCTGTTGCGGGCCGTCGGTCGGAGCCACGAACGTCATGCTCTCCCCGAAGCCCTGCCGCCGCGTCAGCACCCGAGCGATCAGGTCGAGCGGGTAGCTCCCGTTGAAGTGGCACCCCGAACACCCCGGCGCCGCGCGGCCCGTGGCACTCGCATCGCCCAGCGTGTTGTTCGCCGCCGGCGTCAGCTTCACCCCGACGATGTTGTTGAGCAGGCGGTACGCGGTCGACAGCTTGTAGCCGGCCACTTCGTTGCCCGCGTATTGCCGCTGCCACGGCCCCACCCGAAAGTACCCAAGGCCCGAGTCGGCCGGCACCACCGCTCCACGGCCCTCGGTGAAGTCGATGTCGAAGTGCCCCACGAAGACTTCGCGCCACTTCAGGTTGTTGCCCACCACATGGCGCGCCAAGAGGTACGGCACGTTGCGCGGCTTGTCGGTCGACTGTTCTGGCTGCCACTTTGAATTCACGAAGCCGGCAAACCGGTTCGCGAAGGTCGGCTGGTAGACGGCGTCGCCGAAGTACAGCGCCACCCGCGAAGGTTCGAACTCGGGAGGAAAACCCGCGTCGTCTCGCCCGAACGCCGCCGCCCGTGGCGAGCCCACCAACGCCAGGGCCGTCTTTTCCCAACAGCGCCGGGCTTTTTGCTGCGCCGCGGTGGGCTCGGTCAGCTTTTGCGCCCACGCCCATGACGAGCACAGGGTGACGAGCAACGCCAAGACGCCTGCCGACCCGGGCCGCATGAAGGTTCTTTTCTTATCGAGGCCGCAACCTTCCCGTGAATTCAAGGCATTGAAATTGCGGTGTTTTATGTGGCCCCTGACGCGTTGCGGCTGAATTCGTTGACTTCAGAATCAATCGTTCACAAGAGTATCGGAGACCCGGCGCGCCGGTGCGCCGTCACCGTGTTCTTCTTCGGAGCCGCACATGTCTGCTGCCATCAACCGCTACAAAGCCGACCTTCGTGAAATGTTTTTCGTGCTGTTCGAGCAGTTCGGTTTCGGCGAGGTGGCGGGCCAAGGCCCCTACGACGGTTGGGACGAAGAGACCGCGAAGTCGATTTTGCAAGAGACCTACCGGGTGGCCCGCGAGGTGCTCGGGCCCACCAACGCCCCGGGAGACCGTGAGGGGTGCAAGCTGGTCAACGGCTCGGTGATGACGCCGAAGGTGTTTCACCCCGCCTGGCAACAGCTCAAAGAAGCCGGCATCAAGCAGGTGAGCGTGCCCAAAGAATTCGGCGGCCAAGGAGCGCCGCTGGCGCTCTACGCGCTCATCGAAGAGCTCGTTTCGGGGGCGAACACCGCCTTCAACATGTACGCGGGGCTCTCGTTCGGCGCCGCCGAAGTCATTGCCGAGTTCGGCACCGAGCAGCAGAAAAAGACCTACGCCGACAAAATGTTCGCCCTCGAGTGGGCTGGCACCATGTGTCTCACCGAGCCGCACGCGGGGTCTGACGTCGGGTCGGCCAGCTCGCGGGCGGTGAAGCAAGCCGACGGCCGCTACAAAATTTCTGGCACCAAAATCTTCATTTCGGGCGGAGACCAAGACCTCACCGAGAACGTCGTGCACTTGGTGCTCGCGCGCGTCGACAACGCCCCGCCGGGCACGAAGGGGTTGTCGTTGTTCATCGTGCCCAAACGCCAGGTGAACCCCGACGGCACCGTCGGTGGCAGCAACGACGTCTCGGTCGCTTCGATCGAGCACAAAATGGGCATCAACGGCTCGGCCACCTGCGTGCTCAATTTTGGCGAAAACGACGGGTGCACGGGCGAGCTCGTCGGCACCGTCGAGCACCAGGGCATGCCCCAAATGTTTCGCATGATGAACGGCGCCCGCATCGCCGTGGGCATTCAGGGCCTCGCCGTCACGTCGAGCGCGTACCTCAACGCGTTGGAATACGCGAAAGAACGCAAGCAGGGGTCGAACTTCAAGTACTGGCGCGACCCCACCAAGCCGCGCGTGCCGATCATCGAACACGCCGACGTTCGACGCATGCTCCTCGAACTCAAGTCGCACGTCGAAGGCATTCGCGCCCTCGTCGTCAAGCTCGCCTCGCACCGCGACCGCGCCATCGTTTCTCAAGGCAAAGACGACGAAGCCACCGCGTACCACACCGGCCAAGTCGACCTGCTCACCCCCCTCGTGAAAGCCTACGCGTCTGACGAAGCGTTTCGCTTGTGCGGGGTCGCGCTGCAGGTGTACGGCGGCGCCGGGTTCTTGAAAGACTGGCCCGTCGAGCAATACGCGCGCGACGCGAAGATTTTCAGCATCTACGAAGGCACCAACCACATTCAAGCGATGGACCTGGTCGGTCGAAAACTCGGCCAAAACGGCGGCGCCAACTTTTCGGCGTTCATGGCCGACATCGGCAAGTTCGTCGAAAAAAACAAAGCCGACGCCCGGTACGGCAAGGTCGTCGAACAACTCGGCGCCGCCTCCGAATCGGTCATGCAAATGGCCATGGGCATGCTCGGCTGGTCGCAGACTCCCGAGAAGACGGCCTTGGTGCCGCTCATGGCCAACCGCTTCTTGCGCATGATGTCTGAGCTCGCGGTGGGTTGGCTGTTGCTCGACGGCGCCATTTTGGGCGAATCGAAGGCCGCCGGGTTGCCCGAAGGTCACGCCGACAAGGCCTTTTTCGAGGGCAAGCGCTATTCGGCGCTCTGGTACGCCCGCAACGTGCTGCCCGAGGTCGAACACAACGCCAAGGTCTGCATGCTCGAAGACGCCTCCCCGGTCGAAATGTCTGACGCCGCCTTCGCGACCGTGGGCTGACCTTGGCCGGTGCAACAGGCGTGTTGCGTTCACGAAAGCGGCAGACGCGAAGGGTCGGTGTACTCTTGGCGTCATGGCTCGTCGCTCGTTGACGTTCGCTCTGGTCGCGGCGCTGTCGGTGGGCACCACCGGGTGCCGCGACGCCCGCAAGAAGGTTGAAGAAGCGCAGCGGCGTCGTGAAGCCGAACGAAAAGCGTACGAAGACGAAAAAGAAGCCAAGCGCCTCGCGGCGATACCGAAAATCGAGCCCGCCAAGCTCGACCCCTTTTGGGACAGCCCCACGTTTCTCAAAGCGGTGAACGGCAAGCCGTGCCCTGAAGGGCTGTGGGCTCTTTTCCCCGAGACTCCCGGCGAGGGCCCCGAGAAAGACGCCAACGAAGCGAAGCGCGCGTCGCTCGCCGAGAAAGTGCGGGGGGCGACCTTCGTCGCCGTCATGCATTCGGGGGGCGGGCTCGAGCTCAAGCCGTACAACAAGAAAAAGAAGCGCCTCAGTGTCGAAGTCGACGGCTTGCTCGAATGCACCGACGGTCTGGGCGTCGTCTCCCTCGCGTGGGGTGACCCCGCCAAGCCGTTTCGCGCACCGCAACCCGGAGACGAAGACGAGGTGCTGCCGCCGCAGAGCGTGTGGCGCGCGCAGCCCATCGTTCTCAATTTGCCGTTCAACACCGCCGCCGAGGCCAAGAAGTTCTCTGACGAGGTCGTCGTCGGGCTCGACGCGCGCATCGTTTTCACGCTCGGTAAGGTCGCCGTCGACTCGAAAAAGCACAAGACCCCGGTCGCCACCGAAGGCGCCCCGCCCGCACTGGTGGACTACGGCGCTGGGCGCCTCGTGCACGTCAATGTCGTCGGCGTACGGCTGTCGTCAGACCACGAAAAGAACGAGCTGCTCGTGCAGAAAAAGTAAGTGGCAGCAGTGCGTGAGTCGGTGGTCGTGTACGAAAAACCACCACACTCGACGCGCACCGAGACCGTCAGCCGTTTGAGGCCGCACCTCAGAAAAGTGAGGCAGCGCGAGGGCGAACCGAGCGAAACAGCTCGAGCACCCGCAGGCCTTTCGTTTGCTCTTCGCGCACGCACCCGTCGAAGGTGTTCTTCGGCGGTTGACCGAGGGCATTCCATGAAGAAACCGACGCCGAGCAAGAACATGAAGCCGATCAACTCGCAGACCCAGAAGCAGATCGTCGGTGGCGATCTCGTCACCGGAGTGTGGGATTGAGCGCCGTGCGCGTCGGCGGCTGGTGCCGGCGTGCCATGTGGCACCGGTCGTGACGACGGCCGGCGCGGGCCCGGCTCAGCGCGGCGCAACGGGAGCAGCGCTTGGCGCGTTGAGTGCTCGAACGTCTTCGTCGCTCAGCGCCAGCTGGGCCGCCGCCACGTTTTCGGTCAGGTGTGCGACCTGGCTCGTGCCGGGTATCGGCAGCATCACCGGGCTTCGTCGCAACAGCCACGCCAATGCGACCCAAGTCTTGGAGACATACTGGAGACAAAACCGCGAGGGGCACCCGGCCGGATCATTAAGGTGCTCTGGTGGCTGCGATGACACGCTCGAGAGCAGAAGCGTCCTTCGCCTCTCGCAGAACTCTCGGCCAAAGGTGGCTGCGCTTATCGTTGGCGTAACAGTCCGACATGCACAGGAGAGCATCGAATCCGGCAATCGAGTCGAGATCTTCACTCGAGAGCGCACGCGCCCCCAAGTGTTGGAGCTCAACCAGAATCAGTCGGGGAAAAATATGCGCGGCGAGGAGCAGGTGCTCCCGAACGTTCCAACGTCGACGCACCGGCGACGAAACCCCCCCGTGCGCGAATGTCCCTCGGGTTTGGTAAAGGTCTCGGAACCAAAGCTCTCGAAGACCTACGCCTTGTTTGGGCGTGCCAGTGTTTCGGTTCGCGGCAAGAGCGTCGACTCCCTTGGTTGGCGGCACGACCGTGTCGAGTGCGGCCGCGAACGCTGGCGCAACCGAGTCCTCTCTGAACCCGTGAAGCCGCGGGATGGCCTGTGCACACGCGACTGTCAGAAGTATTTCTGTGTGCTCTCGAATTGACGCCGAGTCACTGTTGGACAAATTGAAGAGGGTGACGGCATCGAGAAGCCAGGCACAGTCGCTGCGACCGCCAACAACGATTTCGTGAAGATTCATAAGAAGATGAGTGTCGAGCTCAAATGCTTGGTTCGCCGAAACTTGGTCTGGCGCGAGCTCTTGATGCACTTCATCGCTGACGTAGACGATTTGCCTGCCGTCCCGGCGACGCGAGTGCCGAGTGACTCCGCCTCCGGTTGACCAGTCGAAATGCTGAACCACGGCGCGTAGAGCGGCGTCGTTGACATAAGGCGAGTGGTCGAAAAAACGCCGCTGCATCAGGGCGACGAAAGAAATCAGTTCGCGCACTTCGAAAAATTTCTGAATCGTCTCACTTGACCAATCGCTGTCGAACGCGCCGCCTATCGACACGACCGTCGCCTTCTCGATTGGGGAGCCCGGGCTGCCGCAGTACGAGCCCATGATTCGTGTTGACCATTCAGGCGAGGGTGACCTGCTGCTCCAAGGCTCGAAATTGAAACCGCCGACTTCAATGGGCTCTTTGAGTTGCACCCAAGGCAAGAAGGCGAGGGTTCCCTTTTCGACAGCCATGAATTGCGACTCCTTCGCGTGCCGATTCACACTGATTGAGCAGCCACCGAGTGTTGGTTGCGCTCCAGGTCTCTCACGAGACGAGCGATCGAGCATTGTGCGAATAGAGGAAGTTGGCCGACCTTGCGGCCCATTATCACGAGACAAAGGGACCAGTCGCCGTTGCGAGGTCTCGTTTGGGGCACTTTGAATCCAGCTTTGGCCATTTTCTTCCGGTACGCGGGATCTGCGCTGAAGAAGAGTTCCGCCGTTCGACGCACTTGCTCGACCAAGTGACTCATTGTTGATGACGACGTGTACAGCTTGACGAAATACAGTGTTCGCGAAGGCTCATGCACCACGTCACAAAACTCAAACTTTGACTGGCCGCGCCCAAAGAACACGAGGCGACGATCGAGCGTTTTGAAACCGGCGCCCTGACCAGCCACCAAGTTGTAAGCAGCTTCATCGTCGGTTTGATTCCAAGTGGGTAAGCACTTGCTCGGGGCTGACAGTTTTTGAATGCTGCCCTGCACGCGGTTCACGAAGTTTACGTTGGTCTCGTACCAATGCCCCGACCAGAGCACGAACGTCCTGCCGTTGAAGTTCATCTCGTGGCATATGCAGTCGTAGATCGACGTTTGTTTCCGTGGGTCGATCACTGCCTGCTTCGCATCGTAAAAATGCACAGCGGTAGTTCTCGCATCTGTCACGGTCGGCGGCCCGTTGACCGCTCCGTAAAAGACCGCGGGGTACAATAGGGGGTGGAACACTGGCGACTTGCCGGCGCGCCCGACCTGAAACCGTGTTGCGTGGGCCAGCGCCTCGACACCGGGTGCTGCCAGCACAAGATCTTTCGGCCTTCTCGAAAGATATTGGTCGAGCTGCGCGTCGAGATTTGCAACCTCCGCTTCGTCGCGAACCGGAACGAAATTGTCGAACTCAGACCACTCGACGAATTTGTTTGGTTGCTTGAAGAGATTTAGGGCTTCAGTGAGCGCCTTGGGCAGGGATGCGGGCTGTATGTCAATTGAGAGGGAAGTGGCTCCGTGAACTCGCTTGCCTAGGGCAGACGAGCCAGAAGTGAGCCCTTCGACTGCGGCGACAAGGTCACGATCACCTTCGACGCCAAAAGAGTTGTGCCCAGTTGCTCCGGGCGCTCGCTCGCTCAAACGATGGAACGCCGCGAAGACTTGGCGAGATTGGAGCTCGATGACTTGGCTCGGCGGTACCGCGTTCATTGCCACCTTGCGGCCGAAATACGGCTCGACCAATGACTTGGTGACTTGTGCGTGTGCCGCGCCAAACGAAACAATGAAGAGTCGGCCATTCTTTCTGCATGCGAGTAACGCACCCGGCAACTGAGTTTTCGGCTCGCGCAGCGAAGCGGAGTGGTCACTCTCAACGAACGGCTGCAGTCGCGAGAACCACTCTGGCGTGCGCGACTTACCGGGCGTAACCGCAAACCGAACATCGTCCAACCCCTTTATGACCATCGGTGCGCCATCGGCGACGAGGCTCTGCGCATCCGCCTCAGAAGGTGGCCGAACGAGGTAGATGTTGAAGGTGACTGGCGTAGTGGTCATCGCCGACAGGATGGCTCAAGTGCGCACTCAACCCGATGCCGATCTGGCGAACCGTCACGTCGCGAGTCCAGGTACCGTCGGGCGCCGGCGCGAGATTGCTTGAATGACGAGCCATCGCCAGTCATCGACACTGATTCAACCTCCGTCACCGGCTCCAACATTGCGCAGCTGCCGGCCCGATCGAATTTGCATGGGGACCCATCGCACACCGGCCGACACTCATCTTGCACCGTACTTCGAAAGCTGAATGGTGTGTATGTAGCCCAGCTGGGTTACGATTTGATGAGTGACCTGCCCCCGAAAACTGGACCGGTTTTAGGTTGAGGGAAACGCCTTGTTTCGGCCTTCGTTCGACCTCACGTGGTTTGCAAACTCGGTCGGTGTGAGGTTCCCGATCGAGGAGTGTGGGCGGTTTTCGTTGTAGCCGCGCCGCCACGCTTCGAGCTTCGTACGAGCATCAAGTAAGTCAGAGAATAGCTCAGCCTTCAGGCACTCGTCGCGCAGCATCGCGTTGAAGCTTTCGATGAAGCCGTTCTCGGTTGGCCGACCAGGTCGAATGAAGTCGAGCTTCACCTTGTGCTAGTAGGCCCACGCAAGAATTCGGTGCCGTTGTCGACGGTGATTTGCTTCGGGTATCCGCGTTCAAGGGCGATGTTGTCGAGAATGGCGGCGACCTTCCTCCCTGAGAGCGAGCTGCCCGCGTGCACTGCTAGGCCCTCGCGAGTGCAGATGTCGACGACGGTGAGTGCGCGAAACTTTCTGCCGTCGAGCAAGCTGTCTTGCACGAAATCCATGCACCAGCGCTCGTTCGGCTGCGTCGGCGTGTTCGGCACCACACGCAGGTGGCTGCCGCGCTTCTTGCGCTTCGTCGTGCGCACGCCGAGGCTGTCGAGCTTGTAGAGCCGGTAGATGCGTTTGATGTTCACCTTCCAGCCCTCTCTCTTGAGCAGTACAGCCGTGGGTAGCCGAGAGGCACCCCTCGGTGACGATGCCGTTGCGGTTCTCAAGGCTCAGCGCCACCTGAGGGGGCCTTTTGTCTTCTGCAACCCCGACGGCTCGCCGTTGACCGAACGTCAGGTGAGCGAGGTCATACCCGCCGTCTGTAAGCGGGCGGGCCTGGCGAAGCGCCTCACCTGGCACGACATGAGGCACACCTACGCCAGCCACCTGGTCATGCGTGGGGTCACCTTGAAGGCCGTGCAAGAGCTTCTCGGGCACGCCACCATCGACATGACGTTGAAGTATGCCCACCTGTCGCCCGACGTAAAACGCGACGCGGTGAAGCTGTTGGACCTCGCGCGACCGGCCGGTTCTGGAGACCGGCTGGAGACGGGGGCCTAGAAAAGACGAAACCCCCAGATTTCTCTGGGGGTTTCATGGAGCGGGAAAAGAGATTTGAACTCTCGACCCTCGCCTTGGCAAGGCGATGCTCTACCGCTGAGCTATTCCCGCGTGAGGTGCTTCGAAAACGACGCGGTACGTACCCGTCACCTGACCAACCGTCAAGCAGGTTTTTGTGTCGGGCCGCGTTTTGAAAGCATTTGCAAAAACGCCTGAAAATACGTGCCGGCGCTCCACACCGAAAAGGCGGTCGAGAAGTAGACGAGGGCCTTGCCCACCACGTTGAAGTTCACGTCGTAGGTCGCGAAGAGAAAGTTCACCGGGTGGGTGTAGTGCACGCACAGCGCGACGATGCCGACCAGCTGCAGCGCCGTCTTCCACTTGCCCTCTTGGCCCGCGGCGATGACCATGCCCTCGCTCGCCGCGATTTGCCGCAGCCCCGTGACGATGAACTCGCGGCTGAGCAGCACGATCACCAGCCACGCGGGCACGCGGCCCAGTCGCACCATCATCACCAAGGCCGCCATGACGATGAGCTTGTCGGCCAAGGGGTCGAGCAACTTGCCCGTCACCGTGATCATGTTCCACCGGCGGGCGAGAAACCCGTCGACGATGTCGGTAATCGCCGCGACCGTGAACAGCGACGCCGCCAAGACCGAATAGAGCGGGTCGGCGTCGTACGTGAACCACACGAACAGAGGTATGATGAAGATGCGCCCCAACGTGAGCATGTTGGGCAGGTTCCAAAACTCCTGGAGCAACACCGAGGGCTGCCGGTTGCGGCGCCGCTCGTCTTTCTTGCGCAGCTTCTCGGCCTTGCGACGCTCTTTTTCGTCACGCTTTCGCTGCCGGGCTTCTTGGCGCTGCCGGCGTTTGGCGTCGCGATCCATAGGTCAACTCCGTGCGTCTGACGACGAGCCCAGCAAGGCGTAGCCTTCGCCGGTCAATTCAACCGCGCCCAAGCCCACCAGGCCGACCATGCGCGGGGTCACCCGCCCGAACCACCCCACCAAGCGGCTGAGCGGCACCACCATTGGCGAACCCACCGGTATGGGCATGGCCTTGAGCGGCCCGTCGAGCTGCAACAGCACCCGGCCTTGGCCCTTCAAGTTCACCAAGTCGACCGACTGGCCCGCGTCGGTCAGCCGCCCATTCTCGTAGGCAATGGGCTCTTCGAAGGCGAAGACCCGTTCTTCACGCAGGTACGCCCCTTCGTCGTCGAGGTCGATGGCGTGAAAAGTCGAACGGCCGTGCTCGAGGTACAGCACCCCCGCGCCACGAACCCGCTGCATTTGCGCCGCGCCGGTGCCGAACGGCTGCTCGGTCGGCCTCCCGCGAATGCGCCGCATCTCCGGAGCCACTTCGACCGAGCCGACCACCGCCACCAAGTTGGTCAGCCGCACCAGCATTTCTCCGTGCACGCTGACCGCCAAGCCGTCGTTGCCCAAATGAAACGGGCCCCGCTCACCGTCGGCCACCCACTGCGTGCTCGCCCAGGTCGACCAACCGCTGGGTGCCCATGGCCGTAGCCCGTGGCGACCGTGCTCTCGCGTGGTGATCGGCCCGGTGCCGCGCTCACGCCGTGCGGTTCGGTCGTCGCTTGCGTCGCCGAAGGAAAATGGAGGTCGACCTGATGCCGAAGGCACCGACGGGGGTTCGTACGTCGGCACGGTCGCCCGAGGGCGCCACCGCGTGCACCGCCAGTTCGGTCGGCCGCGTCGCGAAACCCGACTCCGAACCCACCGCGCCCGCCGTGAAATTCACCTCTGACAGAGGCTGTGAAACCCACTCGGGCTCTTCGGCCCTCGCGTGCAGGTCGGCCACCGTGGTACCCGTCGCCGCCAGGGGGTCGGGCGGCGAGTCGACCCAGTCGGGCATGGGCTCGGCCACCGCGGCCTCGCCGGCCGGTGCTTCGGTCTGGTACGCCGCCGCTTGGGGCGCCTCCGCGTCAGGGGCGGGCGACGGCGCCTCGAGTGGGGCTTCGACCTGGGCGGGCGCGTCGTCACTCGAATTGACGCCGCTCCAGTCCATCTCCGAGGCGTCGCTGGGCGGAGCGACGGGCGCGGCCTGAACGGCGCTCTCACCGACCGTCGCGACGGTCGCGTCGACCAAGGGCAACTCGCCGCCCCCAGGTTCAGCGAACGGGTCGGGCACCGACTGCACGTACGTTTCGGCGGCCCGAGCCATCAGCTCCGACGTTTTCGACTGCTCCCAAATGTCGGCCGCGGTCGGCAGCGGCGTGCCGTCAGGCTCGACCCATTCGGCCGCCTCGGTGCTCGCCGCCTCGGTACTCGACGAATACGAATACACTTCGACGGGTTGCGGCACCTCGGCCGGCAGCTCGGTCATGCTGGTCTGCGAAGGCTCGGTGCCACCCCACGACTCGTTGGGCGTCGTGGCGACCGAGTCGCTCGTCGGCCCCTGTTCGAGCCATTCGGCGCTGCTCGCGGCGGCCGGAGCGGCCTCCGCGCCGTCGCCCCACGACACCTCGGGGGCCGGCGTGTCGCTCGGGGGGGCCGCCGTCGGTTCGGGCGTCAACGATTCGACCGCGACCAATTCACGCGGCTCGTCGGCCGGCCAGCTCTGGGCCGGCCGCTCGCTCGACGTGGGAAACTGCTGCCCGGTGACGGGTTCTCCGTACGCGTCGACCCTCAGCCCCGTGGGGGTCAGGTACGTGCCCGTGCCGTCGGCCACGGGTGACGTGTCGGTCGTCGTTTCTTCTTCGGCGCCGATGAGCTGGTCGTCGTCAATTTCGTCGACCGGTTCTTCGCTCATCACGTCTTCGGCGGGCGGGGGCGCCGACGGCTTCGCGTTCAGCTGCGAGCCCCAGTCGGCCGTCTCCAAGCTCGGCTGGCTCGGTCGCAACCCCGGCGGTACCGCTTCTTCGGCCCCGTCGACCGCGACTTCTTCGGCGAGCACCGCCGGCATTTCGCCCGAAGGCGGCTCTTGTTCGTCGCTCATCACGTCGATGAGGTCGTCGTCGGCGGCCGGCGGGGGCTGCGCCACCAGCGCGGCGGGCGTCGCCGGAGCGCTCGGCGAAGGCGCCATGGTCACCGGTATGGTGGGGGCGCTCGCCGGCGGCGCGGGTGACACCGTCATGGGCGCGGTCGGCGGCGCGTTTTCGACCCGCGCCACCATGGCCTTCGACATTTTGTCGGCCATCGCGTCAGAACCCGCGGCGATGAAGTGGTCGCGCGCGCGGGTGTAGTCGCCGGCTTGGGCCAGCGCCAACCCGAGGTAGTTGTGCGCTTTTTTGTGCGTCGGTTCGAGGTCGGTCGCGGTTTCGAACTCGTGCACGCTGCGCTCGAGGTTGTTCGTCTTGAGGTAGACGAGCCCCAAGTTGACCCGCAAGGTCGGGTCGGCCGGGTTTTCTCGCACCAGCGCCTCGTAGACTTCAGACGCTTGGTCGAACAGCCCGAGCTTGAAGTACGTCAGCCCCAACAGGTTCTGCGCTTTTTCGTTTTTCGGGCGGAGCCGGTTCGCTTTCTCGAGGTGCTCGCGCGCTTCGACGACCTTGTTGGCCGCGAGCAATTCACCGCCCTTGTAGAGCGACGAAACGAACTCCTCCTCCGCGGCCGGATCTTTGGTCAGAGCCGTGCCTGACATTCGAGTTTCCTCATCGGGTGGGCTTTAGCGCTTCGCTTCAGACGACGACTGCTCCGCCTGCGATTTGTATTGAAAGTACAGCGAAAGCACTTTGCGAACGTAGGCCTGCGTCTCGGGGTACGGAGGCACCTGGCCGTTGTACTTGCGAACCGCGTCGGGCCCCGCGTTGTACGCCGCGACCATTTTCACCATGTCACCGTCGAACTCGTTGGCGAGCACCCGCAGGTACCGCACGCCGCCCTCGACGTTGTCTTTCGCGTCGAAAATGTCTTTGACGAACATTTCTTGCGCGGTGCCCGGCATGAGCTGCATCAGCC
>JBGAIY010000135.1:0-17103 GCA_044225205.1 Myxococcaceae bacterium | reverse complement strand
CGGGCGGAGCCACGACCGGCGGAGGCGGCGGCGAGTCACGCAGCGCCTCTGAAATCGGCTCGAGAATTTGGTGGCCCACGGTGACCTGCAGCCACCCTTTCGACAAGCGCTGCTCGAGCCGCTTCACCAACGCCTGCACGTCGCGCGGTGAGACCGACTTTTCGTGCGCGAAGTCGCAGTGCACCTGCGTCAGGTATTCTTGCGGCGGCACCGCGCCCAGACCTTCTGACTGACCCAGGCCCGGCAGCGAAGACGAACGCGGCAAGTCGACGACCACGTGGTCTTGGTACAGGCAGCCCTTCGACGCGCACCGCTCGGGCGCACAGTCACGGCTGAGCGCCAAGTCGAACTGATTCTCGAGCGAGCGAAGCTCCATCAGCACGGCGGGGGGTATGTGCTTGCCGGGCACCGGAGCGGGCGCGCTCGCCGTTTGGGCGAAGGCCGCCCCCGCCCACAGCCCCAGCAACGACGCAATGAACGGCTTCATCAGTAGATCCTCACGACGACGCGGCGCAGGCGCGCGAGTCGCTCTTCAGGGCCGAGCCCCTTCAATTGGTCTTCAGGCAACGGCTTGGTGTCGGCGTAGCCTTCGACGCGAATTCGCCCACGCGGCAAGCCCACGTCTTCGAGGCGTTGCCGCACCACAATGGCGCGCGCACTCGACAGTTCCCAGTTGCTGGCGAAGGCGCCGCCGTTGATCGGCGTTGGGTCGGTGTGCCCTTCGACCGCGAAGGCGTACTTGCTGCCGTACGGCGTCAACACGTGCAGCATGCCGCCGATCGCCTGCTCGACGTCGGGCCGAATGACCGCTTTGCCCGAGTCGAACACCAGGCCCGAATTGAGCGACAGCTCGAGCCCTTCTTCAGACAACGTCGTCTGCACCAACTGCTGCAGTTGCTGTTTTTGAATTTGCGCGTCGATTTCTTTGCGAATGGCGTTGAGGCTCTGCGGGCTCTCGGCGCCTGAAATGCTCTTGGCGATTTGTTGCATGCGGCCCTTGTTCAAGTTGGCGGCCGTCAACAACACGACGAAGAACAACAACAAGTTGGTGATGAGGTCGGCGTAGCTGAGCAGCCAGCCCTCTTCGTGGCCCATTGACCGGCGCTGCATGGCTTACGCGGCCCCGCGCGCGACGAGCTCGTTGACCGACTTTTCGCACCGCTCGAGAAACCCCAGCCGTTCGTCGAGCAGGCCGTTCAAGTAGTGCCCGATCGGCGCGGCGATGCCGGCCCCGAACGCGACGCCATAGAGCGTTGCCAGCAGCGCGAGCGACATCGCCGCGCCGATGTTGAGGTTGTCTGAGCTCATGTTGCGAAAGAGCTGAATCATGCCGGTGATGGTGCCCACCATGCCGAACGACGGGCCGAGCTTCGACAGCATCTCCCAATTGTTGATGGGGGGCTGCCAGGCGCTGATCTCGGTGTGCCGCAGTTCGAGAAACACCTTCGCGCTCGCGACGTCGGGGGCGCGGTTGAGCAAGAGGTCGCCCACCTGTTTCACCGCGGGGTACTGGCTTTTTTCGGCGACCGCCAACGCTTGGCTGCGCTTGCCCTCGCGCCAGAGCGTGCAGAGCGCGTCACGCTCGGCCTCCATGGTCGACGTCGTCGCGGCGAACAACCGCAACCCCGGTATCAGCTCGCGCAAGGCGAGCACCGTGCGCAGCGCCGTCGTTCGTGACGAGCTGACCAGCACGGCCGCCGAAGACCCCACCACCACCATCACCAACGCGTGAAGGTCGAACGCCGAAATGACGTGGTGGTCGGTTTGGTCACTGAACCCGAACCAGACGATGAACCCCAACAAGGCAAGGCCGATGATCTGCAAGAGTCGTCTCCTTCAAAAGCGCGTTACTTGGGCTGGCGCTGCAGCTCTTCGAGTTTCTTTCGCACGGCCGGGTCGCTTTCGATGGCCTCGACCTGCTCGTACACTTCAATCGCTTTGTCGCGCTCGCCCATCATCAACAGCAGCGACGCCTTGGCGCGCAAGAATTCGGGGTGCGACTTGTAGCGCTGCAGCACCGTCTCGCACCATTCGAGCGCGAGCTGGTAGTTGCCGGTCTTGGTCGCCTCTTGCATCAACGTTCGGGCCTTGGTGAGGCTCACTTCGGCGGCGTCTTGGTTCACGCTCAACCCCCGCGCCCGGTACGCTTCGATGAGCGACGTGTCGGCCGCCGTCGGCGGCGGAGGCACCACCCGCATCGCCGGTATGGTTTTCACTTCGCTGCTGCCCGCGCCGTGCTCGACCACGATGCGCTGCCCCGACGCCATGACCGGCACGTCGACCTCGGTGATGAGGTTGCCGTCGTTCCACCGAACTTTCATGGTGGTGGTCGAACCGAAACCAAACGGCTTCGCCAGGGTGCCTTCTTCTTTGAGCGCGGGGTGCCGCTTCGGCGGAGGTTCGATGAGGTAATAGGTGTAGTTGCGTGACGCGCACGCGGTCGACATGCTCGTCACCGCGAGCAGGCCTGCGAGCCACCTTCGGTTCGTCGTCGTGTTCATGGCAAAAAGGGCAGCAGTGAGAAGTTGAGCAACGAAAAACCGAGGCCCACGCGGCCATTGGTCGAAACCGAAAGAATGACGCCGTAGTTCGAGCTGGCAATGGGCAGCCGCAGCATGAACACCCCGGTGATGAGCGGGTCGATGACGTTGTTGTCTTGGCCCGAAATCGCCCGCACCAACGCGGTGGGCATGCTGAGCAGCAATTTGGCGCCCACCATGAGGTTCAGGGCTTGCGGTATCACCCGAAAGTATTCGGCGCCCACGCCCGCCACCGGGTCGAACAGCGACACCGACACGCCCGACAGGTTCGCATTCGTGTCTCCCCACTGTTCGGCCCAGTCGAACGAGACGTGTTGCCCCGGGTAGAGCGCCACGTCGACGAACACGTGGGTCAAGCTGTCGGCGCGCGAACGGCGGTCGAGCTCTCGTGCGAGCGAAAAGGTGTGCGTCGTGCGGGTCGCTTCGCTCAGGTTGGGGTCGAAGTTTTGCGCCAGCACGATTCGGCTGTTCTGCAGGTCGACGACCCGAAGCGAAACACCCTCGAGCGTCTCGTCGAGCCAAATCGCCACCCGCGCGGGCGTGCTCTGGCCTCGCGCCGCTTCGTCAAGCCGAATGATGTCGTCGGTCGACACTCCCGCGGTCGACGTCTCGAGGCGGCCGTCGACGACGAAGGTGTGTGGCGCCATGCACGCTTCGCACGAGCGCAACCCCGCCGCGCCGAACACGTGTACCAAAGACGCCAACGCCTCGGCCGCGTACCAGTTCTTCGTTTCTTCGAAGGCCGGCTTCACACTGACCACGATGGCCGGCAAGAGCGTCTTGACCTCGCGAACGCCGTCTTCGCGCTGCAGCGACATGGTCTCTTCGAACCGAAGCAGCGCGTTGCGGGTGGTGTCTCGTTGCGCCGCCGCCGAGCCGCCCACCGTCAGCACCGCCAGCACCAGCAGGTGAGCCCACCGACGAAGGGTGGCCCGCCTTGTCGCCAGCCCCAGCCCCCCCGCCAGAATGGCCGAGCGCAGGTTCGGCGGCGATGCGCACGTGGGGCCGCGCTGAGCCTGAAGCACGTCGGTGTCTTCAACAGTGGCACGCTCCGCAGTGCCCGCCGGTGAAGGGTGTGCCGTTGCCCGCTCAGTTGGCGCTGTGCCGTGCCGCGCTTGAAACGCGAGTGAACCAGAATGGTTACGGCCGGAGATGACCGCGCCTCGCGGTGCCGGTTGCTCGGTTGGAGCGAAACCGGGTCGCGACTGAAACATGAAGGCACTGCGAAAGTTGCGATTGAATGCGACCGAGCCTCGCGCTGCCTCCTGCGTGGTTGGTGGTGAGTCGTGCCTCGATTGAGACACGACGGCATCGCGAAGGTTACGGCCGGAGGTGACCGAGCCACGTGCCGTCTGCTCAGTCGGCGCTGAACCGCGCTGCGACTGAAACACGACGGCATTGCGAAGGGTGCAACGCCACGCCGCGGCTCGTGCACTCGTCTGCAGGTGAAGCACGGGTGAACGGCGGCGCCGACGGCCGCGCGCCCATTTCGGCGACTCTGGCGCGCACGTCAGAAACAAAACGAAGTCTCCACGCCGAAGGTCTGAATCTTGAACAGCCCGAGGTCGACGTACGTGCCCACGCCGTCGATGTTCGCCAGCGCTGGAGTCACCTCGACGAACACCCCCAGCCCGATTCGGTTTTTGACGCGCAGCTCGAGCCCCAACTGAAACGCCGCGAAGGTCTTCGTCGGCGGAGCGCCCGCGTCGATGTTTTTCAGCTGCCGGCTCAGTTCGGCAATGTCGGTGATGCGGTCTTGAAAAATGAGCGCGGTCGGGCCGTAGAACGTCATCACCGAGCCGCCCAGAAAAACGTACAGGTCGGGGTGCGTCAGCGACGTCACCGAGCCGGTCAGCAAGCGCGAGAGCCGCGCCTGCGCGAGCCACGCCGTGTGCGACTCGGGCGCCCAACTCAAGCCCACCGAGAAGCTCGCGAGCCACGCCCGCGCCTGGGTGAACGCCGCTTCGACGCCAGCCTGCAGCCAAATGAACGGAGGCGTCGCGACGTCGAGATACCCGCGTGGAAACGTTCTCACCGTGGCACGCACCGGCACCGCCCACGTCGAGCGGCCCTCGAGGGTGTCGAGGTATTCTTTGCGCGCGTCTTCGGCGCTCTTGAGCTGGTCGGCGGCGCGCAGCAGCGCGGGCGACGTCGTCGTCGTTGACAACGTCTTCGCGTACACAATGGGCAGCTGCGGGCTCAACGTGGTGATGCGAGCGCGCAACACGAGCGCCGACCCTTCGATTTCGAAGTCGAGAAACAAGGCGTGCTTGCTCTGTGACGAGGCGCCGGCCAACGCGAGCGCTTCGGGTGCGTCGACCCCGCGCGAGACGACCGTGCCCTTCGAACCCGAATGAACGACCATGGCCGTGCAGGCCGGGCAATGGGTCAACTGCACGTGACTCTTCGGGTTCTTGACGACCACGTCGGCGAAATGGTTCTCGATGAGCGCCTGCAACCCGCTGCCGAAGCTCACCGGCACACCCACGTCGGCCAGCACCACGGGTGTTTCTGCGCCGAAGGGCGGGTGCCGCAGCCAGTCGAACACCAACTCGTCGACCAAGTCGTACGCTTGCAGCTGCAACTGGTCGGCGATTTCACCGCGCACCCGCTCGAGTTGCAGCTTCTGCGCTTCGGCCACGGTCGGGTCGGTCGCCGCCACCGCTGAACCCGCGAAGGCCACGCACAGCCCCGCCGCCAATGACACGACGTTGGTCGAGGCCCGCGTCATCGCACCCACCGCCATTGGCCCGCTTGGCACAACCCCGCGTGCAAATGCGTCTCTCGCTCGTCGAGCAACATCAGCCCCAAAAACACGTCGTGCTCGCCCAGCGTGTGCTCGGCGAAGTACCGGGTGCACGCCGCGGCGTACACGCGCGCTTGCGGCAAGTGCACCAAGACCGAAACGTCTCCGGCCGCGAGCAACGGCACTCGGTCTGACACCACCCGGCCGTGTTCGACCAACTCGTTCTTCGCGGCGAAGGCGATTTTCGAAGCAATTTCGGGAGCCGGGTAGAACGCGTCGACGTGAAAGGTCACGTCGCCCTCGGTCAGCGTGCTCGCCAGCTGCGTCAATTCACCGACGTCGTGACGCAACGTCGACAAAATGGCTTCGTCGCGCGCGGGGCGTTCTCCTTCGGGCAAGTACAGCGGCTGGCACAACAGCGCCTCGGTGACGCCCGGCAGTTGCCGCGCTGGCACCTCGGGCACCCGGCCGGGCTCGCGGTCGTGGGCTTCGGTTTGACTCAGGCGCGCGCATGCCAACTGGCGTGATTCGGCGCGGGTGTGCCACACGCCGGGGGCCGGGTCGCTCGCGCAACCGGCGAGCCCCGCCCCCATGGTCACCCACGCCCCCCCGGCGCGCGTCACGGAGGCGCCGCTTTCGCCGGTGCGGGCGGGGCCGCGGCTTCAAACTCGTGCATCACCGCCGAACGCATGCGCGCGCCGAAGGCGAGTTGGCTCAGCTGCCCGTAGAAGTCACGCGAGAACTGCCGCTGCGCGCCGTCGCCGGTCAGCGCTTCGTCTTTGGGGCGAACGAACAAATCGAGCACCGCGTCGAGCACCCACGACGTCAGCCCGACCCAACGAATGAAGCGCCCCTGCAGTGAATCGGTCGACAACAAGAAGCCGCTGCCGTCGCGAATCGTCACGTCTTGCGCGAACTCGAACTCACTCGTCGACGGCCACAGGCCCAACGACGCAATGCACAGCGCCAACAACCACCCGTTGCGCTCTTCGTGCAACAGCCGCGAGCGCAGCTCAATGATGAGGTCTGGTTTCGCCTGGGCCTGACCCCACGTCGCGAAACCGGCATTCTTGCGCGGCACCTCGGTTTCGACCGCCGCCCCCTGGTTCATGAACAGCGACCGCATGCGACGACACAGCTGCTCGGCTTCGGTCGGCTCGAGCGCGTCTGAGGGCACGCACCGCACCAACAGCCGCTGGCCCTCGAGGTTTTCGATTTCGGGGTCGACCGCCAGGGGCCGCTGCAAGCCGACCAACGGCTGGTACACCGTCACGCACCCCGACGCTCCGAGCGCCAGCAGGCAACACACCAGACACGTCGGCGGCAGGCGAGGGGTCACGAGCGGCGCACCGTAGAGCAACATCTACGCCAAAGGGTCAGTTTCATTTCGTCGAGGCCGGCGATGGCGGTTCAGAACGCGTCAGCAGTGAAGAAGCGGCCACACTTGATGCGTGAGCCGCTGAAAATGGCTCGCTTTGGTTGCCGCAAGGAGGGCCAGACGATCATCGGTCTGGCACGAATGTCAGACCCGCCTCGGGTTTGTGAGTGCGGGAGCGTTCGGTGTGGGCGACTGCTTGCGCAAGGCGAGCAAGGCCTCGCGCAGCGGCGTCACGGTTGGTCGAAGCGAACGAAATAGTTGCGGGCTGCGTTGTCGAGCAGCTCTTCGGTCAACTGCGGTGTCTCGTTGCGGTAATGGGCGATGTCGATGACTTGGTCGAGCAAGTCGCGCGGCTGACACGCGGCAAACGGTCGGTTGACCGGCCGGTAGTGGTTTTCGACCAACCAGTCGATGGCCTGCGCGTCGTACTCGACGCCCTTCTTGCGACAGACGACCTGCCAAATCTGGTGAAACTGCTGGTCGTCAGGGGGCTGCACGGCGAGCTTGTAGCGAACGCGTCGCAAGAACGCGTCGTCGACCAGGGCCGACGGGTCGAGGTTGGTCGAGAACGCCACGAACACGTTGAAGGGCACCTGTATTTTCTTGCCCGTGTGCAGCGTGAGGTAGTCGACGTCACTCTCGAGCGGCACGATCCACCGGTTGAGGAGGTCTTTCGGGCTGATCTGCTGTCGGCCGAAGTCGTCGATGAGCAGCATGCCGTTCGTCGCCTTCAACTGAAACGGCGCCTCGTAGAACTTCACGTCTGGCGAATAAATGAGGTCGAGCGTCTCGAGGGTCAGCTCGCCGCCGACCACCACGAGCGGCCTCCGCACCCGAACCCACCGAGCGTCGGGGGCCGGGCCGCTCTCGTCGTCTTCGACCGGCCGGTGAATCGTCGAGTCGTAGAGCCGAATGATGAAGTCGTCGACCAACAGCGCGTGCGGCACCCAAATGTCGCCCTCGTAACACTGCACCAGCGACTGGCAGAGCGCCGTCTTGCCGTTGCCCGGAGGCCCGTAGAAGAAAATCGCTCGGCCCGAGTTCATGGCCGGCCCCAGCCCGTCGAAAATGTAGTCTTTGACGATGAGGTCGCCGAAGTTCTCTTCCATTCGCTCGCGGTCGATGCGAATGCCGCGCACGGTTTGGGCCTTTACCGCCTCGAACCACTCCTCCATCAGCACCGGGGCGGGCCCGTTGTAGCGGTTGCGGTCGAGAATTTGCCGAATGAGGTCGGTGGCGAAGGTCGTGAGCGTGAAGATCATGCCCGACTTGCCCACGCCCATGCCCGCGCCGCCCTTCAGGTCGACGTACTTCGAGCGGCGCAGCCCTTCGATGACGTCGTCGACAATGACCTGCGGCAGCTTGATGCGGTTGGCGATTTCAGAGCCCCGCAACTCGCCCGCGAAGAAGAGCGCTTTCAAAATCAGCTCTTCGACCATGCTCTGCGACAACCCCGTGTCGTGCACCGAGCGCGGCTGCTGGGGAAAGAAGCGCGACTTCGGTGGCGTGCGCGGCGGGTGCGCTCGCTCTGGCCGCTCACTCCGGCCCTCGGGCGGTCGGCTCGTCGCGGGCCCGGGTATCTTCAATTGCTGGCGTGACGGCGCAGCGGCGCTCGCCGGCCGCGAAGACGCCGCCGGGGCAGGGCTGCCACCCAAGCTGCGCCGCTGCGGCATCGCCGCCATCGGAGACGCCGAGCGCGGCCGCTCTTCGCGCTTCTCTTCGCGCTGGGGTTCTGCGGGCTGTTCTCCAACGAAGGTCGAGTCGCGAGACATGAGCGCCGCCGAGCGTACTCGGCTTCGTCACTTCACGCGCGCCCCGATTGCCCGACGCCCGGCCCAGGCCAAAAAACCGGGTGTTTCGTGTTACTTGAGCGCTTCGGCGCCCGAGACGATTTCCATCAGTTCTTTGGTGATGAGGGCTTGGCGCGAGCGGTTGTAGAAGAGCGTCAGCGACCCAATCATGTCGCCGGCGTTCTTGGTCGCGTTCTCCATGGCCGTCATGCGCGCCGCGTGCTCGGCCGCCACGCTCTCGAGCATCGACCGGTACACCTTCACCGAGACCGCCCGCGGCACCAACTTGTCGAGCACCGACTGCGCGTCGGGTTCGTATTCGAAGTCGACCAGGCTGCCCTTGGCTTCGCCTTCGGTGTGCTTCGCTTCGAAGGGCAACAGCTGCGCCGTCACCGGCACCTGGCTCACGGCCGAGGCGAACTCGTTGAACATCACGTAGACCGCGTCGACTTCGCCCGCCAAGAAACGCTTCGACGCGTCTTGCGCAATGGCTTCGGCCGTCGCGTACGAGACCTTCGTCAGCGAACCCGGCCAGTCGCGGCGCACGGCCACGCCACGGCCGCGCAAGAAGTCGTTGCCCTTGCGGCCGACGGTCGTCACCGTCACTTCATTCTTCGACTCGCTCACGAACTTGAGCGCGCGGCGGGTGATGTTCGCGTTGAAACCACCGGCGAGACCACGGTCAGACGTGATGACGATGATTTCGACCTTCTTCGCCGGGCGCGAGGTCAGCAACGGGTGGCTGAGCGACCCCGCCTCGCCGCGCGACATGATCTGCGACATCACCGTGTCAATGGTCTGCGCGTACGGCCGCGAGGCGACGACCGCGTCTTGGGCTTTGCGCAACTTGGCGGCCGAAACCATTTTCATCGCCTTGGTGATTTGGCGGGTGTTCTTGACCGAGCGAATGCGTTTGCGAATGTCGCGGAGTGACGCCATGGCATGGCGCGCTTAGGGCCCTTTGACGCGCTCGTCAATCACCAAGCGCACGGCCGATTCGCCCGGTCAAAGCCGTTGATACTGCAACCCATTTGACGATTTTTCGCCGCCCCGACGCGACGGCTTTGACGCACCCCTGTCTCCCACGCGTTCGGGAGGATCTCCCTCCGCGACACCCTTTTGGAGACTCACCATGAAACCCATTTCGTTCGCCGTCGTCGTCGCCGTCGCTGCCGTGGGCTGCGCCACCACCAAAGTCGCCACCCACGAGTGGTGGCACGGGTCGATCACCGTTCACAACGACTCGAGCTACGCCGTGCACCACCTGTTCTTGACCCCCGCCCACGAGGTGCACTGGGGCCCTGATCAGCTCCACGCCGACCCCCTCGAACACGCCGAGACCGTGACCCTCGCCGGGCTCGACTGCGAAGAGTACGACCTCAAGCTCATCGACCACGAAGGCGACGAATGCGTCGTCGAAGACATCGACCTCTGCCTCCAAGACGCCTCGTGGAACCTGACCGACCACGAACTTTCGAAGTGCTCGGGCTTCAAGAAGTAAGTCATTGAATCAACTGCGGCATGACGGAGCATTTGCGCAAAGACTCCTGTTAGAGTTATTTTGACTCAAACAGGAGTCACCGCATGTTTCGCTATCTCAAAGCCGCACCGACGACGTGGGTCATGCAGTTTTCCGCGGGCAAGCCCAAGCGCCGCGGCGTGGGGTTGTCGTTCTGGTACTGGGCTCCGACGACGACGCTCGTGCAGGTGCCGGTCTCGAGCGCCGACCTGCCGTTCGCGTTTTCTGAGGTGACCGCCGACTTTCAGTCGGTCACCGTGCAAGGGCAGGTGAGCTACCGGGTGGCCGACCCCGAACGGCTGAGCGCGCTGCTCGACTTCAGCGTGTCACCCACGGGTGTCTACCGCACCGACGACCCGACCAAGCTGCAAGAGCGCCTCGCGTCGGTGACCCAGACGCTCACGCGCGGGGTGCTCAGCCGTTGGGCGTTGCGGCAAGCCCTCGTCAGCGCCGAGCCGCTGTGCGCCGACGTGTTGGCCGGCCTGCGAAAGACCGAGGTCGTGCAAATGCTCGGGCTCGAGGTAGCCCGCGAGGCGTTGCAACGGCAGAGCGACCAAGCCATTTACGACCGCCGCAACGCCGCGGTCGAACAAGAGCGCCGCGTCAAAGAATCAGAACTTCAGACCGAAGTCATGGTCGAGCTCAAGCGCCGCCACATTCGCGAGACGACCATGGCCGCCGACATCGCCATGGAAAAGGAGCGAACCAAGTTGCTCGAAGAACGCGCGGCGAACGAGCGCACCGCCGCCGACGCCCAGGCCTATGCGCTCGAGGCCACCCTGGCGCCGTTGCGCACGCTCGACCCCAAGACCCTGCAGTCGCTGTCGGTCTCTCGAATGGAGCCCGCGTCGCTCATCGCCGCGGCGTTTCGAGACCTCGCCGAGAACGCCCAGAAAATTGGCGAACTCAACATGAGCCCCGACTTGTTGCGCTCGCTCTTGGCCCCCACCGTCGTGCCTGCGCCCTCAGGCGGCGCGAAACCCAAGTGACGCGGAGCCACGCCCGTGTACGAAAAACTCGTCGTCGTGACGCGCAAGACGCGCTTTCAAGAACTGGTCGAGCGCTTCAACACCGGCGCTCAAGCCAAGTTCTATTTGAAGCACGCGGGGCTCGACTTCGGCGAATACCAAGCCGAAGACGACGCCTACCGGCAGTCACTCGACACGCTGCGCAAGTCGCTCGACGTGGGGCTCAAGGTGCAATGGCTCGACCGCTCGTTGCTCAGCACCTACTTGTTCGACGAGCGTGACGTGGTGGTCGCGGCCGGCCAAGACGGCCTCGTCGCCAACACCGCCAAGTACGTCGGCGCGCAGCCGCTCATCGGCGTCAACCCCGACCCCGAGCGCTTCGACGGCGCGCTGCTGCCGTTCTCGGTGCGCGACGCCCGGGGCGCGTTGCTCCGTACCCTCGACGGGCGCGCCAAGAAACGCCCGGCCACGCTCGCCGAAGCGAAGCTGTCAGACGGCCAGCGCCTGCTCGCGTTCAACGAATTGTTCGTGGGCATGCAAGACCACGTCTCGGCCCGGTACCGCCTGCGCGTCGGCGACCAGGAGTGGGAACGCCAGAGCTCGAGCGGTCTGCTCATTGCCACCGGCGCGGGGTCGACCGGGTGGGTGTCGTCGATGTTTCAGTTGGTCAACGCCGTGAACCGGTTTCACGGCCTCGGCACGGCGCCCGCGCCCAAGTTCACCATGCAAGACCCACGGCTCTTCTTCATCGTTCGAGAACCGTTCGTCAGCAAGCATTCGACGGCGCGACAGGTGCTCGGTTGGCTCGAGCCCGGGCAACGGCTCACCGTCGAATCGCTCATGCCTCAGGGCGGCGCGGTCTTCAGCGACGGCGTGCAGAGCGACGCCTTGCAGTTCGGCTCGGGCCGCGTGGCCACCATCGAAGCGGCCCGTCAAACCGCACAGTTGGTCGTCGGGTAGCCACGAGGCGCCAACTCAGCCGTGGTACACGCGCGAGGCCACGATTCGGCCGTCGCGCACGTCGAACACTTCGGCCACCAACATGGGCACTTCGTTCGGCGCGTGGCGCACGTATTCGAGAAACACCCGCTCGTCGCTCGCGGTGATGGCGGTCGCCTCGTAGCGAATGCCGGGCAAGCGCTTCATCGCGTCGGCCCACCAGGTGGTCAGCGCCGCCTTGCCAATGAGCAAGCCGCCGGTCTCGGGGTGCAGCGCGCGAATCTTGGGCGAGGTGTGCGTGCAGTCTTCGGCGTACAACGCCACCAAGCGGCCGACGTCGTGCGCGTTGAACGCGGCGAGCCAGTCGCGGGCGACCTGCTCGTGGGCCTTGGCGCGCGAAAGCCCGGTCATGGCGCCACCGGGCCGTACCAGGGCTGAATCGCTTTCGGCATGAGCAACTTGCGCCCCGACGCGTCGAGGCCGACCCGGTACACGTTGTCGTTGCCACCCGAATCAGAACCGAAGGCCACGAGCGAGTTCGAATACCAGGTCGGGTAGGTGTCGTTCGTGTTCGGCTCGCCCATGTAGTCGTTCACCTTGGTCACCACCTTCGTCGACAAGTCGATGACGAAAATGCGCGTCACGCCCGAGGCGACCCGGCCGTCGAACGCCGCCTTGGTGCCGTCGGGAGACACGACGAGCCGATTCGCGATGCCCAGCGCCTCGTTGCCGAGCGTGTTCGTCACGTTCGTGGCCTGGCCCGTCGCCACGTCGACCCGCTCGATCTGCGTCAGCTGCAAGCCGGTGTTGCCCGCGGCCGCGAAGACCGCTTTGCCGTCGGCCGAAAAGCTGGGCAACGCATACGCCAAGGCCCCACCGCCGATGAGCTTCTGAAAGTTCGACCCGTCGGCGTTCACCAAGCCCACGCTGCTCGACGAGTTCTCGTCGTACGAAAAAGCCACCCGCGTGCCGTCGGGCGAGAACACCGGCTGACGAAAGTTCTTTTTGAGCGCGTCTGAACGCACCAGCGTCGTGGGGCTGCCACCCGACGTCGCCACCGTGGTGATTTCGGTCGTGTCGCTCGCGGTTTTTTGCACGAAGACCACCGACTTCGTGTCGGCGCTGAAGCTCGGGTTCGACGCCCCCGTCGCCGAGGTCAACGTGGCGCTGGTCTGCAAGTCGGCCTCGTCGGCCAGGTAAACCTTGGTGTCGTCTTTGCGAACGAACGCAAAGCCCTTGCTGAAAGTGAAACTCGCGCCGCCGCCACCTCCCGCGCCGCCCCCTTCGCCACCGCCGCCACCGCCCAGCAGGTTGCAGTTCGAAAACGCCACCAACACCAAAACCAAAACGAAAACGGCGTGTTGCCACTTCATGGGGCCTCCCAGTCGGGCACGTGGCGCCGACAGACTTCTTTGGCGCGGCCCAAGGCGGCTGCGTCTTTCAGCTTCTCGAGCCGACGGTAGTCGCTGTTGATGCTCTGCAGCTGGTTGAGCGCGCACTCGGCTTCGAGGGTCAACAGCAACACTTCGCGTCGGCCCCCATTGCTCGTCATGCCGTTGAGGGCGGTCAAGCGGTGTCGCGAGAGCGACTCCCAGTCTCCGCTGCTCTTGAGCGCCTTCAGCTCGTTGACGATGCGCGCCTCGTCGGCGGTCAGCGAAACGACGGCCATGGGTGGCGGCCTCGCCGGGGTCTTCGCGGCGCCGGCGTCAAGTGGCGCGGTGGCAAGCTCAGCGCCCGCGTCGGTTTCGGGCGCGGGGGCACTTGGCCCGGCGTCGGGTTCTCCGACCGTCGGCACGGGCGTCGGCGTCACCGTGGGTTTCGCGAGGCCCCCCGCGACGACGGCCGGCGGCACCGGCTTCGGCGGTGTGGCCACGACCTGTTGACGAGACGCTTGCCACGCGTACCCCGCGACACCGATGACCGCGAGGCCCGCGACGAGCAGCCCGGCCAACACCCCCGGCGACAGCCCGCTCGGGCGCTCGGCGACTTCGGGGGCCGGGGCCGGCGTCGTCGGCCTGGGCGTCGCTTGGCTCGGGCGGCGTGAAACCGAAGGGGTCATTTTCGAGACCGACGGCGCCACGGTCGCGTTGTTCATCAGCGAGTCGCTGACGCGCATGCCCGGCTTGTACACCCCCGACACCGCTTCTGACTCGTCACCCAACGCAACCGGCCGCGCGGGCGTGGCGAGCTCTTCACCGGTCAACTCGCGAATGAACGTGGCGATGTCGGGCGTTCGCTGCGCGCGGTCTTTCACGAGCGCGTGTTCGACCGCGTGAACGATGTTCGGCGGCAGCTGCGGTGCGAGCTCGACCAGCGGCTGGTGGGGCTGGTACGCAATGCGAAAGACGACCTGGGCGATCGACTCGGCCACGAACGGGGCGACCCCGGTCAACAGTTCGTAGCAAATCGACCCCAGCGAAAAGATGTCGCTCTGCGCGGTGGTGTCGCGGTTCTGCCCGAGCGCCTGTTCGGGTGACATGTAGAGCGGGGTGCCCAGCAACGTTTGCTCGGTCGTTTGCACCGTGCTCGCTTCGGCCAACTTCGAAATGCCAAAGTCGAGCACTTTGACTTGGTCACCGAGCGCGGTCGGCACCAGAAAAATGTTGTCGGGCTTCAGGTCGCGGTGCACGACTCCCGCCGCGTGCGCGGCCTGCAGCGCCGAGCCCACTTGCAACACAATCGCTTGCACGAAGCCCGGAGACAGCGCGCCCCCCGCCCGCAGCCGGTCGGCGAGGCTCTGGCCCTTGAGCAGCTCCATGACCAGGTAGGGTTCGCCCGAGGGCAGCTGGTTGAAGTCGAGCACCTGCACGATGTTCGGGTGCTCGAGCCGCGCGGCGATTTCGGCCTCGCGGCGAAACCGGGCCAACAATTCGGTGCTCGGGGGCTGCGCCAGCGTGTGCAGCACCTTGATGGCGACTTGTTTGCCGGCCAGCCGCAAGTGCCGCGCCAGCCACACTTCGCCCATGCCGCCTTTGCCGAGCAGCCGCTCGACGTCGTAGGTGCCGGCGACGGTCACACCGGCCGAGAGTGGCGACTTCGCGTCAGACATGCGGGCGCCTTACTCTATTGCACGTCGCGCCGGTCTGCGCCGTGCTTGAAAGGGCCGTGACCGGCAACGGGTGCGGGCGCGAAAATTCGTTCATCGCGGGCGCTCGAAGTCTTGGTCTGGCTGGTGGCGGTGACACAGGTCGACCGCCTGGTTCCACAATTCGGGGTGGTCGACGATCAACAGGTTGAAGATCGCGCTCACGTTCGTTTCTCGGCGCGCGCACGCCGCTTCGAGCACCATCAACAACCCCTGGCGCCTCGCCGCGCTCGTGCGGGGCAGCGCCAACACTTGCTTGTACATCAACAACACCGGCCCCCACGCTTGTTCTTCGGTCAAGTCGGTCAGTTTCGCCAGCAAAGGGCGTTCGTCGTCGGTCACCGGCACCTCGACGAACTTGGGCCTCGGCTTCGCCGCGGTCGCGGGCACGCGCACCGGCTCTTTGACGCGGGTCGAGCCCTCGCTCGGCTTCACGACTTCGCCGGCGTCGGCGTCGACGACCACGTCGTCGTCGGCTTGGGCCGTGGGCTCCGCACCCGCGCCTTCGGCGGTGGCGACGGCCTCGCCTTTCACTTCTGGGCGCTTCACCGGCTCGGCGGCCGCCACGACCGAGTCGACGGGTGGCAGGGCGACCCGCTGTGGTGCGCGGTCGTCGAGTGATTGCGACAGCTTGGCCATCACCAACACCCCGCCGACGCTCACGACCACCACGGCCAGTGCCACCGGCACCACCCACCCCCGTGGCCGAGGCTCGGCTTCGGGCACGCTCGCGGGGGCGGGTGCCGAGTCGTCGCGGGTGGGCTGTTGGGTGGGGCCGGCCGTTGGCGTCGTCAGCACCGGGTTGAGCCCGCTCAGGTTGGGCGCCAGCACGCTGCCGCTGAACTCGCGCACGAACGTGAGCACGTCGGGCGTGCGCTTCTCGGGGTCTTTCACCAGCGCGTGCTCGAGCGCGCGGGCCACGGTCACCGGCACGTCGGGCAGCACCGAGCGCACCGGCGGGTGGGGCACCTGAGCGATTTGGTACAGCAGCTGGGCCACGTTTTCAGACTCGTAGATCGGCTTGCCGGTCAGCGCCTCGTAGCAGACGGTCGCGAACGCGAAGATGTCGCTGCGGGCGGTGAGCTGGCTGTTGAGGCCCATGGCCTGCTCGGGCGACATGTAGCGCGGCGTGCCGATGATCATCGAATCGGTCGTGTGCACCGGCGCCCCGTCGGCCCACTTCGAAATGCCGAAGTCGAGCACCTTGGCTTGGTCACCCGTGGGGGTGGGCACCAGAAAAATGTTCTCGGGCTTGAGGTCTCGGTGCACGACGCCTGCTTGGTGGGCGGCATCGAGCGCCGCGCCGACTTCACGCACGATGCGCTGCAGCGTCTTGAGGTCGAGGGGCCCGCGCTTGAGCCGCGCGTGCAGGCTCTCGCCGCGCAACAGCTCCATCACCAAGTACGGCTGACCGGTGGGCAACGTCTGGTAGTCGATGACCTGCACGATGTTCGGGTGCGACAGCTTGGCGGCGATTTCGGCTTCGCGGCGAAACCGAGCGAGCCGGTCGCCCCCCTGCGACGGGCCCGTGAGCACCTTGATGGCCACCGACAGGCCGGGCAGGCGGCGGTGCTTCGCGGCGTACACCTCTCCCATGGCGCCGCGCCCGATCAAGCGCTCGACGTCATAGGTGTCGGCGACCACCGTGCCGGGGCTGAGAAGGCCGTCACTCATGTCGTGCTCGACTGCCATAGCACCCGCGCCCGGCCGTCGGTTCCGCTTTTCTGCTGTCAAGTCGGCGAACCCAGGTACCCCGAACTGGCGGCCCGGCCTTGTCATGACGTGGCCGGTTTGACGCAAGTCATTCGGGGGGCCACTTTTGAGCCGACTTCGGGCCTTGACCGCGGCCGACCTGGGTATAGTGCCCCGCCATGAACTTGCTCCTGCTCGCGTTGATGCTTTCGCAGAACCCGACTCCGGTCGACGTGTCGCAATACAAATTGAAGGTCGGTACCGACGGCAAGAAGCACTACATCGCCTGGCAAGCCGACCAAATTTACAGCGGCGCGCTCTTCTACGGCGACGAGAAGACGCTCTACCAAGTGCCGGTCAAGGGGGGCGGCAGCGACGGCACCACCTTCGAAGCCAACTTCTGGGACCCCCGCATCAAGAACGTACCGTGGGCCAAGACCTCGCCC
>JBGAIY010000134.1:0-17527 GCA_044225205.1 Myxococcaceae bacterium | reverse complement strand
TGGTTGACGCCCGAGGCGTGAACGAGGTGTCGGTGAAAGACGACGGCGTCTCCCACTTCGAAAGAGAACTGCCTCCACCGCAGCGAGGCTCCGCGCACGGGTATGCCGTTCTTGCCGTCATGAAAGAAGGGGCCGTAGAGGTGGCTGCGCGGCACCAGCCGCAGGCCGCCCAACTGGCGTGGGCATCGGTGAAGCGGTACCCACACCGTCACGAACTTCTCCGAGCCCGGCAAATAAAAGATGTCTTGGTGCGGAGGCATGCGCCGGTTGAGGCCGCGGGGGAGCGCCATGCGCAGCCAGCGACCGTGCTCGGCCTGAATCGGCCAGGCGGGCCCCGTCACCGGCTGGAGGGCTTGGAGCGCGTGACTCACGAGCGCGCGAAAAGGGTGGCTGGTCGCCAGCTGCGTCACGAACTGGCGCGAGTTGAATTTGACGACGTCGGGGGGCACCGTGCCGAGCGCGAACACCGACGCATCGGCGCGTGGCTGGCGGCCGAGGCCACCTCGGGTGACACCCGAATAGACCCGCTCACGTACCGCGTCGACGAGCTCGGGCAGCACCAGGCCACGAACGACCGCGTAGCCCTCACGGGCGATCTCGGCGCGAAGCTCGGCGGAGACTGGCGTTACCGACGGGTCTTGAGGCAGCTGACTTTGCGCGCGAGCAATGCCCTCGCGGGCCATTCGGGCGAGCTGGGCTTCGGTCACCCGCCTCAACGAGCCGATGCCTTGGCCGCCGGCCCGACGTGGCCCCCTCGTGTTCACCTTGCTCATCGCCTGACGCTCCCTTGGCCGACCCTCACGCCTCGACCCGCTCGCCCGGCGACATCATCACCAACTGCGTCGACTTCGGCAGCCGGGGCATCAGCCGGCTCAGGTCGCGCTTCCATTCGAGCACGCCCGGGAGGCGCTTGAGCCGCCCCGATTCGACCTGCCGCCAGTAGTCACGAAAGTGCGACTGCGCGTTCACGGCGCGCAAATTGATGGGCGCGCGGCCGGCGGTCGAAGAAAAGATGAACTCCGCGTAGGGTATCACCACGCGCGGCTTCAACATGCGAGACCAGCGAACGATGGCGTCGGTGTTCGGGTGGTAGCGCATCAAGTCGGCGTGAATGCCAAAGCCATTCGAGTACTGCGCCGGGGCGCCGCACGTCACCGGGTTGGCGTGGGTCTGGCTCGAGCTGCAGAAAAACACGCAATCAATCGAGTGACCGACGCGCTCACGCAACTCTTTGAAGACCTGGTCCATGTTGCCGGCCTCGCTGCGCTCGCTGTCGACGGTGCCCAAGTAGTGCACGCCGTTGAGCTCGATGAGGTAGCAGAACGCGTCGAAGTGCGAGCCCGGGCCGAACCACTCGCCGTAGAAAGGCACCGGGGTGAACGTGATGTCGCCAATGCGCTCTGGTTGCCACGGGGTGACTTCGCGCACGTCGGTGAAGCCCAGACTCCGAAGCAACGGGGCCAGCGCCGGGTTGTAGTAGGTCTCCTCGGTGACCTTCGGCACGAAGATGGGCACGTCTCGCCGAAACCGAAACAGGGTCGGCAGGTGGGTGTGGTCCCAATGAGAATGGGTCAACAACACGGCCGAGACCTGATCGAGCTGCCGAAACTTGGCTTCGAACCGAGCCAGGTCGCGGGGCGAGATGGCCTCTTGGCCGTCGGGCAGCACGAAGCACGGGTCGATGAGCACGCTGCTTTCATCGCTGGTGAATTGAAGACTCGAGTGCGACACGAACTCGAGCCCTGGGTGGCGCGGCGGGGCGCGGCGCAGCGGCGCGAGCAAGTCGTTGGTTCGCAAGAAGGCCACGAAGCGCTTGATCAGCGCCCGGTGTTTTGGAAACTCGGCCCCCAGTTCACGGGCCGTGTGGGTGCCATTGAGGCAACGAAACAATTCGGTCAGCGGCAGAAACTCGGCGCCTGACACTTCAAAGAAGTGGCGCTGACGCCCGCGCGGAAAAATGAACTGCCAGCCGCCCTTCGCCCAGTCAGCGCGTCGCATCGGCCGAGTGGGGGCCCGGGCGACCAAGCTCCAAGCCGAGCCGTCAAACCTTCGTTTTCTTTGATGTTTTTCGCCAAAAACGCCCCCCAAATTCAAAAAGCTGGCGTTTGTTGAGCAATTCGATGGCTCGCACGGTGTCCGGTCAGTCCCACGGGGTGACGCAGAAGCCCGAGCCGCACCACGCCCCGCGTCGGTGAGCGCAGGCGGGCATCAAGAAACAGCGAAATCGCCCGTTGCACGTCGACCACGCCTCGTGACGCCAGGGCCAGCAAGAACTCAACCGACCGTTCAGGTACTGCGGAGACATTGGTCACTCGGAGAAGAGCTTTTCCAGACATTGATGCTCGGTATGCCGAATGTCAGAGCGCAAAACAGGCCCGCGACCGCCCGTCTCCGTGCCGAGGGCAATCGAGCCCTTCACCGGAAGGAAGCGTCATGAAAAAGGCCAAGAAGCAGCTCAAAGACAAGAAGACGGTCGTGACCCTGAAAGAACTCGAGCTCAAGCAGGTCAAGGGCGGCTCGGGCTTCTGCGTCACCCCGTGGGACTGACCGGACACCGTGCGAGCCATCGAATTGCTCAACAAACGCCAGCTTTTTGAATTTGGGGGGCGTTTTTGGCGAAAAACATCAAAGAAAACGAAGGTTTGACGGCTCTGTTTTCAATGTGGTTTCGTGGCGCACCTGAAGAACAATCGTGTTCTTCGAAACGAGGAAGCCATGAAGAAGCAAAACAAGCAGCTCAAAGACAAGAAGGTCGTGACCCTGAAGGAAATGCAGTTGAAGCAGGTCAAGGGTGGCGCGGCGTTCTGCACCACGCCTTGGGACTGAGCGCGAAGACAATTCACTCAAGCAATTGAATATCTTCGGCTTTTTGGTCTTCGAGCCAGGGAGCCGGAGGTAGGTTGACGTAGGTGTACGGGCTGTGATTTTCAGTCCCACATGAGGAACAATTCAGTTCCTCCATTAGGGGACGTCATGAAAAAGCAAAACTCGAAGAAGGTTGTGGTGACCCTCAAAGACGTGCAGCTCAAGCAGGTCAAGGGCGGCGGGGCCGCGTTCTGCGTCACCCCCTGGTAATTCTGACCCAGGGCCGCCGTCTCCCTCGTTGAACGGGGAGACGGTGCCGCAGGAACCCGCTTTGACCCGGAACGCATTGAAGACCGACGTTCTGGTGGTTGGCGGGGGCTTTTCAGGGCTCCTCATTGGAGAACTCCTCTCGCTCGCTGGGCTTCGGTGTCGAATTCTCGAAGCGGGCCCTTCATTTCGAGTCAGCGGCGCGTTTCGCGATGCGGCGCTCTCTCACCAGCACCCAAACCCTCACCGCTGGCCAAGCCGCTTGGTGGGGGTATCCCAACTGGCCGAGCAGCTGCCGGGAGCACGAACGCGCGTCAGAGCCCTTGGAGGGCGATCGCTGGTGTGGGGCGGGTGGTGCGAGCGCTTCGATGCGCACGCCCAGGTCGACGCACGAACAGTTGGTGCGCCCTGGCCGGTGAGCCTCGAAGAGCTGGCCCCTCACTATCGGGCGGTCGAGCGCCTGTTGACGGTGCGCAACGGGCCAGGCGTCGAAGCGCTCGAAGCGAAAATTGGCGTTCGCGCGACGGCGCCGCGCATTGCCCGCAGCGGGCTCCAGGTTCGAACGGCGCTCAGCTTCAAGCACGCCCGGGCTCGCGCCATCACCCAGGCCGTGGTTCGCCGCGTGGTCTTCAAGGGGTCGCGGGCCGTGGGCGTCGAATATTGGAACGAGGCGGGCACGCTCGAAGAAGCGTTCGCCAAGACGGTCGTGCTGTGTGCTTCACCCGAAGAAACGGTTCGAATTCTGCTCACCGAGCCGCCGTCGCCCATTGCCGACCGCGCCCACCTGTTGGGCCAAGGCCTCGTCGACCACGTCATGGTGAGCTACGTCGCCGCGGCGCCCGTACCGGTGAAGAAAACACGCGCCGGAGCGGCGGCCTTCGTGCCGCGCTTCGTGAACACGGGGCGGGCGACGAAGAAGCCCTACGTCGGCGGCTTCAGCATGGAAGTGCATGGCCCGGTCGACGCCTCGAAACTGAGCCCTGGCTGGTGGCCCATGCTGCGGCTCGACCGAAAGCGCGCCGCCGAGGCGAGTGCTTTCATCGTCACGGCGATGGGAGATTCGCTGCCACACCCCCGCCGCGCCATCTCCCTTCACCCGAGCGAGAAAGACGCGCTGGGGCGCCCGGTGCCGGTCATTCACCAGTACACGAGCCACAATGACCGGCGGTTGATCGCCGACATGAGAGAAACGGCGCTGACGGTCATCGACGCGATGACGCCGCCCGGCAGCATCATTGTTCCGTTTCGAGACCCGTCACTCCACCGCGCGCTCTTTCACGAAGCGGGGGGCGCTCGCATGGGGCACGACCCCAAAACGACGGTGACCGACGCCTGGGGCCGGGTGCGTGAAACCGAGGGGCTGTACGTGGCCGACGCGTCGGTGTTGCCGACCGGCGGAGACCGCCACCCCACGTTGACGCTGCTCGCCCTCGCCGCGCGAACGGCCGAGCACATTGTTCGGGTCTCCAAAGCCGGCTTTTGAACGCGGTGCCCAGCAACGCCTTGAAAGAACGACGCTGTCGCCGCCAAATGCGACAACGTCGCGGAGCTGGCTCTTTGGGGCCGTCAGAGGAACCGGAGTTCCTCCCACCCAGGAGCTGTCATGAAAAAGAAGTACGGGCAGGGCAAGAAGGTTGTCGTTTCGTTGAAGGCTCTCAAGAACGAACAGGTCAAGCACGTCATGGGGGGCTTCTGCGTCACCCCATGGTCGATGGCCGAGTAACGACCTCTGGGCCGAGCGCGACGCAGGTGCCGCAGAAGAACGGCATGTGCGTCGCGTTGCTCGAAGCGCTCGGCGGCTAGCCTTCGACCCAGTCGCGCTTCAAGCGTCGCGAAGCGATGAGAAACAACACCGCCCCGAGCAAATAGAACCCGAGCCCGCTGTAGAGCGCGTAGCGCAGCGACTCGGCGCCGAACTGCGGTTTCAAGAAGTCGGCGGCGGCCCCGAAGTAATAAATGCCACCGGCGATGCCGAAGAGGTTGTTCACCAACAAGAACGCGGCCGACGCGGTCGACCGCATGGCCGGTTGCACCAGGTTCTGCACCGCCGACAAAATGGGCCCCAGCCACACCAAGTTCAGCGCCTGAGGTATCGTGAAGCACACGAACGCGGTGACGAGCGACGTGGTGTTCAACGCGGCGAACGACAGCGGCATGGCCAACAAGAACGCGACGGCGGGTATGACCGGGTAGACCGACACGCTCTTCTTGCCGAGGCGGTCGGCGAGCACGCCGCCGCTCCAAATGCCAATGATGCCGCCGATGAGCGTGATGGCGCTCAAGAACATTGACCGGTCGACCAGGTCTAAGTGCAGGCTGCGCTCGCAGAACGACGGCAGCCAAAACGCCACGCCGTAGCCGCACACCGACGAAGACGCGGCGCCGAACGCCAAGAACCAGAACGACGGCTTCGAGAGCAGCGCCGCGAAGGTCGCGCCGAGCCCGTTTTCTTTCGTGACGGCGGCTTTGACGACGGTGCGGGGCGGCTCGCGCACCAGCAGGCGAAAGAGCGGAGCCAACACCAACCCCGCGACGCCGACCGCGATGAACGCGGCCCGCCAGCTGACCTGCTTGGCAATGAGCCCCCCGAAGAGCAACCCCGCGGCGCTGCCCACCGGTATGCCGAACGAGTACACCGCGAGCGCCCGCGCCCGCTGCTCTTTGGGAAAGTAGTCGGAGATGAGCGAATACGCCGGCGCCACCCCGCCCGCCTCGCCGATGCCGACGCCCATGCGGCACAAGAACAGCGCGCCGTACCCGGTCACCAGGCCACACGCGGCGGTGAAGCCGCTCCACAGCGTGAGCGCGCCGGTCATGATCCACGTGCGGCTCCAACGGTCGGCGACGATGGCGACCGGTATGCCGAGCCCCGTGTAAAACACCGCGAACGCGAGCCCGCCCAGCATGCCCATTTGCGAGTCGCTGATGCCCAGCTCGGCTTTGATGGGGCCCGCCAAAATGCCCAGAATCTGCCGGTCAACGAAGTTGAAAATGTAGGCGACGATGAGCATCGCCAGCACCGCGTAGCGGTACCCCGTGGTCGGCTGCGGTGCGGTGTTGGGAGGGGCCCCGACTCGTTCTTCCATCGGCAACGTGGTGCTCGCAGTCACGGCGACTCACTCCTTTATTTGGCTCGCCCAAGGGGCGACGCTGGGGCTACGTCGAAGGCTCGCTGGCCGGGGCCGGCAGACCCTTGCGCTCGGGGTTGAGCAACCCGTGGCTCACGAACGCCATCACTTCATTCACGACGCGCGCGCGGTCAGCCGGCGTCTCCCAGTTCACGAAGCGCATGCCCACGAAGTCGGCGATGCCCATCAACGCGTAGGCCACGACTTCGGGGTCGAACCGCGAAATTTCTTCGGCGTTCATCGCCTTGCTCAGGCCGTGCGCGTACGCCTCGGCCAGGCGGCGGTAGTAGTTGTGGTACACCTTCGCGTCGACGAATTCGGCCTGGCGCACCACCCGGTACAGGTTGCGGTGGCGACCCGCGAACTCCAAGAACGCCTCGAAGCCCGCCCGCTCAATGGCCATGCGGTTGGTGTGCCCCTTCGTGCCCGCCGCCAACGCCGCCCGCAGGCGCGCGCCGAGCTCGTCAATCAACTCCACGAAGATGGCCTGCTTGTGGGGGAAGTAGACGTAGAACGTGCCGAGCGCCGTACCCGCCCGCCGAGTGATTTCGGCAATCGACGCTTGGTCGTACCCGACTTCACCAAAGACCTGCTCCGCTGCGTCGAGCAGCTGCTGGCGCGTGCGTTGGCCTCGCACCGTCAACGGGCGGGTTCGAGTCGCGGCCTGGTCGGTCACCGGAGTCATTGGCTTTTACAAACGCGCCCGTACAGGGAACTTGAACGTGATGTCAACATCACGTTCGTGCTCTGCCGGGCAACGCCCTGAATCGAGAAAGAAAGCGACAAACAATGCTGCACTGCGTTGAGTTATTTCTTCGGCGCGTCGGCTTTGGGAGCGCCGCCCTTGGCGGGGTTGGCGGCGTTGTACATGCGAATGAGCTCATTGGTGAGGTCGAGGGCGGGAGGCGCCCAGGCGAGGCCCGAGCCCGACTTGTCGAAGACCATGGTGAAGCCGTCGCGGGCGGCGATTTGGCCGAGCAACACTTCGAGCTTGGGGAAAATGGCGCTCAGCTCTTTGCGCTCTTGTTCACCGATTTCGGCGCGAAACTTGTCGGCGCGCTGGCTGAATTCGATGAACTTCTTTTGCAGCTCTTCTTCTTTCGAGCGGCGGGCGGGGTCGGTCATCGTCGAGGCTTGCTTGTCGTAGGCCTCTTTTTCTTTCTTGAGCCCGTCTTGCTCTTTCTCGAAAGCCTTTTGCTTGTCGGCGACCAGCGCCTGCAGGCGCGACTTGGCGGCCTTGCCTTCGTCGACTTCTTGTACGGCGCGTTGCACGTCGACGTACGCGGCTTTGAAGTCACCGGCGTGGGCGGCAACCGAGAGTGAAACGGCCAAAAGAGCGACCAGACGCTGAACCATGTGGGTGTTCTCCGACAAAAGAAAGAATGAGCGGCCACGCCTCTACCACGCACCTGGCGAAGAAGAAGCGGTCGCCGGCAAATTTCGTACGAGGCGCCCGAGCCGCGATAAACCCTGCAATTGACTGCACTCTTTGGGAGGCTCCAGCGTCATGGCAAAGCAGCGATGCGTTTTGGCGGTTGATCAGGGCACGACCAGCACGCGGGCGACGGTGGTCGACTCGAAACTTCGGGTGCTGGGGCAGGGCCAGCGCGAATTCACCCAGTATTTTCCCAAGCCTGGTCTGGTCGAACACGACCTCAAAGAAATTTGGGCGACGACCGAGTGGTGCATCGACAAGGCGCTCAAGGCCGCCAAGGTGAAGGGCCTCGACATTGCCGCCATTGGCATCACCAACCAGCGCGAGACCACCGGCCTGTGGACGCGAGCGGGCAAGCCGTTGGCGCGGGCCATTGTTTGGCAAGACCGGCGCACGAGTGCGTTTTGCGCCGAGCTCAAAGCGAAAGGCGAAGAGGCGGCGGTGAGAGCGAAAACGGGGCTCGTGCTCGACCCGTATTTTTCAGCGACGAAGCTCAAGTGGTTGCTCGACCACGTGAAAGACGCGCGGCCGAGCGCGGAGGCCGGCAACCTGTGCTTCGGCACCATCGACACCTGGCTCGTCTTCAACATGACCCGCGGGGCCTCGCACGTGACCGACGTGTCGAACGCGTCGCGCACGTTGCTCATGAACCTCGAGACCCTCTCGTGGGACGAGTCGCTCTTGCAGCTCTTCGACGTGCCGCACGGCGTGTTGCCGCGCATCGCCGGGTCGGCCGAGTTGTACGGGCTGACCCGCGGCATGAAGTCACTGCCCGACGGCATACCGGTCTCGGGCATGGCCGGAGACCAGCAAGCGGCGCTCTTCGGCCAAGCGTGTTTCGAGCCGGGAGAAGCGAAGTGCACCTACGGCACCGGCGCTTTCTTGTTGATGAACGTGGGCAACGCGCCCGTGCAGTCGAAGTCGGGGCTGCTCACGACCGTCGGCTGGCGCATCGGTGACGAGGTGACCTACGCGCTCGAAGGCAGCTCGTTCATTGCCGGAGCGGCGGTGCAGTGGCTGCGCGACGGGCTCAAGCTCATCAAAAAGTCGGGCGACGTCGAGGCGCTGGCGCGCACGGTGAAAGAGACCGGCGCCGTGGTCTTCGTGCCGGCGTTGGCGGGCCTGGGCGCGCCCCACTGGCGCCCCGACGCGCGCGGGCTGTTCGCCGGCATCGACCGCGGCACGACGTCGGGCCACCTCGCCCGTGCGGTGCTCGAGGGCATGGCCTTGCAAATTCAAGACTTGGCCGAAGCCATGAAGCTCGACTCGGGGCGAGACATACCGGCCTTCAAGGTCGACGGGGGCGCGGTGAAAAACAACCTGCTCATGCAATACCAAGCCGACATTCTGAGTACCAACGTCGTGCGGCCGAAGAACATTGAGACCACCAGCTTGGGAGCGGCCTTCTTGGGAGGCCTGGGCGTCGGTTTTTGGAAGAGCCCCGAAGACATTCGCCGCTCGTGGAAAGCCGACACCGTCTTCAAGCCGAAAATGTCGGCCGAGCAGCGCGCGCAGCACTTGGGCAAGTGGCGCGAAGCGGTGAAACGCGCGTGATGAGACAGCGCGTGGTCTCGAGCGTGGTGTTGGTGGTGGCGTTGTCGGCCGTGGCCTGCTCGGGCCGCTGCGCCCGCGCGCCGGCCAAGCCGCACACCAAGCGGCAGACCGACCTGCGCTCGACGCTGCTCATCATTTACCCAGAATACCGGGGCACCCGCGTCAGCACCGGGCACGCGACGTTGACGCGGTGGGCTTCGGGTGTGAGCGTCTCGCGGGCCACCGAGACGCTCGAGCGCAACGGGTTTCGCGCCGAAGCCGGCCGCTGGGTGCGGCCACCGTTCACCGCGTACGTCAGCGAGAACGCGGCGTGGCCCGGTGTCACGACGCTGCAATTGGAGCTGCCGCTCAAACAAGACACCGTCGAACGGCTCTTCATGACGCCCGCGGCCATGTCGACGCTCGACTTGGGCATGTGGTGGCCCCGCGACCCCAACGCCTTTATCGAGAAAGAGCAGTTCGAATTGTTCTTGGGGTACGACGCGCAGCCCCCGGGGCGCGGTGCGTTTCTGACCCAGCAGCTCGTTCGGCTGCTCTTGGGCAGCGGCCAATGGGAGGCGACGAAACCCTTGCCGGCCGACTGGGCGGTCGACGGCGGAGCGCTCGAGCGCTTCGAGGCCACGCTTCAAGACCGCTCGAGTCGCGCGCTCGTCAACGTCTTTCGTGAAGGCGACGGCGTCACGGTGAGCTACACGCTCGTCACCGACGAACCCTGAAGACGACCAAGAAAGCCGCTGTGACCGAGCTCGCCAAACCCCCGCAGAACACCCTCTCGACGCTGCTGACGTTGGCGTGGCCCATTGTCATTTCGCGGGCGAGCCAAACGATTATTGGCCTGAGCGACGTGCTGTTGGTGGCCAAGCTCGGCCCCGCCGCGGTCGCGGCCACGGCCACCGGCTCGGTCAACGCCTTCACCTTGCTCATTTTGCCCATGGGCGTCGTCTTCATCGTGCAGAGCTACGCGTCGCAGTACTTCGGCAAGGGCGACTTGGTCAGTGCGCGGAGGTTCGGCTGGTACGGCCTTTTGGTCGCTGCGTTGACGCAAGTCGCGGCGTTCGGTTCGGTGTTCGCCGTCGACCCGCTGCTCCGCCAGCTGCCGTACCAAGACGACGTGCGCGGGTTGATGCACGGGTACCTCGTCGTGCGGTTGCTGTCGGGGGGCGCGGCCATCGGCATCGAGGCGCTCGGCAGCTACTTCGGAGGCCTCGGCCGCACCCGCCCGGGCATGGTCGCCAACGTGTTCGCCATGACGTTCAACGTCGTGCTGAACGTGGTGCTCATCAACGGCCGCTTCGGTTTGCCGGCCTTGGGCGTCGCCGGTTCGGCGTGGGCCAGCAGCATCGCCACGGGGCTCGCCTTCGTCGGGTTCTTCATTTACTTCTGGCGCGACGGCCGGCAGCTCGAGCGCGCCAAGCTCGCGCTCGCCGAATTCGGGCGCATGTTGCGCTTCGGCTTGCCGTCGGGCTTCAACTGGCTCTTCGAGTTCTTGGCGTACCTGTTCTTCGTCAACGTGGTCGTGGCCGGCCTGGGCACCCTGCCCCTCGCCGCGTGGAACAGCGTTCTCGCGCTCAACTCGGTCGCGTTCATGCCCGCGTTTGGCCTGGCCAGCGCCGGGGCCGTGTTGGTCGGCCAGGCCATTGGCGCCGGGTTCAAAGACGAAGTGCCGCGCGCGGTGAAGCTGACGCTCATCGCCACGGGGGCGTGGCAGGGCGCGGTGGCGCTCGCGTACTTGGCGGCCCCGACGTTGCTCATCACCCCCTTCGCCGAAGGCGAGACCCGGGGCGAATTCATCGAACTCGGCAAGCACATGTTGATGGTGTCGACCGCGTGGCAGCTGTTCGACGCGGTGGTGAGCACCTTGGCCGAAGCGTTGCGCGCCGCCGGAGACACCCTCTACCCGCTCGTCGCCCGCCTCATCATCGCTTGGTGCATTTTCGTGCCCGGGTCGTTGATCAGCGTGCGGCACTTTCACGTCACCGAAGTCGGCGCGGCGACGTGGCTCGTCATTTACATGGGGCTGCTCGCCGGGGTGCTGACGTGGCGGTTTCGGCGCGGTGCCTGGCGCACCATGCAACTGACGGGTGAAGGCCCCACCGTGTAAAAAAATTGAGCGGCGTGAAGGTGCCGGGCCGCCTTCGTGGTCGCGTTGGCGTGGCTCGCCGAACGCACGCAACTCCTCGGCAGCGCAGCCAGTGGGTGACCCCCAACCCAGGGGCTACGGTGCTTGGCACGGCGGCGCGCAGGTGGGCCGGTAGGTCGACAGCTGGTCGCACGGCAGCTCTTCGACGCACGCCGCCGCGTTGGCGGGTACCCACTTGTTCGAGCGACAGTAGCTGGCCTCGGTTTGGGTCTCGCACGCCGAACGCGTGGTGAACGACTTCGTGCAGGTCGCTTCGTCGGCGTACATCGCCAACAGCGCTGACCGCTCGGGTTCACCGGTGAGGCAGGCGAACAAGCGCGAGCACGTCGTCTGCGAGACCGTCTCGCAGTAGGCGCGTGGCGACAGGCCGCAGCCCGCGAGCGCCACGAGCCCCACGACGGCCCAGGCCACCTTCAAAACGGCGCCTCGTAGCAGGCCTTGTGACCGCAGGTGTCGCTCGCGCAGAACGGTTTCTTGAGGCCCAAGTCGGTACAGTCGGTGTCGGCGGTACAGGCTTTGCGGCACGTGCCCGACACGTCAACGCCGACGCCCGCGTCGATTGCCGTGCAGTTCGTCAAACAAAAGTGACTCCCGCATTCACTCGTGAGTTTGCATTTCTGTTGCCCGTAGGTGGGAGAGCAAGCCATCGCCAAGAACAGAGCCGCTGCAGCGAGAAATTTGGTCATGGGCGTGCATGCTACCCACGCCCAACGGCCTGTCCATTCTTGCCCCGCTGGGCGTGACATTGCGAGCCGACCCCGTTACAGGCGCATCACCCGTGCAGTACGAAAGGAAGCTCCCATGGCTGGCACCACGCTCGAATTGACCGAGAAGAACTTTGAAGAAACCCTCGCCAAGGGAGGCACCTTGTTCATCGACTTTTGGGCGGCCTGGTGCGGCCCGTGTCGAGCGTTTGCGCCGGTGTTCGAAGCGGCGGCGGCCAAGCACCCCGACATCGTCTTCGCGAAGGTCGACACCGAAGCGCAGCAGGGGTTGGCGCAGGCGTTCGAAATTCAGGCGATACCGACACTGGCCATTTTTCGCGACGGCATTCTGCTCGGCCGAAACGCCGGAGCGTTGCCGGCGGCGGCCTTCGAAGAGGTCATCGACAAGGTTCGCAACATCGACATGAACGAAGTGAAGGCCGAAGTGGCCGCGCAGCAGAAGCAAGCCGAAGCCGGCCCCTCCAAGGGCTGAAGCCACGCGCCGCTCAGGCCCGGGTGGGCTCGAGCAACACGTCTTTCCACTCCGAGCCGTCGAAGACGCGGCGAATTTTCGCGGAGCCCCACGGCGCGACATGGCCGCCGCACCCGCGAAAGGTGCCGGCGAAGTCTTCGTCGAAGAAATGCGGGTCGACGTCGAGGCCTTCGGCGGTACCGCCGCGGTGCAAGTCGAACACCGGGCGGTTGATCTTCCACGTTCGGCCGGGCGTGGGGTCGAAGGGAGCAGGCCCGCTCGCGGCGGGGTCACCGCTGAAGCCCGCGTAGACGATGCGGGCGTACATTGCTTTGAGGGCACCGCTCACCGAGTTGAGGGTTCGGTCTTTCGGGTTCGGCTTCGAGTTGAGCTCGACGTAGTACAGGTCGCTGCGCAGCTTGCCGGTGGGGTTGAATTGGTCGTCGACCGCACTGACGTCATTGCCGATGGCCACGCGCAGGGTGGGCGGCACCGAGAACACGTCTTCGAAGCGGCTGAACATCACCTTGCCCGTGCGGGGGTTGCGGTCAGCGACGACGACGTCGAACGCCTCTCCGCTCAGGCCCGGGCCGTTGCCGATTTTCGATTCAGGGCTCATGACGACGAGGTTGTGGCCACCGAACTTGACGACTTTGGTCGCTTTCCACTGGGTCGTGACGCCATTCTTGGTGCCTTCGGTCACCTTGCCGAACAAACCCATTTTCTTCATGAAGTCGTGCGCGCCCAAAGAGACGTCGCTGGGCGAAAAATCACCGCGCTCGGCGGGCTTCTCGGGGTGAAAGGCCGCGAGTTCGTTGGCGAATTTGGTCGGGTCGAAGACAGGCGGGCGCGGCGTGGGCGCGGTCAGTGGTTGAACGTTCATTTCGGCAAGCCTCCCCAGAACAGACGTGGGGTTTGTCGGTGAAGTGCGACCACAAGTTGTGACCTTTGCAACCGTTGGGCGAATTCAGGGCGATACCCCGGGCGGCGGTTGCCCCAACTCGCTCGACGACATGTACGGCACGCGCATGCGCGACGTCTTGGTCGAATTCTCCAGGTCGGTCGACCGTTGACGACGCAAAATCGCTCGGCGTCATGGCGTCTCGAGGTGGCCCTCTTCGTCACTTCACTCACCGAGGGTGTGAAAGCGAGATTCACCATGAAAGCAAAACCGAGTGCACCGTTGAAATCGGCGAAGCCAAAAGCCTCAGGCCTCAAGGTGTTGACGCAGGCCGAAGCCGAAGCCACGGTTGGTGGTGGCTTCATCATCAGCGAATAACTGTTCGAACACAGCGAGTTGACCCAAGACCGGTGTGCTCAGGCACGCCGGTCTTGTGCTGTGGCCTCACCACTCACCATGGCGAGCAATCACCTGGCTTGGTAGAGACCACCGGGTGAAGTCGAGAATTCTCGTGGTCGACGACGACCCGCACGCCCGTGACCTGTTGCAGCGGCTGCTGGCCCCAATGGGGGTCGTCGAAGGGGCCTCGGGGCCGACGGAGGCGACGGCCGCCATCACCCGGGGGCCTGCGTACGACCTGGTGATGACCGACATGGCGATGCCCGACGCGGGAGACGGCCTCAAGGTGCTCACCTTTTCACGAGAGCAACAGCCCGACACGCCGGTCGTCGTGGTCACCGCGTACGGCAACATCGAAGGTGCGCTCGACACCATTCAACAAGGGGCGTTCGACTACCTGGCGAAGCCCTTCGACGTCGACGCCATCGTACGGGTCGCTCGGCGGGCGCTCGAGCAGAAGCGCCTGGTCGAAGAAAACCGTTCGCTTCGGCAGCAAGTGAAAGAATCGACGCTCGTCGGTCGCTCGGCGGCGGTGCTCGAGGTGTTCAAGCAGGTCGCGCGGGCCGCGCCGTCGAACGTGCCGGTGCTCATCACCGGAGAGACCGGCACGGGCAAAGAAATGGTCGCGCGGGCGTTGCACCAGCGCAGCCAGCGCTCGACCGGCCCGTTCATACCGGTCGACTGCGGTGCCATCGCCGAGTCGCTCATGGAGTCGGAGCTCTTCGGGCACGCGAAGGGCAGCTTCACCGGAGCGACGGGTGCGCGCCGGGGGCTGTTCGAAGAGGCGTCGGGCGGCACGTTGTTTCTCGACGAGGTCGGCGACGTGGGGCCCAAGATTCAGGGCCAGCTGTTGCGGGCGCTGCAAGAAGGCGAAATTCGGCGCGTCGGCGAGTCGAGCCCAGTGAAGGTCGACGTGCGCATCGTGGCCGCGACGAACAAAGACCTCAAGGCGCTGACGAAAGAGGGCAAGTTTCGCGAAGACTTGCTGTACCGGCTCGACGTCGTGCGGCTGCACTTGCCGCCGTTGCGCGAGCGACAAGAAGACATACCGGCGCTGGTCGAGCACTTCGCGTCGAGGCACGTGCGCGGCGGAGCGCGGCCCGTGGTGACGCGCGAGGCGCTCGAGCGACTCATGGCGTACGACTGGCCGGGCAACGTGCGGCAGCTCGAGAACATTGTCGCACGGGCGTTGGCGTTGAACGCGACGGGCATTTTGGGGCCGGGCGACTTCCCCGCTCCGATTGGTGACGCGGTGCCCAGCCGTTCGGCCCATGTGTTGACCGACGACTTGCCGACCCTCGACCAACTGAGTCGGCGCTACGCGGCGCAGGTGCTGCAGCACACCCAAGGCAACAAGTCAGAAGCCGCGCGCATTTTGAACGTCGACCGCAAGACGCTGTACAAGTTGCTGGGCCCGGGCGACGACGCGCCCACGGCCCCGGAATAGACATCATGGGTACGCTGTCGGCTCGCTGGGCCAAGCTTCGAGAAAAACGGTGGTTTCGCTGGGCGACCGACGCGGCGGTGGTGGTGACGGTGTTGTTGGTCGTGAGCGCGTGGCAAACGCGCGGCCACGTGCGGGGGCCGGCGCCGGCGTTCGAACTGCGCACCTTGTCGGGTGAGGTGGTGACGAACGCGTCGCTGCGCGGCCAGCCGGTGCTGCTCGACTTCTGGGCGCCGTGGTGCGGCGTCTGCAAAGCGACGTCGCCCAATGTGTCGCGGGTGAAGTCGCTCGTGGGTTCTCGAGCGAAGGTGATTTCGGTGGCGGCGTCGTACCAGAACGTGGCCAGCGTCGAGGGGTACGTGCGCGAACATGGGGTCGACTACCCGGTGTTGCTCGACAGCCAGGGCCTCGCTGAGCACTTCGGCGTCGAGGCGTACCCGTCGGTGTACTTTCTCGACGAAGAGGGCCGCGTGAAGCATTCGGTCGTGGGCTACACGACGACGCTGGGGCTCCTGGTGCGCCTGTTTTGGTAAGCCTTGGTCATGTAGCTACGAAGCGATAGATGAGAGTCATGCCTCTGAGAGAGCAAGTCACCCGTGTCGCGCTCAAGAACTATCGCAGCATCGCCGCTTGTGACCTCATGCCGGGCGCTCTGACCTTCTTGGTCGGCCCAAACGGTAGTGGCAAGAGCAACTTCCTCGACTCATTTCGCTTTGTTTCAGAAAGCCTGCGTACATCGGTCGACCATGCCATTCGTCGCCGCGGCGGCATCAACCAAGTCAGGCGCAGGTCCACGGGCCACCCCACTCATTTTGGCATGCGCTTTGAGGTGCGCCTGACCGAAGGTGACGGGGTGTACGGATTCGAGATTGGGGCTGCTCCAGACGGCGGGTTCAGTATTCGACGCGAGCACGGTCGGCTCGCAGGGCATCACTTCGATCGTCGAACAAAGCCTGACGGAGAAACGTTTACATCCTCACTCGGCGTGCCACTTCCCCGAGTCGTCAGCGACCGATTCGCCTTGGTTGCCCTCAGCGGCGCTCCGGAGTTCCGGCCGCTCTTCGATTTTCTGGCCAAAATCGAGGTCTACAACCTAAACCCCGAAGCCATTCGAGAACCTCAAACCCCTGACGCCGGCGACGTTCTCCTTCGAGACGGCGCGAACGTTGCGAGTGCACTCAGTCGTCTCGAGAATCGCGACCCCGAAGCGAAGCAGCGAGTCGTTGAATATCTTCAGGCCATTGTTCCCGGCATTACGGGTGCCGAGAGAAAGGCGCTTGGTAGTCGAGAAACCATCGAATTCAGTCAAAAAGTTGAAGGGGCACGCCACGCTTGGAAATTTGATGCGGCGAGCATGTCAGATGGAACGTTGCGAGCATTGGGAGTTCTTGTGGCCCTTTTCCAGGGAAGCCACGAGCCGCACCTCGCGATGATTGGACTTGAGGAACCCGAAAGCGCACTCCACCCTGGTGCTGCCGGCGCGCTCCGCGATGCTCTCTTCGAAGCATCGCAGCAGCGTCAAATCATCGTGACCAGCCACAGCCCCGAGTTGCTAGACAGCGATGACGTGACCGATCACCAGCTGCTTTCGGTGATTTCAGACGAGAGCAAGACAGTGATTGGGCCAGTCGATGAAGCGAACCGCGACCTTCTTAAGAAGCGGCTCTTTACTGCCGGGGAACTGCTCAAGCGCGGTCAGCTTGAACCAAATCGGGACTCGCTGGTCACCGACGCCGAACAGCTGTCGCTGTTTGAGGGCATCGCCGAGTGAAGACGTTTCTCGTTGTCGAAGGGCACGGGGAAGTTTCGGCATTGCCGGTAATTATCCGCCGAGTGGCCGCGTGGCGAAACGTCACGTTGAAGCTCGCCGGACACCCATTTCGTGAGCCTCGAAACCGGTTGCTACAGAAGGAACATCTGCATCGTGCGCTTGAGGCAGCGAGACGACAGGCCGATGCCGCGCTCGTGGTGTTTGATGCTGACGACGAATGTGCCGTCGAGCTCGCACAGGCCGTACTCGACGTTTCGCACGAGGTCGCTCTCGGGTTCCCGGTTTTCCCGGTCGTCGCCGTGCGCGAGTTCGAAGCCTGGTTCTTGGCCGCAGCAGTCTCGCTCCGTGGCAAGCGAGGGCTGGCCGATGACTTGACGCGACCTGAGCAACACGACCTTGTCCGCGACGCCAAAGGTTGGCTGAGCGCACACAAGCGTTCTCCATATTCTCCCGCTGTCGACCAGGTCGCCTTGGCCGCCGAAATGAGCCTTGATGAGGCGCATCAAC
>JBGAIY010000133.1:0-17237 GCA_044225205.1 Myxococcaceae bacterium | reverse complement strand
GGTGGTTTCAAGAACGCGGGTTCGTCGTCTTCTTTCCCTACCGTCGGGGCACGACCGCCGCCGAGGGGCCACCAACCAACGACAGGGCCACGATGCTTGAACAATTCGACGCAGAGAATGACGACGTTCTCGCGGCGATCGCCTTTCTGGGTGACCAGCGCTTTGTCGACCGACGCTTCATCGCGGTGTCTGGTTGTTCGTTCGGCGGCATTCAGACCGTGCTCACCGCGGAGCGTTCACCCGATGTCTACGCCGCCGTCGACTTTGCCGGAGCTTCATTTTCGTGGGCCAGTTCGCCGCAGCTTCAAGAACGACTCGTGCGCGCCGCCCGAAACGCGCGAGTACCAACGTTCTACCTTCAGGCAGAAAATGACCACGACACCACACCCAGCCTCGTTCTTTCACGCGAACAGACCGACGCGGGCCACGTCGCGAAAGTGAAAATCTACCCCCGGCATGGCGCCACCGAGATGCAGGGCCACGCGCACTTTTACAACTACGGCACGTACGAGTGGGGGCCCGACGTGCTCGCGTTTCTCCGTGACTCCGCGAAACGTCGTCAGCCCGGGCAGTAAGGGCGACGCGCCGTGAGGTTCGCGCATCATGTTTGCCTGTGCGCGCGCGTCAACAACGACGCGAAGTCGTGCGTTTTTGCCCGCCGCGCGTGACCCAAGCCCAAGGCCCGGGGCTATAAGGGCCCCATGAAATTGTTCTGGGCGATTGCAATCGCGGCCGGGCTCTCGAACTGCACCTGTGCCGACTCGATCGTCATCGGCGGCACGGGTCGAGACGGCGGTACCGACGGCGGCTCCGATGGCGGCACGGCCCTCACCGATGGAGGCACCCCAGACGGTGGCTCCGGCCAATGCCTTGACGGCGCCCGCTGCGGAGACGGCGGAGTCTGTGCCGGCGGCACGTGTTGCCCGAGCGCCAACGTGTGCGGCGGGGCCTGCTGCAGCGGCAGCGAGGTGTGCTCCTTCAACCGCTGTGTCGCCCCCGGCAACGTCTGCCGAGAAGCGGGCGACTGTGCCAACGCCGAGTTCTGCGACTTTTCATTCGCCCCAGTGGTTGACGCTGGCCTCAAGCCGGCCGATGCCGGCCTCTGCGTCGACGCCACGGGCCGAACCGGCCGCTGCTTGCCCAGGCCTCCGGTCTGCGCGGCCGACGCCGGGGTCGATGCTGGCCAAGGCACGAGCTGCGTCGAGTCGTGTCAATTCAGCCCGTCGAGCGCCCCCTTCACTCCCGTCGTGAAATACAGCTGGGGCAACATCGTCTCGGGCGACACCGCGTCAGACGTGATGATGGCACCCATTGTCACCCAACTCGACGACGACAACTGTGACGGTGTCGTGGGCGCCACCGACCGCCCCGACATCGTCTTCACCACGTTCGCCAACGGCAACTACAACGCCCTCGGCACCGTGCACGCCATTTCGGTGAAAGGCGGGCAGCTCGTGGAGTCGTGGAACCGACCCGACGTCATTCGCGCCAACGCCCAGCTCGCTTCGGGCAACATCGACTCGGTGCCCGGCAACGAAATCGTCGGGTGCAGCGCCACCGGCACCGTCGCGCTCAATGCCGACGGCACGACGCGGTGGTCGAACGCCTCGGCGTGCGCCATACCGATCATCGGAGACGTCGACGGTGACGGCCAGGTCGAAGTCATCACCGAACACGCCCAGCTCCGCGGCGTCGACGGCACCGTCAAGGCGCTGCACGCGCAAGCCGTGAACAACCCGACGCTGGCCGACATCGACCAGAATGGCAGCGTCGACATCGTCTCGGGGACCCTCGCCCTCAACGCCGACGGCGGCGTGCTCGCCGACAGCGCCCTGGCTTCGTCGTTCACCGCGGTCGCCGACCTCGACCTCGACGGCAAGCCCGAGATCATCGGCATCAATTCGTCGACGCACGTCATGCACGTCTGGCAGTTCGACCTCGGCTCGCCGAACCACGCCAAGGTCATTCGAAACGACATCGACATCAACGGCACGCTCGACGCCACCCGCTGCCCCAGCGGGTCGAACGGTCGAACCCGCGGCGGCGGGCCGCCCACCGCGGGCGACTTCAACCACGACGGGTACCCCGACATCGCCCTGGCCGGCGGCGTCGGCTACGCCGTCATCGACGGCAAGAAACTCATGAACACCGCGATACCGTCGACCGACCTCTTCTTGTGGACCCGAGAGACCCAAGATTGTTCTTCGGCCGTCACGGGCAGTTCGCTGTTCGACTTCGACGGCGACGGGCGCACCGAAGCGGTGTACGCCGACGAGCTGCAGTTGCACGTGTACGACAGCGCCACCGGCGTCGACCGCTTCACCACCTGCAACACGAGCGGCACGCTCATCGAATACCCCTTGGTGGCCGACGTCGACAACGACGGCCAGGCCGACCTCGTCGTCGTCGCGAATGCGTACGCCTTTTCGTGCCCCGGCGGCGCTGGCGTGTCGGGCGTTCGCGTCTTTTCGAGCATGTCGAACGACTGGGTCGTCACCCGCCGCATTTGGAACCAGCACGCCTATTCGGTCACCAACATCGAAGAAGACGGGCTCGTGCCCAAGGTGGCCAAGGCCAATTGGCGCGAGCCCGGCCTCAACAACTTTCGGCAGCAGAAGCAGCCGGGCCAAGAATTCGCGGCGCCCGACGCGGTGGTCGACGTCGAGCCGGCGTGTGACGGCCAAGGTGGCCTGCTCATTCGGGTGCGCAACGTCGGCGAAGCGCCCCTCGGCTCGGGCGTGGTCGTCGAGGTGGTCAAGGGCACCGCGACCGTGCTGGGCAGCGTGAAGACCGACCGCGTGCTCGGCCCCGCCCAGTCTGAGACGCTCGTCTACCGGGTCACCGACAGCGACGTGTTGGCCGGCGCGACCGTGTTCGCACGCATCTCGACCGGCGTGCTGCGCGAGTGCCGTACGGGCAACAACGCCAGCGCCGCCGTGAGTCTGAGCTGCATCAACTGAACGCTGGCCCTACGGCCGAGTGGCCATTTCGTCGGCCAGCACGGCCAGCGTCTCGACGCCGTGCCCGCGAACGAAGTCGATCACCTCGAGCGCGTCTCCGTACGGCAGGTCGCTCTGCGCGTCGAAGAAGACGACCTTGTCGGGCCGGGCCGCCAACATGCGCGTCAACACCAAAGGCAGCTCCTCGCGGGCGTAGTTCTGACCGTTGAGCTGCAAGCCGGCTCGGTTGAGCGTGAGCACCAAGGGAGGCAAGGCGTCGGCCGGAGGCGGCGGCTGGTGTTCGTCGGGCTTCGGCGGCACGTTCAACCACAGCTGCTTGGTGAGCAGCGGCGTCACCACCATGAAAATGATGAGCAACACCAGCACCACGTCGACCAGCGGCGTGACGTTCATCGACGGGCGCACGCCCCGGCGGCCCCCCACTTCAAACGCCATGGGCGCCCCCTTGTTGGTTGGCTCGGTCAAGCACCTGCAGCGCCACCCCAGGAAACCCGAGGCCTTGGCACGTCTTGAACAGGGCGCGCACCTTGCCGTAGTCGAGCTTGCGGTCGGCCTTCAGCACCAGCCTTGCGTCGGGCTTCTCGGCGCGAAAACGCCCCAGCCGGGCTTCGACTTCGGTCGCGGCCACGGCCTCTTTTTCGAGAAACAGCGTGCCGTCGGCCGTCAGCGTCAGGGTCGTGGGCTCGACGTCGTTCTTGCCCGAATCGGGGTTGAGAATGCTGGGCAAATCAACCGCGACTCCGGCCTCGAGCGTCGGCGTCACGACCATGAAAATGATGAGCAGCACCAACACCACGTCGACCAACGGCGTGACGTTGATTTCGGCTTTCACCCCGCTGATCGGGCGACGGCGCTCACCGTCGAGCGGCTCAGTGCTGGCCATCGGCCTGTTTTCCGTTCGCTTCGAGAAAGTCGACGAACTCACCGCGCGCTTGGTCAATCGCCAGCACGATCGCGTCTCCCTGGTCGACAGCCAGTTGTACGCAAGCACCGCCGGTATCGCGACCAAGAGGCCCACCGCCGTTACCACCAGGGCCTCGGAGATGCCGGCCGAAACGGCGCCGAGCCCACCCGACCCTTCTTTGGCGATGCCCTGAAACGCGTCGATGATGCCCACCACCGTGCCCAACAGGCCGACGAACGGAGCCACCGAGCCGACCGACGCCAACACGCCCATGCCACGGCGAACGTCGGCCGCCAGCGCGTCGCTGTGGCGCATCAGCTCACGGCGGGTCAACTCGGCGGGTGGCACCGAAGAAGCGGCCCGGGCCTTCGAAGCCTCGAAGGTCTTCAAGCCGCCCAAAATGAGCCGAGCCAAGTGCGAATTCTTCGCCGCTTGCGCCTTGGTCTGAAGCGACCGCGTGTCATTCGCCTCGAGCAACGGGCGGGCCTCCCGCGCGAACACCTTCGACGCCGAACGACTGCGCGCATAGGCCCACAGGCGCTCGAAGAAGACCGCCAATGACGCCAACGCCATGACCAACAACACGACGGTGATGCTCAGGGCGAACGCGCCCATGTGACCAATGATGCGACCCAAATCAAACATGGTGTGACCTCCAGAAATTATGACTTCAGCCGAAAGGGAATTTTGACGATCTTGAACGTGGCGATGTTTTGCCCTTCGAGCTTGGCGGGCTCGTATTTCCACGTGCGCACGGCGGTGAGCGCGGCCGACAAGAAGGGCTCGTCGCCTTTCATCACCGTGATTCGACCCACGCGCCCGTCGAGCTCGATCACGATTTTGAGAATGACCACCGACTCTCGGCCGGTCGCGCGCTCGCTCTCGGGGTATTCGGGTATGCCGTTTTCGTCGTCGGGTTCGGGCGGGTCGGCGTCTTCGGGCAAATTGATGGGGCCCCCCGCCGCGGCGACCGGAGCGGGAGACTCCGCTTCTTCGGCGTGCCCGACCGCCGCTCCGACGGCCGTGCCCGTACCGTCACCCGAGCCGCCCACGGCGACCGTGCGCGCCGCCACCGCGTCGTCAGGCGAGGCTTGCGGCGCCGCTTTCGTCGGCACCTCGGTGGGTGCGACCAGCGGCGCGGCGGCGGCGACCGGAGCCGGTACCGTCACTTCAACCGGAGCGGGTGGCGGCGGCGCCTTCGCCACCTTCACCGGCGGAGGCGGCGCGTTTTCAAGTTTGACGGGCTTGGGCGGAGGCGGCGGCGGGCGAAACGACACGTCGACCACCCGTTCTCGTTTCTTCTCGTCGCTGCGCCGGCCCGAGATGACCATGGCCCCGAACGCCAACAACCCGAGAACCACCACCGCCGCGGCCGCCGCTGCGGCGAGCCGGCGAGGTGCTTCAACGTCTTGAGCGGCTTCGAAGGCCTTGAGCATGGTTCAGTTCTCCGGGTACGCCGTCCACCCTTGGGTCCAATCGGTCGGGCCGATGGCGCCGACGAACGTCGCGCTGCTGTCGAAGAAAGCGCCGCTCGGCACGACCCCTCCCGACAACACCACCGAGCCGGTGGCCGGCTTGAAGCCAGGCGTCGTCACGTTCGCTTCGTCGGTCAACTGAGGGTCGACCGCGCGGTTGCCCAACGAAGGCGCCGTCAACGCGTCGTTCTCGTTGATCAAGTCGTCGGCGACTCCACCGTCGGCCAACGCCGGAGGCGACACGTTCTGAAAGCCCGCGCTCGGGTTGTGAAAGAAGACGCTGTTCTTCACGACCAGGGCCCCCGAGTTCCACTGCGCGGCGCTCGACGCTCCGTCGACGTACATCGCCCAGTCGTTGAAATTCGTGACGATGGCGTTGTGCACCTGGCCCGCGGTGCCGACCCGAAAGATCATGCCGCGCGAAGTGCCTTCGCCGGGGTTCGAATTGTCGGGCGCCCGGCCGATCAGGGTGATGTTCGAGAGCACCGGCGCCGAGCGGGGCAACAGGTCTTGGCCGTTGCGGTTGCTGTCGGCTTCGATGCCGTGGTTGCCGCGGCCCGGGTACTGCTGCACCACCACGAACTGGGCGCGCCCCGTCCACCCTTGGTCCCAATCAAGGCCGTCGTCGTCGCTCCCGGTGATCACCGCATGCTTGATGTCGACGGTGCCGCCGAACACTTCGATGCCGTCGTCAATGCCGCGGTGAATTTGCACGTAGTCGATGACCGTGCCCGAGCCACAGGCGTTCAGCGTCAACCCGTTGAGTTCGTTGTTGGCCGACAGCGGTTGGCCGGCGAATTCAATGCGCACATACTTCAGCGTGCCGCAGTTGTGCGTGTCGTCGGGCGACGCGCCACCGCCGTACCGGTTCTTGGGGTCGTCGACGACGCCTTCGGCGAGGTTGTCTCCACCGACCACGTTGATCGCCGCCTTGCCGTTCAACATGACGCCGCCCCAATTGTTGTTCCCCACGCCGCGCATGCCCACCGGCGCGTTCACCGAGAACACAATGGGCTCGGCCGCGGTGCCTTCAGCGACCAACTTGCCCGACTTCGTGACGATCAACGCCGAGCCAGAGTCGCCCAGAATCGTCGTGCCCGCTTCGATGGTGAGCGTCGCCCCATTCACGTAGACCAACGACTTGAGAACGTAGGTGTTGCCCTTCGACCACGTCGTGGCCGTGGTGATCTCACCCGTCACGTCGACGCGCTGGCCGCTCGCACCACCGTCGTTCTGCACCTGACCACCGTCGCCGGTACCAGCATCGACCGTGCTCGAAGGCGCCGGGCACCCCATCACCGCGACCGACGCGGCCACTCCGCACAACATTCGCCAATTCATGACTTTCAATTCCTTTCAGCGGGAGGAGACCAACTCAGCGTCGCGCTGAACTGCACGCCGGTTGGGTAACGCAGCACTTCCACTGGCCCCTGCTGCAGGCGAATTGCCTGGTTCAACACGTTCGCGGCGGCCAGCTTCAGGGCCAACCCAGTACCGAACTTTTTCGACACCATGACGTCGACCTTGTGAAAAGTTTGTTCCACGATGTCGGGTTGCGGCAGCACGGCGACTTCAGAAATGCGCGGCCCGTACACGTTGTAGAAAATGCCCGCTTCGAGGCCCCAGTCGTTGTTGAGCCACGTCAACGCGACGTTGCCCACGAAGGGTGACTGGCCCTGCAGCGCGCGGTCGGCGGTGCCCAAGTTGCCCGAGTCGGGGGCGACCTGAATGCGCGAATACATCAACGCGAAGTTGCCGCTGAGGCGAAAGTCGCGCAGCGGCGCGGCCACTCGGCCGAGCGACATGCGTGCCTCGAATTCGGTGCCCAGCAACGTCGCCCCTCGTGCGTTGCGAAACCCGAAGTCAGACGACGAATTCGAACCGACGATCACCCGCTCGATCGGCTTTTCGAACTGTTTAGCGAACGCCGACACCGACAGCACTTCGCTCTCGGTCATGAACCACTCGCCGCGCAGGTCGGCGTGGTGAATGCCCGTTTGCTCGAGCTTCGGGTTGCCAGAAATGTTGCGCCGGCGAACGACGTCGAAGAACAAGAACGGGGCCAGTTCACGAAACGTCGGGCGCGCCAAGGTGTACGCGTAGGCCGCGCGAACATTGACGTTTTCTCGGGGCGTGAACACCAGGTTCACGGTCGGCAACGCGTTGTGGTTCTGGCGGGTCACCGGCGTCGTCGGCATCACCGAAGTCGCGAACGGGCTGTTGCCGTCGACCGACTGGGTCGACCCTTCGTAGCGAAGGCCCGCTTGCGCTCGAAACCACGACGCGGCCGACCAGTCGACCAAGGCGTAGCCCGCGAAGACCGACAGCGACGACGTGTATCGGTCTGACGAAAACGTCGTCTCGTTCAGAAAGTACGTCGTGCCCGCTCCAGGCCCGATGCGGTCGTAGGTGAACAGCTCTTCGGCCGACAACGTGCGCAGGTTCGTCGGCAAGAACGACGTGGAGGGGAAGAAGCGAAACCGCCGGCCGTCGAAAAACCGCGTCGAATACTGCCCGAGGCCGCCCACCCGAAACCGAAACGTACGCCACGGCAAGGTGACGTTGACCGAACCACCGCCCATGTCTTCGCCCAGCGTCAAAAAGAACCGCTCGGCCGAGTTCGGCTGGTACCGCAAGCTCGCCGTACCGTCATCGTTGATGAAGTACCGCGTGTCGCGAATGTCGGGCTCGTTGCGGTCGACCCTTGAATAGTTGAGCTGCCAGTCGACTTCGAGGTCGGCCAGCGCGCCAATGCGGTGAAAGCCGCTCACCTGATTGAAGAACAACTGCTTCTGGGTGAACTGCAGCCGCGCACTCTTCTGGTCGTTCACCGAAACGAAGTCGGCGCCTTGGCTGCGAATGGCTTGGTCGTCGGTCGCGGTCAACGCCAGCGCCAACACGCTCAGCTCGTGGTCGCGGCTCAGCTTGAGCCCGATGTTCGCCAGCGCCGACGTCGCGCCACTGACCGTGCCGTATTCGGTGGCCGTCTGACTCACGCCCACCAGCTGTTCGTTGTCGATGGTGGTGTCTTGGGTGCTGATTCTGCGCGTGTGCTCTTTGCGCCGAGTCTGCGCGGCGACGAGCACGCCCAGCCGCGCGTCGGGCCCCAGCCGAAACGTATTGCCCAGCTGGGCGCCCAGACTGCCGTTGGGCAGCGCGTTCACCGTGCCCGGAGCCCACCGATTGACCAGCGACTGCCCCGCGGCGCGTTGCTGGTCGGCCGTCACCCCCAACTTCGCCGGGTCGCTGGTCTGCGCCAGCGGCCGGTCACGGGGAAACGTGGCCGGCAGGGCGCGGGCGGGGTCTTGAAAGCCGAGCTGTTGACCCAACGTCATGGGCTCTGACGGGCGCGACAAGAAGGTGGTCTGCGTGTCACCCGCGAGCTGCGCCGTCACCTTCGCTTCGAGCGCGGTGGGAAACGTGGCGGTGTCGACGGTGAGCGACCCGCCACCAAAATTGCCCGGCAGGTCGGCCGAATAGGTCTTGAGCACGTTCAAGTTCGACACCAGCGCCGTGGGAAACAAGTCGAGCGGAGCCGACGGTTCGTCGGGTTCGGGGCTCGGCATCAACGTGCCGTTGATCAACGTCTGGGCGTAGCGCCCTCCCAGCCCGCGAATGAACACGTACTTGCCGTCGGCCACGGTGACGCTCACGACCCGCTTGCTCGCGTCGCCCGCGTTCGCGTCGGGAGTGCGTGCGAGCTCTTGCGCGCCAACCGAGTCGCTGACGACCGCCGACTTCTTGCGTTCCATCAACAGGGCTGACTCGTTGCGCTTGTCGGCTTTCGCTTCGACGACCACTTCTTGCACGGCGCGCGAGTCGCTCGACAAGGCGACGTCGAGCGTCGTCGCCGCTCCGGCCTTGATGGTCACGTTCGTGACCCGCCGCCCCTCGTACATTTCTGAAAACACCCGCAGGTCGTACGTGCCGGGCGGCAACTTGAGGCGGTAGCGCCCGTCGAGGTCGGTCAGCGCCGACTTCTTGGCGCCCTGCACCACTTTCACCGTCGCTTCGATCAACCCCTCGCCCGTGCGCGTGTCGAACACCCGCCCCACGAGGCCCGTGAACCCCTTCGGCAATGGCGCACCAGCGTCGGCCACACCACCGTCGACCGCTTCGACCGCGAAGCCGCCGTCGACGGGCGCGACCCCAGCCGCCAGCTCCACCCCAGCGTCGAACAGTTCGGTCACCGGCTCACCGGCATCGAGCTCGAGCGCGCCGAGCACCACCATCGTCACAAGTGCGTTCGCAGACACGAGGCGCCTTCTCGCGCTTCGAGGTGGCACGCCGTGCACGTTCGAGTCACTTTTGAGCCACAACGCCCCAGCCGTGTGACAGCTCGTTGAAGAACCGTGTCAATTCGGTCTGCGCGCGGTGCCGACTTGGTCACACGCCCGGGCCGCTCGACCCTCGCCGCCGAGACGGGTTCGGCGACCCAAGCCGGCCAACGCAACGCAACCACATGAATTTACTCGACTTTATGGCGCCATACCCTTCGTCGGCCGGCGGGGCGCTCTTCTGCGGTGCGTCAGCCGAAACCATTTGACGAGCGCGAGGCGATCGCGTCCTTTACGCGCGATTTTTTCACCACCTTTTTGAAAGGTTGCACCCGTGATCGTCGGCGTACCCAAAGAAATCAAAACCCGTGAATACCGAGTCGGCATGACGCCGGCCATTGCGAAGGCCTACGTGACGGCGGGCCACACCGTGCTCATCGAAAAGAGCGCCGGCGAAGGCGCCGGTCTGCCCGATTCTGAATACGAGCGCGTCGGCGCGAAGATCGTCAAATCGGCCGACGAGGTGTGGAAGCGCGCCGAAATGATCGTGAAGGTGAAAGAGCCGATCGAGCCTGAATACACGCGCATGCAAGAAGGCCAGATCATCTACACCTACTTTCACCTCGCCGCGGTGCCCGAGCTGGCGAAGGTGTTGGTGAAAAAGAAGGTCGCGGCCGTCGCGTACGAAACCATTCAACCTGAAGACGGCTCGTTGCCACTGCTCAAGCCGATGTCTGAAATCGCCGGCAAAATGTCGATTCAGGTCGGCGCGGCCGCGCTCGAAAAGGCCCACGGCGGCAAGGGCATTTTGCTGGGCGGCGTGCCCGGCGTGCGTCGCGGCAAGGTCACCATCATCGGTGGCGGCGTCGTCGGCACCTGCGCGGCGAAAGTCGCCGTCGGCATGGGCGCCGAGGTCACGTTGCTCGACATCAACCTCGACCGGTTGACCTACCTCGACGATATTTTTCAAGGCCGCATCACCACCCTCATGTCTGACAGCGAGAACATCGCCAAGGCCGTTCGCGAAGCCGACCTCGTCGTCGGTGGCGTGCTCATACCGGGTGCCAAGGCGCCCAAGCTCGTCAGCAAAGACCTCATCAAAGAAATGACCAAGGGCTCGGTCGTCGTCGACGTCGCCGTCGACCAGGGCGGCTGCATCGAGACGATCAAGGCCACCACCCACGACAACCCGACCTACGAAGTCTCGGGCGTCGTGCACTACGGCGTGGCCAACATGCCGGGCGCCGTGCCCATGACGTCGACCTTCGCGCTCACCAACACCACCCGCCCGTACGGCCGCAAAATCGCCGACATCGGTCTGGTCGAAGCCATCAACAGCGACATCGCCCTCGCCCGCGGCCTCAACACCTTCAACGGCCAGGTCACCTACGAAGCCGTCGCCCGCGACCTCGGCTACGACTACGTGCCCATCGAGCAGGCCATCGGCGGGAGCAACGGCAAGAAGAAGAAGTAACCAAACCCATCACCTCGGGCGCCCGACGTCTGGGCGCCCTGGGTCGTGTCAAAACTGCGCGGCGGGAGTGACACTGTGTCACCCGCTGCGCAGTTCGCGTTTCAAGACCCGAGCGAATTCAACAGGTTCTGCCCCTGCTTGACGCGGCCTGTCGCGTGCACAGGTTGCTGCGTCGGTGGCGGTCGCTTTTTCGCCTCCGCGCGCTGACGAGCCAGGCCCGGTGCCTGTCTTTCTCAGTGCGAAATGAAGGCAATGGGCGGCGCGGTCAAACGTTGAATGAGTTTCGAGTTGGGCGCTTTTGGGGAGGCTCCATGTTGGGTTTTGGAAACAACCAGAAAAAGCACGAATTCGAAGCCATGGTGAACCCGTGGCTCGACAACCTGTACGCTTCGGCGCTGCGGCTGACCCGCAACGAGCGCGACGCCGAAGACCTGGTGCAAGACGCCGTGATGCGTGCGTACCGTTTCTTCGACAAGTTCGAGCGCGGCACCAATTTTCGCGCCTGGCTCTTCAAGATTCTGACGAACACCTTCATCAACACCTACCGGCGCTCGGTCAAAGAGCGGGCGCTGTCTGACGAAAGCGAGCGGCAGTCGGTCGAAGCCCGCTTCTTCAGCGCCGACACGACCGATCAGGCCCAAAACCCCGAAGACCTCATCTTGCAGCGGGCGCTCAGCGCCGACGTGCTGCAGGCCATTGACACCCTGCCCATCGACTTTCGAATGGTCGTCATTTTGGCCGACCTCCAAGAGTTCTCGTACAAAGAAATCGCCGACATTCTCGACGTGCCGGTCGGCACCGTCATGAGCCGGTTGTTTCGAGGCCGAAAGGCGCTCCAGAAGGTGCTGCTCGAGGCCGAAAAACAAGAATCGAGCCTCGGTCAAGCCACGATCGACTTGAACGCGTGGCGGGAGCGGAAGAAGCTGGGGTAACAGAGCGTTCTGTACCCCGCGATGAATTGCCGTGAGCTTGATTCACTGCTGCACGCTTACCTCGACGACGAACTCGTCGACGGAGAACGTGTGACCGTCGAAGCCCACCTCAGCGGGTGCGCTTCATGCGCACAACAGGCCGAAATTCAGCGGCACAACCTGTCGCTCATTCGCACCCGCGCCAAAGAAGGCACTCCCGTCGCTCCAGTGGTACTGAAAGCTCGGCTTCACGGGCAAATTCAGGCCCTTGAAAGCCGGCACCGGTACCGGAGGGCCGCACAATGGTCGGCGGCCGCAGCGTCGGTGGTGGTGCTGGCGGCGCTGGGAGACCAGCAGTGGCACGCCTGGCAGCGGCGCCTGTTCATCGAAGAAGCCGCCCGACGCCACGCCCGCCAATTGCCGCTCGAAATGCAGGGGCAGCCAGAGGTGCTCGAGGCCTGGTTCGGCGGCAAGCTCGACCACCGCGTGACGGTGCCGCGTTTTCCCAATGCGACCACTGCGGGCGCCCGGTTGCTCAATGTGCGCGACCGCGAAGCGGCCTACATTCGCTATGACGCACCGCGTGGCTCTTCGGGCGAACCTCACCATTTGGGGCTGTTTGTGTTCGATGATGCCGGAGATCTGAATTTGGGTGCCTTGCCTGACTCGGCAGTAGGCAACAGCCATGGGTACAACGTGGTGAGCTGGCGCGACGGCGATGTGGTCTACGAGTTGGTGACCGACCTCGACGAGCACGACATTCGTGAGTTGGTTCCCCACACCGGAGCCGACCGCGAGGGCCAAGGCTTGCCCGCGAGCGCTCCGCCGGCGGCGAGGCCGAGTCTCGACGTGCGCCCAGCGTCGATGACACACCCGTAGCACGCTGTGGCGACTCGGCGCGTTCGTTGACCCTTCAGTCTGCGGTCAGTAACTTTGGCTGCGAATGTCCACTGTTCTCATTGTCGAGAAAGACGTAGCCCTCATGCGCACGGTGGCCCAGTCGCTCTCGGGCCGCGGTGTCACCGTCGAAGAAAGCACCGACGGCAAGGGTTCTCCCGAGTTGATTCGCCGCACCAAGCCGAACTGCGTGGTGCTGGCGGTCGACCTCGACGCCGGGCAGAACGGCTACATTCTCTGCAAGAAGCTCAAGAGCGACGACGAACTCAAGTCGATACCGGTGATCATCATCGGCGACCCCAAAGGCTTCGCTCAGCACCAAAAGCTCAAGACCCGCGCTGAAGACTACGTCGGCAAACCCCTCGCGGTTGATCAGCTGATCGAAGCGGTCGGCAAAATACTGGGCGGCTTTCCGCTCATGGCGGAGCCGCCCGCGGCGCAAATGGAGTCGCTCGACGGCAACGCCCTGCTCGAGAACAGCGCCGAGTTCCCCGTCGAAGAAGTGCAAATGGAGAACAGCGGCGAAATACCGGTCACCCGCCCGCCCGACGCCGACTTCGACATGGTCGACGCCATGTTCGACGACGGCGCCAAGCCCGCGGCGGTGACCCAGCCCGCGCCGCCTCCGACCGGCCCGGTCGGCTTCGACGACGACTCCGAAGAGCGCACCGTCGTCGGGTTCATGCCGCCGGTGGGGCTCAAGCTGGCCCCCTCGGCCCCCGTGCCGACGGCGGGCGACAAGAAGCCCACCACGACCACCAAGGTTCATTCGTTCTCACCCATGCCGCCTTCGTCGTCGGCCTCGGGCATCGACTCGGCTGAATCACGCGAGCTGCGCGCGAAAGTCACCGAGCTCACCGGCTCGTTGAGCGACGCCCAAAGCCACGCGAGCGAGCTCGAGAACCGGGTGCGAGAACTCGAGACCGAACTCGAGAACCGCCAGACCGAACTCGAGGCCGCGCGCAGCGGCACCACGGCCAACTCGAAGAGCGACAAAGAAGTCTTCGCGCTCAAAGATTCGGTCAACAAGAAAGACAAAGAAATTCTGCGGCTCAAGAGCGAGCTCAACGACAAAGAAAAAGAAATCGTCGAGCTGCGCGAAAAAGAAAACGCGTTCGACCAGCAGTTGTCTGAAGCCAACAACGAGAGCGCCCGCAAAGACGCTCAGCTCAAGACCCTGCAGACCAAGTTCGACCAGCAGACCACCGAGCGAAAACGGCTCGAGACCCAGCTGACCCAAGCCAAAGAAGAGGCCCGTTCGACGTCGGCCAAGCTCAGCACCCTGCAGAGCGACTTCGACGCGCAGCAAGTGCGGCTGCCCGAAATCGAAAGCGAGCTTGAATCACTCCGCGCGACCCGCACCGAACTCGAAGCCACCCGGCAACAACTCGAGACCGACTTGAGCCAAGCCCGCAGCGAGGGCGAAAGCCTGCGCAGCCAGCTCGACGACCGCGCTCGCGAAGCCGACGACCAGCGCTCGCAGCTCGAAGCGCTGCAAAACGAGCTCGAAAACACCCGAACCCAGGTCACCAGCCAAGCCCAAGCCTTCGCCGACGAAATTTCGGGCCTGCGTCAGCGAATCGGCGAGCTCGAGACCGAGACCCAGAAGCAAGAAGAGCGCGCCAACCGCAGCGTCGAACGGGTCAAAGCGCACCAAGAACAGGCCGAACGAGTTCGCCAAGCGCTCCAAATGGCCATGGGCCACCTCGAGTCGCCCCCACAAGAACCCGAAGAGATCGACTCCGACGAAATCGCCGAGGCGTGAAGGCTCAGTGCTTGCCGCCCTTTTTGGGGTCGTCTTTCTTCGACAGCATCTTCTTCGCCATCATTTGAATGGCGCCTGAGATGTTCTTGTCGCGCGCGAGGTTCTTCACGTCGGCCTCGTGCAGCGTGTTCAGCATGCGCATCGACAGCTGAGCGGGCACCTTGGGGTTTTTGATCAGCGCCAGCTTGATCGGGTACTGCCGCACCCACTCGCGGTTGTTGCAAATGATGCGCAGCACTTCTTCGTTGGCGATCTTGTTTTGAGCCTGGGTCAGCACTTCGCCGTCGGTGAGTCGCGGGCTGCGAATGACGGCGGTGCACACCAGTTTGTTCGAGTCGCGAATGAGCATGGTGCGAACTTCTTTGTTGCCCTTGGTCGCGAGCTTGATCTTCTCGGCCACGCTCATTTTCATGATCTTCTGAGACAGGGTGATGCGCTTGCCCTCTTCGAGCGGCGCCGAGCCCTGGTCGTCGTCGGCCGAGACCTTGAACTCGGCCATGATCGACTCGGCCGTGTCGACCGGCGGCAACGGTTCGGCCACCACCTGCGGCCCGAACAAGCGAATGCGCGCCTCTTGCATCTGCGGCACGTCGGTCAAGACTTGCCCGTTGCGAACCGCGAAGTCGCACACCCCGTCGATGAGCGCGCCCTGCGCCACGGGGTTTTGCGCCAAAGCGCGAATGATGTCGTCGTGCCGCAGCAACCGCAGCTGGTTCTGACCAATGATTTCGGCCGTCGGTTTGCCGCACCGGCTCGCCACCGACGCCACCGCTTCGTCGGGCGTCGTCGGGTTCAAAATCAACATTTCGGCGTAGGCGTCTTTCTCGAAATAGATTTCGAGAAACCAGCCGAGCACGTGGGGGCTCACCCCTTCGTCTCGAAACCCCGACGCCACGATGCGGTCGGGCAGCGCCGCGGCGGTGCGGCCCGCCGTGTCGCGCACGTTTTCTTCGGCGTCGTACATCAGCATGAACAGCGCGCCCAACATGTCGGGAGGCGAGAGCGGCACGAGCCCCTTCGCCGCCATCATGCGCAGCGGCACCGGGGCCTTGGGGTCGACGTGCTTGCGCATGTTCTGCGGCAAGAACGCGTCGGTGATGGGGCAAGCCGAGGCCGCTTGGGCTTCGGGCTCGGCCGGAGGCGCTTCGGCGGGCGCTTGCTCTGCTTCGCTCATGACAGGTTCCTCTCGTGAATCAGACGCAGGCCTTCGAGGGTCAAGAACTCGTCGACTTCGTCGATGGCCTTCGACTCACCGGCGATCAGCGGAGCCAGGCCGCCGGTCGCGTAGACCTTGACCGGGCCCGCGCCGCCGAATTCTTTCTTCATGCGCTCGCAAATACCGTCGACCAACGACACGTAGCCAAACACCAGGCCCGACTGCATCGAATGCACGGTGTTCTTGCCCACGACATGCGGAGGTCGCGCGAATTCGACCCGCGGCAACTTCGACGCGTTTTTGAACAGTGCGTCCATCGCGATGGTGATGCCCGGGCAAATGGCGCCCCCCAGGTATTCGCCTTTGGCGCTGACGGCGTCGAAGGTGGTCGCGGTGCCAAAGTCGACGACGATCAGCGCACCGCGGTGCTTTTCGTAAGCCGCCACCGCGTTGACCACCCGGTCGGCGCCGACTTCGCGGGGGTTGTCGTACAAAATGGGCATGCCGGTCTTCACGCCCGGCCCCACGAACATGGGCTTCTGGCGAAAATACCGCTCGCTCATTTTCTCGAGGTTGAACTGCAACGTCGGCACGACGCTCGAGACCGCGACCGCTTTCACCCGGCCCGCGTCGAGCTTCGCGTGCGCGAAGAGCTGCAAGACGAGAATGCCGTATTCGTCGAACGTGCGGCGGGCCGTGGTTTCAATGCGCCAGTGGGCCTGGAGCGACGTGCCGTCGTACACCCCGAGCACGGTGTTGGTATTGCCGACATCAATGGCGAGCAGCATGGCCGCCCATCATACCCGCTTGAAATGAAAGCGCGCTCAGCTCTTGCGAGGCCGAACTTGCTCGACGTCGCCCGCCAACACGCGCTCGAGCTTGTCTCCGACGCGCAGCATCAACGCACCGTGCGCGTCGATGTCTTCGGCAATGCCCCGAAGCTCTTGGCGCTCACCCCGCACCATGACTTCTTGCCCAATGGTCGACGACAGCCGCTTCCACGCGAGGCGAACGGGCTCGAAGCCGTCGTCGACCCACCGGTCGAGCCACTGCTCGAGCTTGGTGAACAACGCGGCGGTGAACAGCGCCCGCGGCACCGGCTGCTTGCGCGCCAACATGAGCGAAGTGGCGATTTCGGCGACGTCGGGAGGAAAGTCGGCGAGCGACGCGTTCAAATTGACGCCGATGCCCAGCACCATGAACTGAACTCGGTCGGTATCGGCCGAAAGCTCGGTCAAAATGCCGGCGACTTTGCGGCCGTCGACCTGCACGTCGTTGGGCCACTTGATGGTCGCCTCGGCGCCCGCTTCACGAATCGTCTCGGCCAAGGCCACCGCTGCCACGAGCGTCACCTCCGACGCCCGTTGAGGCGGCACGTCGGGTCGCAGCACGACGCTGAGTGCCAAGTTCTTGCCCGG
>JBGAIY010000132.1:0-18503 GCA_044225205.1 Myxococcaceae bacterium | reverse complement strand
GCAACGTGTCGGCGCCGCCCACCCGCAACGCGGTCTCGGGCGCGTGGGGGCGCCCGAAACGCTGCAGCGAGAGCGCCCACAGCGCGACGCCGAAGAGCAGCTGCAGCACGGCGAATTGCAGCCCCGAACGCGAAGCGAATTCGCCGATCGACCGTTCGCCGGTGAACCCGTGGTGAAATTCGTCGAAGTGCACGGCTTTGGCGCCCAAGCCACGCACCGCCGAACGCCAAAATTGGGCGTTGTCGGCGCGAAGCAACGCCGAATTCATGGCCAGCTGTGGAGCGGCGACGACGAGCACCCGGCCTTGGCCGTACCCGACGAGCGCGGCGACGACGCTCTCGGTCTCGTGGTCGACCAGCACGGGCACGGCGCCGGCGGGCAGCTCGAGCACGCCGCTGATCTCGGTCTCCACCCGCTCGACTCCGACGGTAAACGCGGTGGGCTGCGCCGGTACCAGCGTTCGGCTCTCTTTTTCGTCGAGGGGCGGCCGCAGCTCGACGTGCAGGGCTTTGAGCACTTCGGTCTGGGCCGCGCGCCACGGCAGGTAGAACAGGGTGCCTCCTTCGCGCACGTGACTCAGCAGGGCCTCGGTCTCGTCTTTGCTGACGTGGGGCGAGCGCAGAGAATTGAGACCACGCTCGCGAAATTCTTGGTCGTCTTCGTCTGACCAGCCCACGCCCCCATCGCGTTGAATGAACGGCTCGTCGTGTTCGAACCGCACGTTGACGAGCACGAGCGGGTCTTTGCCCAGCTCGCGCAGCTCTGAAAATTCATGCTGCCACCGGGTCGCGGGCCATTTCTGCTGCAACAACAAGAACACCCCGCGCGCTCCGTCTGGTTCTGAACGGTACGTCGACAAGCGGTCGGCGAACGAGCCTCGCTTGGCGCCGCGCCACAGGGTCACCCCGAGCAGCCCCACGAGCACCGCGAGGCTCACGACGATGAGCGGGAGTCGGTCACGCATGCGAGCTCGCCTCCGGGCTCGGCTGGGGGCTGGCCAACAGCGGGGCCGTCAGTTGCCGAAACACCTGGTACGCCTCGGCGTCGGTGAACAAGTGGCCATACCAGGCGAAGTCGAAGCGGCGGGTCAGTTCGCGAAACGGGCGGGCCTCGTTGCTGTTCTTGAGGTCGCGCAAATATTCCCAATTGCTGCGGGTGGGTTCGTACGAAATGCGGCCCTCGGCGTGAAAGCGGGCGAGCAGCGCCAGGTACAGGTGGCGAATGGCGTCGCGAAACTCGCCGCGCGCGGCGAGCGCGTCGGCTTGCGAGGCCCACGTTTCGACCGGTCGAGACAACGCGCTCATGGGGTCGCTTGCGGCCGCGCCGTCGAGCGGCATGGTCGCCAAGGCGAGTTCTTCGGCGGGGGCGGGCGGCCTTCGAAATTTGAGAAACAGCAGCACCAACACCACGGCGATGACGGCGACCACCCCGACCATCACCACGTTCGCGGCGATCATTTCGTTGCCGCGGCTGCGTTCGGGAGCCTCGACGGGGGTCTGTGACTTGAGCAGCTCGGCCAACCACTTGAGAAAGCGCCGCCACCAGGTCGACCACCACGACTCGTCTTGGTCGGGTGCTGGTTCGGCGTCGTCTGCGTCGGGCGGGGGCGGCGGGGTCTGTCGAAACTCGGGCCGGTTGAGAATGGCCTGCGCGTCGTCATGGGTACGCTGGGCGGCGTCTTCTTCTTCGAGTTGGCGGGCGGCGAGGAGCTGACTTTGACCGGCGTCGAACTCGGCTTCGGCACCCTCGCAGTCTTCGTCGTCGTACGCGCCGTTCGAGCCGACTCACGTAGCGCGCCAGGCGCCGGTTGGCTCAGCGCCCGCAAGGCGGTGAGCGTGCGTTGGTCGAGCGCGGGCGACCCACACGCTCGACGCAGGCGCACCAACCGCAACCGCACGTTCGACTGCTCGGTGGCGAGCGGCTCGGGTGCAGCGGCTGGCGTGGGCGGCGGCGCCGGCGGCGCGGTGGTCGACTTGGCCTTCGTCGTTGAGGCGCGCGCGGTCGTGGCCCACCCCTGTTCAGGCCAGAGCGAGGCGAACGCGACGGCCGCGGCGAGCGCCGTCGCCACCGTGGTCGGCACCCGCTTCTTCTTTCGGGGCAGTTGCTCGACCGACGCCACCAGGTCGAGGCCCTCTTGGCGCACGCGCCCGTCGACCAACAGCAGCGAGGCGGTGGCGGCGCGAATCGGTTCAAAGAGGGTGAAGGTGACAATGATGAGCGTCAGCACCCACACCGGGTTCGACAGCTCGGCGAAGCGGCCCACGTAGGTCAGGTCGAAGCCCAGCAGCGACGTGGCGAGCTTGAGCCCCAAGATCACGGTCAGGTGCAGGTTCAGCGCCAACACCACTTGCACGACACCGCACACCCGCACCCAGCTCGCGGCGAACCGAGTGGGCCCGAGCAATTGACGGCTGGTCGAAAAGAGCTTCGAGGGGCGGCCTTGCCCCTGCATCGTCACCGCGTAGGCCACCGCGTGGGCGCCGAACGCCAGAAACCCGAGCCCCGCCGACAGACCCCACACCAAGACCGAGGTGACGAGCATCATGGCGCTCGCGGTCACCAAGCTCGGGGCCCGTGCGAAGGCGGCTCGGAGTGACGCCCCGACGCTCGCGGGCTCGGTGCCGACCACGAGCCGCTCGACGTAGTGGCAGGTCGCTCCCTGGCTCACCGCCCGCAAGGCCCAGGCGAGCGACCACGCCAACACCGGCCACCACAACGAGTGCCGTTTGGTGACCGAGTCGGCCAGCTGCAGGCCGGCGCCGAGCAGCAGGGCGCCGCTCGGCAAGGTCAACGCCCAGGTGCCTGAATTGAGCATGACGACGCGCACGGCGGCGTCGAACAGCGAAAGGGCCCCGCGGGGTTTGAGCTCGGTCGCACTGACGGCCATCGGCTTAGAGCTGAATCATTTTGGCGAGAGTACCGAAGACGACGAAGAGCACGCCAAACGAGAACAACCCCAACACGACCGAGCCCACCGACCAGTCGTTTCGGGCGGTGAGGGTGCGGAGGCTTTCGAGGCGCTTGGCGAGGCACGACGCGCAGCGGTTGATGCCCTCGAACTGGGTCGTGCACTCGGCACAAATGACGTGCCGGCATTCGACGCACACCCCCAACCCGAACCTGTCGGTGTGCACGAAGCAGCGCCCTGACCCGAGACTCATGCCCGGGCCATGCTACCGAGGTTCGGCCACCCGTCACAGCTCTTCGAGAAACTCGTCGTTGTAGGTGTAGCGGTTGAGGCGCTTGATCATCGCCTCCATCGCTTCGACTGGTTTCACGGCGAAGAGCATTTGCCGCAGCTTCTTGACCTTCTCGTATTCTTTGAGCGCGAAGAGCTTCTCTTCTTTGCGCGTGCCCGACTGGGCAATGTTGATGGCCGGCCAAATGCGCTTCTCGGCCAACAGGCGGTCGAGCGTGACTTCGGAGTTGCCGGTGCCTTTGAACTCTTCGAAAATCACCTCGTCCATTCGGCTGCCGGTGTCGATGAGCGCCGTACCGACGATGGTCAAGGTGCCGGCCTCTTCGGTGGCGCGCGCCGAACCGAAAATGCGCTTGGGCTTTTCGAGCGCGCGCGAGTCGACACCGCCCGACATGGTGCGCCCCGACGACTCGACTTCTTTGTTGTACGAGCGCGCCAAGCGGGTGATCGAGTCGAGCAGAATGACGACGTCTTTGCCGGTTTCGACCATGCGGCGCGCCCGTTCGAGCGCGAGCTCGGCCAGCCGCAGGTGCGCGGCGGTCTTGTGGTCTGAGCTCGACGCGAGCACCTCGCCTTTGATGTTGCGCTTCATGTCGGTGACTTCTTCAGGCCGCTCGTCGATGAGCACCACCATGAGGTGAATTTCGGGGTGGTTCGCGTGAATCGCCTGGGCAATGCGCTGCAGCATGATCGTCTTGCCCGTCTTCGGAGGCGCGGTGATGAGCGCGCGCTGCCCCTTGCCCAAGGGGGCAATGAGGTCGAGCACCCGGGTCACCATTTCTTTGTGACCATGCTCGAGCTTGATGCGCTCGACCGGGTCAATGGAGGTGAGGTCTTGAAAATGGGGCAGCCGGGTCGCCGCGTCGACGGGCATGCCTTCGACCGTGTCGACGCTGACGACGGTGCCCTTCATGCCACGCATTTGGGCCTTGGCCGTAATGTACTGGCCGGCGCGCAACCGCAGCTTTTGCACCAAGTTCTTGGGTATTTCGGCGTCTTCGGGGCGCGGCAACATGTTGTGCTTCAGCGAGCGCAGCGCCGCGTTTTGGCCCTTCACGTCGAGGTCGAGCACGCCTTCGACGGTTTGAATGGGCACCTGCACCGGCTGCCCGGTGGCCTGGGCTTGCCGCTGTTGCTGGTGTTGTTGCGCCTGGGCCTGTTGTTGTTGTTGGCGCTGCTTGTATTGCTCCAACTCAACCGGAGTGAGGAACACGTTGACGACTTGGCCGTCAGGCTGAATGACCTTGCGGTAGGCCTGGCCGTCTTCGGCGAAGAAAATGGGGCTGCCCTTGCGGCGGCGTCGCCGGCGACGCTTTCGGCCGCCTTGGCCACCGCCTTGGCCGGGCCCGCCACCTTGACCGGGCTGGCCGGGCACGAAAGCCCCGCCACCGCCGCCATTGGAGCCTCCCTCGGCCCCGTCGTCTGGGCCGTCATCGCCTCCGTCACCGTCGTCACCGCCGCCGTCGTCGCCGCCATCTCCACCGTCGCCACCGCCTCCCCCGGAGGGAGGGGCGGGGAGCGTCGGGTCGTTCGGGTCGGGTTGCTCGTGCTCGCTCATGCGTACACCACACACCGGAGCGTCACCCCGGTGCGGCCTTCATTCAGCGTGGGGGCAGGGTACAGACCGCGGGGTGGGGCGTTGCCGCCTTCACCAAACCGCGCGTGCCCTGGGCCTCACCGGAGCCACTGCGGCCCGAACGGCGAGACTCCGAGGGCCTACCAGCGTTTTGAAAAAAGCGCAGTCAGAATCGACACTTTCGTGTCAGGCCGTTCAATCAGGCGCTCGGGTCTTCGTCAGGGCCCAGGCAGTACCAGTCGAGCGCCTTGAGGCCCCAGCGCGAATTCGACCTGGGCCGTGCGTTGCCCGGTTTGGCGGTCAGGGGGCTCGCCGGTGTGTGGGTTCTCCGCATATTCGCAACGGCTGGGCGCGACCGCCAAGGTGAGCGCATGGCCTGCCCGAATTCGCCGCGCGCTCGAGGTGAGTTCTACCGAGAACGTGACGGGGCCCCCCCGTGGCAGCGGCGTGGAGACTCCCGTTCGGTACCGAGCCCGCACCGCCCCCAACCCAAGAGAGCGGTATTCACCGGCCTTCGGGTCGTAGTCGTAGAGCATGACGTTGACGTCGTAGTCGGCGGCCTGCGTTCGCGCTTCGAACGAAAGCCGCGGAGCCCCGACGAGAACGAGGTCTTGCTCGAGTGGCTTCGAGGTGAACCACGTATCGGTCGGGGTGGCGCAGGGGTCGGTGGTCGCAGGTGCGCTCTTCATGAGCCAACGACCGGCGGCCGGTGGGGTCGTCGCCAGCGTGCCTTCACCCGACGGCCCTGGCGCAGCGAGGTAGTACGTGGTTGTTCGCTTTGGTGTCGGCGGCCACGAAGGTGCTGCCTGGGTCGGCTCGTCGGCTTCGATGCGGTACCTCACTTTCGGCCATGTTGGAGCGGGTGCCGACGTCAACAGAAAGGCCTCGAGCATCGTCACCATGTCTGGTGTCACCCAGGTGTCGCTGACACCGAAGGCATTGAAATGAAACGAATGACTCTCGGGCGCCACGATGAGCCACTGGTGCGCCTGTTCTCGCTCGCAGCTGAGCCTCCCGACGGCGCGCCACGCGAGCAATGGGTCGTTCCACGGCGTTTCGCCTTCGACGATGTGCAGCGTTGGCACGCACAACCGTGCCGCCAAGGTTTGAACCGACGCTTGCGCCGGGTACACCGACGTGCCGGCGGCGAGCAGCCCGTTCCAGTAGGGGAGGTCTCGCCCAAGTACCGCCGAGTCGGCCTGGGTTGGGTCAGCGCCGTTGGTCAGCACCGCGCGCTCGCTGTCATTCGCCGGGCGGCCCCGCTCGACGAGGCTCCACCACGACAGGAGGTACCCGTTCACCACGCCCCCGTGCCTCGTCATTTCTTCGTCGGTGGCGGTGTCGTCTGAAAGAACGACCACCACGTGAGGGTCAGCGGCCGCCGCGGCAAAGGCGGTGTACCCGAGGTAAGAACCTCCACCCACGCCGATTCGCCCGTTGCAGCGCGGCTGCGCCAACAGCCAGGAGATGGTGTCTTTCGCATCGTCAACTTCGTTCACGTAGGGCACGAAATCGCCTTCGGAGCCACCGGTGCCGCGCGTCGCCTGCCACACCAGCGCGATGCCCCGGCTCGTGAAAAATTGAGCGTAGGCCTCCAGTTGAACGTCTGAGTTGAGGTGCGAATAGGGGTTGCGCACCATAAAAACAGGAAAGGCGTCGTCACCGTCGGGGGCGTAGACCCAGGTTTTCAGAGCCGCGCCGTCGCGCATCGGCACCGTGACCACGCCCCGGGCGGGGAGACCCGGGGCCTTCACCCGCCCATCGGTCGACGCCATCAGGTCATGGCTCCAACTCATCGGCCGGTCTGGGCCGCACCCTCCGAGACCGAGACCAAGGCCAAGCACCATGGGGGCCCACAACAAGGCCTTGCTCATGGCCCGTTGTCGCTGGGGGCGAACGTCGGGTTGCGTCTGCCGCTTGCGGGAGTCTGTCGCCGCCTGTCAGCGAGGCAGACTCACTTGAGCTCGAGCGTGTACTCCATTCGGGCTTGAACGCCGGGGTGGCCCAACAACCAAGCGTCGGGGCCAAGCTGTTGCACGAGCGACTCGACGAAGGGCGGCAGCGCGGCCGAATTCGGCACGGGCCACTCCAGCAACGCGTTCGCTGGCCGACAGCACCGAAGAGAGCACGCCCGACTGGCTTCGGTAGAACGTGACCGCCACGTCGTGGTCGTCAGGAGCGAGGCCGGCCTTGGCTTTCGCCGCCGAAATCGCCTCCATCAGCCCGCCCAGGTGGTCGACCAAGCCGCGCGCCTTCGCGTCTTCGCCGCTCCAATGTGGCCGCGGGCCACTTCGTCGACTCTTGATTTTCGAGTTTCGGCTCGCCGCGACCTCGGTGATGAAGGTGTCGTAGAAGTCGTCGACCCACCGTTGCGCGGCGAGGCGTTGCTCGTCAGACCACGGGTCGAACAGGTCGGTGACTCCAGCAGGCTTGCCGCGGTTGATGCTCTCTTGAAAAATGCCAAGGGCGTTGGCGAACTTGCGCACGGCCGGCTTGGCGAAGAACACGCCGATGCTGCCCGTCAACGTGGTGGAGACGCCCAAATGTCGTCGGCGCCCATGGCGACGTAGTAGCCGCCCGACGCCGCGACGTCGCCCATCGACGCGACCACCGGCTTCTTCTTCTTGCCTCCAACACCGCGCGATACATCAAGTCAGAAGCGAGCCCGTCGCCACCGCCGGAGTCGACCCGCAGCACGATGGCGGCGACATCGGGGTCTTCGGCCGCCGCGTTGACCGCTTCGATGAAGCTCTCGGCGCCGGCCGACTGGCCGACCAGGGGCATGCTGCCGCTCTTGCCTCCAGAAATGTTGCCCAGCACCGGTATGACGGCGATTTCGCGCTTCGAGCCCCACCGGGTGGTTCGGGTGTCGAACGGCCGGTACGACGAGTCGACGCGGGCGCCCGGTACCAGGTTCTTCACCAGCTCGTCGAACTGCGGCGGCGTGAGCACGTCGTCAACCGCGCCCAGCTGTTGGGCGCGTCGCACGGGCTTGAGCCCTTCGTCGATGAACGACTGCCACGCGTCGGCCGTCATTTTTCGCGACGAGGTGACCCGCTGGCTCATGGTCTTGCTCGACGTGTCGAGGTACGCGTTGACGGCCTCTTGTTGCTCGGGGCTCATGTCGCGGCGAGTGAACTGGTCGGGAAAGTTTTTGTACGCGCCCACCCGCGCCACGTCGACGGTGATGCCCAGCATTTCGGCCACCCCGCCCAGAAACACGGTGCTCGAGCGCAACCCGTCGACCATGAACATCGCCTCGGGTGCGGCGTACACACCATCGCACGCCGACGTCATCAGGTATTCGGCGTCGCCGACCGACAACGAATAGGCGACGACCTTCTTACCCGCGGCGCGCAACTTGAGCAACCCCGTGCGTATTTCGTCGGCCCGGGCCAAGCCCACGCTCGCGCCTTCGACTTTGAGCACCAACACGGCCAGTTCAGAGTCTTCGGCCGCGCGGTCTAAGAAGCGCAAGAACCGCAGGTAGCGGTCTTCGGCCGGCAGCCCCAGCAACGAGCCCACCGTCGAACCGCCGCCCGCGCCAATGTCGCCCAAGCTGACCACGGCGATTTTCTTCGCCGGCACGAGCGATTCGTATTTTTCGAACGACGCCCGGGCCATGAACTGAAAGTTCGCTTGGCTGCCGGTGAATGAAACGCCCTGCGTGTAGCCGAAGTGCTCGAAGTCGAGCGCCAGGCCGACTTGGCCGTACGCTGGCGCGCCGGGCGCGAAGGCGTGGCTGAAGCCACCCAACACGTGCACCCCACGAACCGGTTCGACGCTCAGGGTGTATTGCAGGCGACTTCCTGGTCGAGCGCCGCCTTCTCGCCGACCAGCCAGTCGACGCCGACCGAGACCCGCTCGCCGAGGGGCCGCAGCCCGAGCCCCACGGTGTATTCGCGGTCGAAGCCCACGAGGCAGTTCGAAGGGGTGTTGGTGTTTCGCACCGTGGCGCCCAGCGAGAGCCAGCACCAGCGGCGACCGGAGGTCTGGTCGGCGCTGAGCATGCCCCGGGTGCTGCCGCCCGAAAACCAGCGCAGCGACGTACCGAACGACAAGGCCTTGGCCCAATCGCCGAGCCAAGCGTGCTCGGCGCGCTCGGCGCCCGTCAGCGCCGAAGCCGACGTGGCGTTCGGCGTCGGCCACGAGGCCTGAGCCCGGCGACGACGCGTCTCCAACGGCGCTGAACCAGATGCCCGTGTTGCTCAAGGCCCGGGTGTTGCTGCGCTCGTGCACGAAAATCGCGCTCAGCGGCCCCGAGTGGGTCAGGCCAGCCGGGTTGTAAACGAGCGACGTCGCCTCGTCTGAAAAGGCGACCGAATTCGGCATCAACGTCACGCCGCGCGACGGGTCACTGGTTGAGACGACCGCCGACTGGGCGAGCACCGACGCACTGACGAGAACTCCGAGCAACCCCATTCGCATGGGCTGCTTATAGCCTCGGGCGCCAGTCAGCTCACCAGTCTTCGGTACCTTTCACGCCTTCGAGCGGGTCGCCCTTTTTGCCCTTGTCGCGGGCTCCGGTGCGGCCGCCTTTGTCTTCTGAATTCCACTCCTCCATGCCGCCCTTGTTGTCGAGCGGGTCGGCGGAGCGAACCATTTTTTCGCCGTTGCCTTCGGCGTTGTTGACGAGCGCGGTCACGAGCCGCTGCAGCTCGCCCTTGAGTTGCCCGTATTCGTCACCGTGAAACGACGTGCGGCGGTAGCCCAGCCGCCGGCCCGACTTGAGGTCGTAGTAGCCGAGCGCCATTTCGACTTCGGTGTCGTTTTCTTTCACGACGACGATGAGGCCGCGGTCGAGGCCGAACGACTTCGCCACCGACGCCATGGTCGACCCGCCCTTGTCTTTGATCGCTTCGGTCGCCAGCTTGTCGGCCAGGCCGTCGTACGTTTTGAACGCCGGGCTCGCCACGAGTTCGAGCGACACGTCTTGGTCTTCGGGCTGAATTTCGATGACCGCGCCCGCGGGCCGAAAGCCCGGTCGTTCGACCCGCACCAAGGTCTTGCCGGTCGGCAGCGTCTGAATCGTGGTGGGGGCGAAGCCTTGAAATTCGCCGTTGACGAAAACGCGACCACCGGCCGGGCGGCTTTTGACCTGCAAGCTGCCGCGCAACTGGGCGTTGTGGCTGCCCGCCGCCAACGCCTTGAGGGCGACGATTTCACCCGAGAAGCGCTTGCGGTCGAGGTCGGGGTTCCCCAGGGCGATGAGGTCGAGCAGAATGAACTTCGCTTCTTCGAGGTCTCCCCGGCCGTGAACGGTGGCCGCGAGCATCGCCACGGCGTCGCAGAGGTTGCCGCAGCCCTTCATGACCGAAGCGGCCTTGCCGTATTCTTTGACCGCCGCGCGCAGCTTCTTTTCGGCGTCTTCTGGGTTCTTCGCTTCGTACGCGGCCCGGCCTTCTTTGTACGCCGCTTCGGCGCGCTTGAACGCCGCGGCGGCTTCGTCGTCGGGCAGGGTGCCGAACAACTCGTCGGTCGACTTCACGTGCAGCGCCGAAAACTCGCGCAGCGCGTCGTTGACGTAGGTCTCGAGCTTGAGCGTCAGCGGTTCCGACGCGGTGTCCATCGGTACCACCAGGGTGCCAATTCGGGCGGGGCCGTTGTTCGCAGCCCACCCGGCGGGTACCGCGAAGAACGCCGCCAGCGTGATCGTCAGCCACTGTCGCATGCCGTTGCCCTTCGCTTCACGTCAAGACCGCTGTGCGTCAAAACAAAATCGGCGACCAGGTATTTTGCGGCTGGTTCGCGACCACCACGCCCGTGGTGACGCCGGCGGCCACCACCACCGCCCCACCCACCGCCGCCCAGAACCACCACTTCTTCGTCAGCGGCTCGCTGTCTGACGACGAGGCCTCGACGCTCGCGACGGGGGCGTCGGTTCCTCCCGCCAAGGGAGACGGGTTCGAAACGAAGCGCTTCACTTGTTCGGCCGCGCTGCTGTAGCTGCCCGCGACGAGGGTGACGTCTTTGAGCCGGTTGCCCTGCGCCACGTCCCAGACTTCGAGGCGGCCGTCGCCCTTGCCGTCGACTTCGGCGACGACCAAGAATCGCGACTTCATGGCTTCGGCGACGCCGGTCGCCGCGTTCGGCACCTGCTTGCCGCCGAAATTGCCGGGCAGCACTTCGATCATTTTCGTGCGTTGAGCGCCATACGCGCCGACCGGCTTCAATGTCACTTTCGCTTCGGCGTCGGCGCTGACGTCGACCAGCACGCCGCCCAAGTCGAAGCCGGCCCGCTTCATGGTGACCAAGTGCCGGCCCGGAGCGACCGAAATGCCGTCGTTCATGGGAGTCGTGCCGACCCGTTTGTTGCGAAAGAAAACTTCGGCGCCGGCGGGGGTCGAACTGAAGGTGAGCTTGTGCTTGGCCTTGCCATCGAGCTCTTTGACCGTCTTTTCCCATTCTTTCTTCACGTCGGGGCCGAAGTACTTCGGGTTCAGCTCGAACGAGTGGTCGAGCGCGGCGGCGCGGGCAATTTCTTCAGCCCCTTTTTTCTTGCCGCTCTTGCCGCTCTGCAGGGCGATGTTGCCCAAGAACAAGTGAATTTCGGCGAGCGACTTGGTGTCGGCCGCGGCGGGGTTCTGTTCGAGGTAGCTGAGCGCTTCTTGGTACTTCTTGCCCGCGACGTCGGTGTCGAGGTTGTCGAACGCCTCGAGGCCCTCCTTCATGAGCCGCGCGCCGGTCGTCGGTTCGGGCGGAGTGGGAAACAACGACCCCACGTCGGCCACCGGTACATTGGCGTCGGTCAACGCCTGCGTGAGTTGGGCTTCGGCCTTGTCGCTGGCGGCGGTGGCCGTGCCGTCTTTGGAGACGGTGAAGACGACCGCGCGCGAAGGCAAAGACGTTTGGGGCTGGGCGGCTTGGTTTGAAGCCGCCAACACAACCAGAATGGGAGTGAGCACGTGCGAACCCTAGCCGACCCATTTACGAAAGCACGCCTAACGATCAGTCAGCCACTCAGGGTAAGTCGGTTGCCCACATGTCAGACGCTCCAGATACTTGTCAGGAGAGATCTGGCTGGTAGTTTCGGCCGCAAGACAGGCCTGTAGCACTCTCCCAAAGCCCCCAACACACGAGAACTCCGATGGAAAAAGGGCACGTGACTGAACAAATGAGCATGGTCGACGAAGCTGAGACCCGTGGCAAGAAGGCCAAAGCAAGCGCGAGCGAGGCCGGTGGGCGTGGCAAAGGCGGCCGTGGCGGCCGCGGCGGTGGCGGCGACGGCGGTGCCGGAGGCGGTGAGCGCAACGAGCGCCCCATTTCTTTGGCGGTCGAAGCCAGGCGTCGGTACATCAACTACGCGCTCTCGGTCATCACCGCGCGCGCGCTGCCCGACGTGCGCGACGGCCTCAAGCCCGTGCAGCGGCGCATCTTGTACGGCATGTGGCAAGACGGGGTGACCCACGACGCCAAGTACCGCAAGTGCGCCAACGTCGTCGGTACGATCATGGGCCAGTTTCACCCGCACGGCGACTCGTCGATTTACGACGCGCTCGTTCGCTTGGCCCAAGACTTTTCACTGCGCTACCCGCTCATCGAAGGGCACGGCAACTTCGGTTCAATCGACGGCGACTCTCCGGCCGCCATGCGTTACACCGAGTGTCGCCTCGAGGGCTTGGGCGAAGAGTTGCTCGAAGAACTCGGCAGCAAGACCGTCGAGTTTCGGCCCAACTTCGATTCGACCCGGCAAGAGCCCATTGTGTTGCCGTCGCGGGTGCCGCAGCTGCTCATGAACGGCACCACCGGCATCGCCGTCGGCATGGCGACCAACGTGCCGCCCCACCACGCCGGCGAATTGCTCGACGCCTGCGTCGAGCTCATCAAAGACAAGAAGCTCGAGACCAAAGACCTGCTCAAGTGGGTGAAGGGGCCCGACTTTCCCACCGGGGGGCAGCTGCTCAATTCGAAGAAAGAGCTGCGCGACATTTACGAAACGGGCCAGGGCAGCCTGCGCCTGCGCGGAGAGTGGAAGCTCGAAGACCGCGCCCGCGGCGGCCAACAAATCATCGTCACGTCGGTGCCGTACGCCGTGAACAAGTCGGTCTTGGTGGCGCGCATCGGTGACATCGTTCGCGAGCGCAAGCTGGCCCCCTTGGTCGACGTGCGCGACGAGTCGACCAAAGAAGTGCGCATCGTGCTCGAACTCAAGAAGGAGGCCGACCCCGAGCTGGTGATGGCCTACCTGTACAAGCACACGCCGCTCGCTTCGAACTTCAACGTCAACTTGACGTGCCTCGTGCCGACCGACAACCCCGAAGTCGGCACGCCGCGCCGGTTGAACTTGAAAGACATGTTGCAGCACTTTCTCGACTTTCGCTTCGAGGTCGTCACGAAGCGCTTCGAGTTCGAACTGGGCCAGCTCAAGGCCCGGCTGCACATTCTCGAGGGCTTCGAGAAGGTCTACGACGCCCTCGACGAAATGATCAAAATCATTCGCAAGTCTGACGGCAAGGCCGACGCCGCGCAGAAGTTGATCGCGCGGTTCAAACTGAGCGAAGAGCAAGTCGACGCGATTTTGGAAATGAAGTTGTACAAGCTCGCGCGCCTCGAAATTCTGGTCATTCAGAAAGAGCTCAAAGAGAAGCGCGCCGAAGCCAAGCGCATCGCCGAGCTGCTCAAAAAAGACAGCGCCCGCTGGGCCGTCGTTCGCGACGAGCTCGTCGAAATTCGCAAGAAGTACGACGACAAGCGCCGCACGAAAATTGGCGGCGCCATCGAAGAGGTCGAATACAACGAAGACGCCTTCATCGCCGACGAAGACTGCCAAGTCGTCATCACCCGAGACGGCTGGGTCAAGCGGGTGCGCGAGCTCAAAGACCCCACCACCACCCGCATGCGCGAAGGCGACGAACTGATGGCGGTGTTGTCGGGCTCGCTCAAGTCGAACTTGGTGCTCTTCTCGAGCGCGGGCACGGCCTACGTCACGCGGTACAACGACGTGCCGGCGTCGACCGGCTACGGCGACCCCGTGCAGAAGCTGTTCAAGTTCGACGACGGCGAGCGCATTGTCGGCGCCCGTTCGCTCGACCCCCGCTTGCCGGTGCCCGAGAAGTTCATCGCCGTGTCGAAGCGCGGTTTCGGCCTGCGGTTTGCGCTCGAACCCCACAAAGAGGTGTCGACCCGCGCCGGCCGTCGGTACGCGCGGCCCTCGAGCGGAGACGAGCTCATCGGCACCATGCCGTGCGGCGACCGTGACCTGCTCGCCGTGGTCTCGAAGAAGACCTTCGCCCTGGTCTGCAAAGCGAATGAGATCAACGAGCTGTCGGGGCCCGGCAAGGGCGTGACGGTCATCAAGCTTTCGCCCGACGACGAAGTGACTGCGTTCTTGTGCACGTCGAAGAAAGACGCCGAAATCGAACTCGAGACCGCGAAGGGGCGTACGCTCAAGCTGTCTCCCGGCAAGTACGAGGTGACCAGCCGGGCCGGCAAGGGCCGTGAAATGTCGAAGAAAGACAGCGTGAAGTCGGTCAAGCGGCCGCTCGAAGTGCTCGCGTTGCCCGAGGCGCCCAAAGACAAAGACGAGAAGCCAACCAAGTCTGACAAGAAGGAGAAATGACCCGTGGCTAAAAAGAATTACGACGCCAGTCAGATTCAGGTGCTCGAGGGCCTCGAGCCCGTGCGCAAGCGGCCCGCCATGTACATTGGCGGCACCGACGCCACCGGCTACCACCACCTGCTGTGGGAAATTGTCGACAACTCGGTCGACGAAGTCATCAACGGGCACGCGTCGCGCATCGAGGTGACGTTGCACAAGGGCGGTGGCTCGGTGACCGTCGACGACGACGGCCGCGGCATACCCGTCGACCTGATGCCGAAGTACAAGAAGCCGGCGCTCGAGGTCATTCTCACCGTGTTGCACTCGGGCGGTAAGTTCGAAAAAGAAAACTACGTGCACTCGGGCGGTCTGCACGGCGTCGGCAGCTCCGTCGTCAACGCGCTGTCGAGCGACATGTCGGTGCAGGTCAAGCGCGACGGCAAGTTGCACGAACAGAACTTCGCCCGCGGCAAGGCCAGCTCCAAATTGAAGGTGTTGGGCAACGCCCGAGGCACCGGCACGAAAATCACCTTCACGCCCGACACCGAAATTTTCGGTGCCAAGCAAAAGTTCGACGCCGAGTTGATTCGCGAGCGGCTCGAGTCGAAGAGCTACCTGCACAAGGGCATGGAGGTCGTCTTCATCGACGAGACCCAGTCGCCCAAGGTCGAGGTGACCTACAAGCACGACGGCGGCATTGCCGAGTACATCAGCAAGCTCATTACCGAGCGGGGCAAAGCGCTCATACCCGTGGGTTCGGCGCCTTTCTACAAGGCTCACGAAAACGGCATTCGCCTCGAGCTCGCCCTCGCGTGGACCGAGTCGACCGACGAGTACGTCAAAAGCTACGTCAACGGCATACCCACCAAGAACGGCGGTACGCACGAAGCCGGGCTCAAGGCGGGCGTCGTCAAAGCGGTTCGCAACTACATCGAGACGCACGGGCTCGAGCCCAAGGGCGTGACGCTCACCGCCGACGACATTCGCGAAGGGGTGACGTGCATTCTCAGCACCTACGTCGTCGAACCCCAGTTTCAGGGCCAAACGAAAGACCGCCTCAACAACGCCGAAGTGCAGGCGCAGGTCGACAACGTGGTGCGGCCCGCGCTCGAAAAGTGGCTCAACGACAACAAGTCGATCGCCGAGGCCGTGGTCGCCCGCATCATTTTGGCGGCCCGGGCACGCGAGGCGTCACGCGCGGCGTCGCAGGCCGTCATTCGCAAGTCTCCGGTTCGTCACCTCAATTTGCCGGGCAAGTTGGCCGACTGCTCGTCGAACGACCCCAACGAGAGCGAGCTGTTCATCGTCGAAGGTGACTCCGCAGGTGGTTCGGCCAAGCAGGGCCGCGACCGGCGCACCCAGGCCATTTTGCCGCTGCGTGGCAAAGTGCTCAACGCCGAGCAAGCGTCGACCGACAAGGTCGCCGGCAACAAAGAACTGCAAGACATTGCGAGCGCGCTCGGCTGTGGGCTCGGCCTCGAAACCGACCCCACGCGGCTACGCTACGGCAAAATCTTTCTGCTGATGGACGCCGATTCTGACGGCCAGCACATTTCGACGCTGCTGCTCACCTTCTTCTACCGACAAATGAAGAAGCTCATCGAGCAAGGCCACGTCTTCATTGCCCAACCGCCCCTCTACCGGGTCGACATTGGCAAAGAGACGTTCTGGGCGCTCGACGACGAAGAAAAAGACCGCATCATCAAAGAGAAGGTCAAGGGCAACGCCAAGCCCAACGTCATGCGCTTCAAAGGTCTGGGTGAAATGACCGCCGACGACCTCAAGGCCACCACGCTCGACCCCAAGCGCCGCATTGCGCTCAAGGTGATGATCGACAACGAGCTTGAAACCGACCGCACCATCAACGACCTGCTCGGCAAAGACGTGTCGGCCCGCTTTCAGTTCATCATGGAGCGAGCCGGAGACGTGCAGCAGCTCGACGTGTAGGCCCGAACGCAAGACCCCCCGCGCCCCACCCGGTTGAACGCGTGGTGCGCGGCTGAGTGCCCGCATTCATTGGAGTTTCAAGGGCCTGGCGGCGCCGAATTCTACCTCGGCGCCACAAGGTGGACATCGCCTGCGGCGACAGTTAGCTGTGATCTCGAAAAGCAAGAAAGCCCCAGAAACTTTAGGGAGAACGCCATGCAGCCTCCGCGAAACAAGCGCCAACGCGAACTTGAACGCCTCGACCACCGCCGTGAAAAAGAAGCGCGCCGGGTCGAACGAAAGAAGCAGAAAGACGACGCCCCGAAGCGCGGGCCCAACGACGTCGACCCTGACATTGCCCACATCGTTCCCGGGCCGCAGCCGCTCCCCGAGCAGTGATGGTGCGAAAGACTACGTCAGCCCACTGAGCGGCCCCGTGCAGAACGCGGGGTCGCCGAACGTCGTCACGTCGGCGCCGAACCCCTGCAGCATCGAAACCAGCAGGTTGTTGTGGGGCTGGCTGTTGAAGCTCACGTACCGCCCCATGCGCCACCCGGTGGCGCCACCCGCCACCACGAAGGGCATGTTGTCGTGTGAGTGCGTCGCCCCGCGCGACACGTCACTGCCCCAGAACACGAGCGAATTCTTCAGCAGGCTCGAGCCGTCGGCGTCTTGCTTGCTTTTGAGCTGACCGAGAATCGACGCGAACTGCGCCGACTGCCACTGGTCGCGCGTGCCGACCTGGGGGTCGGTCAAGTGCGTCAGGTTGTGCATGTCTGACGTGATGTTGATGAACGGCAGGGCGATGTGGTTCTTCGCGTCGCTGAACATCAACGTGGCAATGCGGGTCAAGTCGCACGCAAAGGCGATCAGGAGCAGGTCGATTTGCAGCTTCGCCACGTCGGGCATGGCGGCTTCGGTGTCGTAGGCCAGGCTGCCGGGCTCGGCCGGCGCCGCGCAGGTACCGGGTGGCAACGCGGTCAAGCGCGTCTCCAAGTCGCGCACCTTGGTGTAGTGCGCGTCGAGGCGCTGCTTCTCGGCCGCGCCCACCTTGGTCTTGAGTTGGTTCAGCTGCGAGAGCACCGCGTCGAGCACCGACGCTCGCCGCCGGCGAATGCGTTCGATTTCGTCGACCGGGCCCATGCCCGAATCGGTGAAGAGGTTTCGAAAGGTCACCCGCGGGTCGTTCTGCGGCAACAGGGGCTGGTCGGAGCCCGCGTAGCTGACGCAGCCACTGACGTCGCGTTCGCGCGAGTTGATGCCCAGCTGCAGGCTCGGCACCCGGGTCTGGCCGATGAGACCCACGAGCTTTTGGTCGACCGACAGGCTGCTGCCCCAGCCCGCTTTCGTGCCGTCGTTGCCGACGAAGCTGCCGGTGTTGATTTTCGAGCCCGTCAGCACCGCGCCGATGCCGCGTTGGTGCTGCTCGCCGGGGCCGCTCACCGCCACCTTCATGTCGACGCCCGAAAAGAACATCACGTCGTCGCGGTAGGGGGCCAGGGCTTGGTGCAACGGGCCCAGGGTGAAGTCGCGCTCGGTCGCCCCCGCCGTGGGAAACCAGGTGGGCGTGTACACGCCGTTGGGCTGGTAACAGAAGACGAAGCGCTTCGGCGGGGGCGCGGGGTCGGCGTGCGCCAACAACGGCAACGCCACGGCAATGCCGCCGGCGCCGCGCAACACCATTCGACGGCTCAACGGGCGGCGGCTCATGGCGTGGCCTCCACGGGCCGGGTTCGAAATGAATCAGACCGAACGATGGCCAGCAGCAACTCGTCGATGCTGCCTCCGCTCTTCATGAAGTCGGTTTGCACTTGCTGCACCGTGCACGCGTCTCCCGAGCCGATGGCGCGGCCCAACGCAAAACGCAGCCATTCTTGAGAAAAACAGTCATGCACCTGCCGGCTTTGCGCGAGTCGCGCACTCAGCTCGGTCGCCCCAGTGAAGGGGCCGACCAAGGCGTCTTCTCCCGCGGTCACAATTTCGCCCGACGCGTCGACCGGTTGGCCGTTGTCGAGCTCTCGGTACTGGCCGATGCCGTCGAAGTGCTCGAACCCGAAGCCCCGGGGGTCGATGAATTGGGGACACGCGGGCCCCCCGGCCGACTTGCTGTGTTCGGCGAAGCGCTCGCGGGTCGTGCCCGTCGAGGTGACCGTGGGCGGGGTGATGTTCGCGCCCGCCGGCGGCGGTGGCGGGGTCTGGCACATCAACTTGTCGAGCACGAAAATGCCGCGCCGAATGGGTGACGACTGGTCGGGCGACGAAAG
>JBGAIY010000131.1:0-17451 GCA_044225205.1 Myxococcaceae bacterium | reverse complement strand
GGCTCGAGGTATTGAATGTGCTCGATCGACCCACCCAAAAAGCGAATGACGTTGCGCACCGCCGGGTGCTGCCGAACCTTGCCGTCGATTGAAGTTTCACGCACTTGGCGGTCGCTCGCTTCGACCTCGGCCAGCGATTTCGGGGCGGCCTGCGCCACCGAAGTGTTGGTTTCTTCAATGATTTTCGTGGGCTTGCCGAAGATCTTCGACAGCGAGGCCTCAACGAGTGCACGGCTGATGCCCAACACCGTCGTGCGGTGAAACGCTGCGTCGGGAGGAAACGCGACGCGCACCCCTTCGGGCGTGAAGCCCAACACCCGCGCGTAGCTGAGCGACTTGCCGTGGCGCGGCGTCTGCGCGCGCAACAAGTCAACCGCGGCTTTCCACTTTTCGAGCTCGGTCGCTGGCGCCTTCGGTGCGGCCGGAGCGACCGAGGGCGACGGTACCGGAGCGGTCTCGGGCAGGCACTCCCCTGACGCGCACCCTTCGGCGCTGCCCTCGGGCGTGAAGAGCCGCTCGTCGGGGTCGTCGGGCACGTCGACCGGGTCGGCCGGGGCGCTGGGCAAAACCCGGTTGATCAGCCGCACCTCGACATTCGTCGACGGCGCGGCGGGCGTCGTTCCAGAAGGTGAAGCGCTGGCCAGTGGTGCCTGCGGAGGGCCTTTCGACGGCACCTCGGTCGCAGATGCCCCCGAGCCCGCGTGGTGGGCGCTTGAAGCGACGCCCGTCGAAACCGCGCGAGGGGCGCTCGAAGCGAGGCCGGGCGCTGAGGGTGATGAGCCGCTCGAAGCCACGCCGGTCGCTGATGGCGATGGGCCCGCGTGATGACCGCTCGCATTCGGGCCAGCCGGTGCCGCCGATGAGCCCGCGCCAGCTCCGTTTGCTGATGGCGTCGGCCCCGCGTGAGGTCCGCTCGCGTTGGGGCCGGCCGGCGCCGCCGATGAGCCGGCGCGAGGCCCGTTTGCTGATGGCGTTGGCCCCTCGTGAGGTCCGCTCGCGTTGGGGCCGGCCGCCGCCGATGAGCCCGCGCGAGGGGCGCTCGAAGCCACGCCGGTCGCTGATGGCGATGGGCCCGCGTGATGACCGCTCGCATTCGGGCCGGCCGGTGCCGCCAATGAGCCCGCTCGATGGGCGCTCGAAGAGTGGTTGGTCTGTGGCGCCGACGAAGCGCTCGTGCCACCCGACGACGCGCGCACCGGAGACGCCCCGCTCGCCGGAGCGGCGGGAGCAGGCGGCGTACCACCTCGGTCGTGCGTCGGTTGGGCCCTGCTGGCTTCAGGCGCGAAAGGTCGACGAACCGGGGCGACCTCCAGGCGCCCCGGCACTCGGAGAAGCAGTACTGGCGGCCCCCGTGGCCAAGCGTTCGACCCGAGAAATGAGCTCGGGCAACGACGCAGCCGGCGCCAAATGCAAGCCCTTGAGCAACGTCATTTCGAATGCCAGTCGGGGCTGCGGGGCGCGCGCAATTTCCCACACGCTCGAATGCACCACGTCGAACAGACGCGCCAACTGGGCGGCGTCGGCTTCGCGGGCGAGCGCGACAATCGCCTCCTTCTCGGCGTCGGCCAATTCGTCGGGAGCGGCGCCCGTCGCCTTGGCGACGAACAGGTGTCGCAAATGAAACGCGATGTCTTCGGCCAAGCGCCGCAGGTCGACGCCGCGGTTCCACATGTCTTCGGTCTTCGTCAGCAGCAACGAGGCGTCGCGCTTCACCAGCGCCGTGGCGAACGCGTGCACCACCGTTCGGTCAATGGCCCCGAGCGCTTCGGCGACCGCTTCGTCATTCGGCGAATCACCACAGGCCGACAGCACTTGGTCGAGCAGCGACAGCGCGTCGCGCATGCCGCCTTCTGATTGGCGAACGATGAGCGAGAGCGACAGGTCGCTGACGTTGACCGCCTCTTTCACGGCGATTTCTTTGAGGCGCTTCAACATCGCCGCCGCCGAAATGCGCCGAAAGTTGTGGCGCTGGCACCGCGACAAAATGGTGTCAGGCAGCTTGTGTGCTTCGGTCGTGGCGAAAATGAACTTCACGTGCCCGGGCGGCTCTTCGAGTGTCTTGAGCAAGGCGTTGAAGGCCGCCTGCGAGAGCATGTGCACTTCGTCGATGATGTAGATTTTGAAGCGGTCGCGCTGGGGCAGGTACTTCGCGTTCTCACGAATTTCGCGAACGTTCTCGACGCCGTTGTTCGAAGCACCGTCGATTTCGGCCACGTCGACGCTGGTGCCGTCGCGAATTTCGGTGCACGCCCGGCATTCGCCGCAGGGGCTCGCGGTCGGCCCCTTTTCGCAGTTGAGCGCCCGGGCCAACAACCGGGCGGCGGTGGTCTTGCCCACGCCGCGCGGGCCCGCGAACAGGTACGCGTGCGCAACCCGGTTGAGCTTGATCGCGTTCTCGATGGTGCGAACGACGTGCTCTTGCCCGGTCATTTCTTCGAATGCCTGCGGGCGGTACTTTCGCGCGAGAACCGTGTAGCTCATGGCGTTGCTTGTAACGCACTTTGCCCGCGACGCTCGCTCGAAATGATCACCTTTGGCCCTCCTCGCCAGACCCGGTGCAAGCGGGCGAAAAACCACCCTCCGCGGTCGCGCTGTGCCACGACGCTCGACCCACCTCGTACGCCACGGCGAGCGCCGGCTCGTCGACGACCGTGTTGACCACCGCTCCGCTGAGGGGGCAGCCGACGCACCGCCGGTAGCGCACGACCCGTGTGTTCGTGAGCCCGCTGTGAGACGAACCGGCCCGGCCCTGACGCCGGCTCTGCCAGCTCGCCCGCACCAAGACGCAATCGGTCTCTTCTTCGAAGACGACCTCGGCGAACTCGTTCGTTCGTTCGAGGGTCGCGCCGTCACGCACTCGAATGAGGCTCGTGTCACCATTCGAGAACGTCATGGCGGTGACACCCGGCGAGACACGCGTGCTCACGTCGACGATGGGCATGGCCGCCGTGCTCCCGTACCGTTGACTCGTCGCGGTCAGCAGCCGACTTTCGAGCCTGGAGGTGGTGCTCGCTTGCCCCGCTGGCGGGTTGAACGAGGTCACTTGCACCGCCCCCGAGACACGACGGAGCCCATACGGCCCCACGCAATTGGAGAACGCGTACGACACGCCGCTGCCGAAGTTCGACGCGAGCGGCGTCGCCCGCGAGCAGCCCGCAGTGAAAGCGGCTTGAACCTCGGCGGCTTGCAGGGCCGCCCGTTCGTCATTGCTCAATGAAAACGACCGGTTGTCTGTCTTGGTCAACACCCGAATGAGCGTGGCCTCCGACAGCAACACGTTCAGCAGGTCGTCGGCGTCTTCGGCTGCCTCCACCTCGGGTGAACGCCCACACGACATCAATGCGAGCACCAACCACAGTGCGTCACGCGCTTTCATGCATCACTCCCGCTCCGTTGTCGGCCCATCACCCAAGAGCGCAGCCGGGCTTTTTTCGTCTCACCGTCTTGGTCGATTTCAATTCGCGGCGGTTTTTCTCGAAACGGCCGCCTAGATTCTCGCGCGGGAAATTCCTCCCAACATTCTTGGAGAGCGCCATGGCCGCAAAGAAAGGCCGGAGATGCCCTCGAAGCGCTCAATGGCTCCGTGTACTGGTTGCTGCAGCAGGCCGCGGCCCAAGCCAAGGCGAACGGCCGCAAGACCGTTCGTGGCCACGACTTCATGACGATGTGAGCTGGGCTTGGCGCGGGGCGACCGAAATGAAGTCGCCCCGCGTGTGTTGGTGGGCGGGTGAGAACCGGGAGCGAACGACATGAACCGGGTTGCGGTGTTGGTGGTCGTCGCGGTGAGCGCCGCGGCGCACGCTGCGGTATTGAAACTCGAGGTGGTTCACCGTGAACTGCCGAATTTGGTGTACCAGCTCGACTGTGTGAGCGGCGCCATCACCTCGTGCAGCCGCGAGGCCTACGAGCCGTTGTGGCAAAGCCGCTTCTTGACGAGCGACGAAGACCGGGCCGCGCTGACCACCTGGCGCGAGGTTCGTTCGAGGTACGCGCAGTCGGTCGAACTCCCGCAAACCAGCGAGTTTCCCCTCGGGTGGCGGGGTGGGCGGCTGAGCATCGACGGCAGCATTCGGCGAGCGGCGTTGCTCGCGACGTCGGTCGACGAGCTGGCCTCTCGGCTCGACCTGCTCATGCAGCCCTCCGACCGTGACGCGGCGACCCACGTCATCAAGCGTTTCGAACCGCGTTTTCGGGCGTGGTACGAGGCGCAGGCCAAGAGCGGTGACGCCTTCGCCGCGCAGCTTCAGAAGCTGCTTCGGCGGCTCGACGTGCTGAGCTTGTTAAGCCACTTTCAGCGCTTCTACGACGCCGACGTCAGCACCGAGCGGGCGCTGCCGTTCTTGGTGCTCGACCGACCTGAAAGTGAACGGCCGCATTCGTTTGCCGAACAGGTCGACGGCGTGTCGCTCATTGAAGTGACCCCCTCCGAAAAGCCCAACCAGCGAATCGACGTCGTGGCGCACGAGCTGTGCCACTATTTTTACCTCATGGCGCGGCCTCCAACCGTTGCCGCGATGCAAGACCGGTTCGTTCATTCGAAGACGCCCGGAGCGATTGGCGCGTTTCGCTTGTTCGACGAAGCCGTCGCCACCGCGCTCGGCAACGGCCTCATGGCGGCCGCGGCGAACCGCGACGACTTCAACCGCCGGCTGGCCAAACCCCAAGGCTTTTACGCCGACGCCGACATCGACCGCGCGGCCAAGGCGCTCTACCCCTGGTTGGCCGCCGCCGTGCCGGCGAACGGGTCACTCGCGAACGCCGACTTCGTCGACCATTACGTCGAGCTGCTCGCCAAAGAATACGGAGCCGAGCTCGCGGCGCCCCGCCTGGCCATGTTCGAGGTGCTGCTCTTCGCCGACCAGCGGCTCTCGTTCGACGCGCGGGCGGCGCTGCATGCGCGCTTTCACGTGAACTCGGCTTCGTCGGTCGTCGGGTTGCCCGAAGAACCAGAAGTCGACGCCTGGTACGCGGCCGGGCACGGTACCGGCGTGTTCGTCGTGCCGGCTGCGGCACTGGGCGAACTGGCGAAGAAGGGGCTCATTTCGGCCACTGAAGAAAAGTCGCTGCGCGAAGCGAAAGGCGGAGCGCTGCTCGGCAAGCCCCGCCCGAATGGTGAATGGCTGTACGTCATCGTGGCTCCGAACCAGGCGGCGCTCGACCACGCACTCGACCTGTTGGCCGCGGCCAAGGGCCCGGTCGAAGGCCTCAGCGGCTTGTGACTACCAGGGCTTCGGGGCGGTCTTGCCCATCAGCTGGTCGGTCAAGTCGGTCTGGTCGTACTGCTCGTGAATTTCGGCGATGCGGCCGTTTTCGAGACGAATGAACGCCGACCAGGTTTGGGCGAAGCGCTTGCCCGTCGGAGGTACGTGGCTGCCGTCGGCCGTTTCGAGCCAGTGCTGCATTTGGCCGTAAGCCCGCAGCTCGGCGGCCACCCACGGCCCGAACGACACCGCCCGAATGAGCGACACATGGTAGTCGGGCACGGCGTGTTGGAGTCGCTCCAGCGCCGCGCGCATGCCCGCTCGGCCCCGAATCGGCTGCGTCAGCTCGGGGGCGGTGCGCACGCAGTCTTCGGTGTGCAAGGCCTCCCAGGCCGCCAGGTCGTGCGCGTTCGACGCTTTGATGCGCGCTTGCAGCACCGCCACCGGGCTGTGGTCGGGCGCGTGTATCTCCGGAGTCGGGTCGAGGCCGTCGAACGGCGGGGCACCGCCCGCGCAATTCGAGGTGACGACCAAGGTCAAAGCAGCGACGACGGCGGGGCAGACGGTTCGTGACATTCGGGTGGCTCCGGTGAGGGTTGGGCCCACAGTGCGCCCGCCGAGCGACCAACGCATTGACCCCAAGCGACATTCGATGAACAGTTCGAGCCAACTCGGCGAACAAGGCGGCTCCCTCCGTGTGGCATTTTCGGTTCTTCGGTGTCGTCGCGGTCGCTTCGGTCGGTGTGGGGTGCCTCACCGTCATCGGAGGCAATTCTGGCTGTGAGAACCAAGCCGACTGCGCGGCCGGTTCGGTGTGCACGGGCGGGCAGTGCCAGCCGGCGCCCGGTCAAGACGCCGGCGGGCCCGACGGCGGCGCTTCGCGAGACGACGCTGGCCAACCCGACGCCGGCCCGCCCGACTCCGGTGCGTTCGCCGACGCTGGCGCTGACCCGGTTGACGCGGGGCGGCTCGACGCAGGGTCGTTCGACGCGGGCGCGCGCGACGCGGGCGGGTCGCCGTTCGATGCCGGCCCGGCATGCCCGGCCCCTTCTGGGGTCGGTGCGCCGTTTCACCTGCGCGTCGTCGCGGCGAACATTTCGAGCGGCAACGGCCAGTCGTACGACCCGGGTGAAGGCCAACGCATCTTGCAGGGCCTTCACCCCGACATCGTCATGATTCAGGAGTTCAACTATTCGTCGAACACCGATTCGCAGCTCGGCGCGTTCGCCAACTCGCTCGACACCACGTCTGACGCGGGCATGTTCTGGTCTCGCGGCGGCTTCGGGTCGATACCGAATGGGGTCATTTCTCGCTGGCCCATTCTCGGCTCGGGCGACTGGGTCGACCCCGAGGTCGACAACCGCGCCTTCACCTGGGCGCACGTCGACTTGCCTGGGCCTCGCGACCTGTGGGTGGTCTCGACGCACCTGCTGACCAAGGGGGCGAGCTACCGCAATTCTGAAGCCCAGGCGCTGATTGGCTTTCTGAACGCCTCGGTACCCGAGACCGACTTCTTGGTCGTCGGGGGCGACTTCAACACCGACTCGCGCACCGAAGCCGCCCTCTCGACCCTCGCGGCCCGCCTCGAGACCGTGGGCCCGCACCCGGCCGACCAAGCGGGCGTCACCGGCACCAACGCCAGCCGTCAAAAGCCGTACGACTGGGTGCTGGCCTCGCGTTGCCTGTTCGCCCTGCAGGTGCCCGTCGCCGCCGGCACCGGCCAATACAGCGGAGGCCTCGTGGTCGACACCCGCGTCTACAACCCCATTGCGGAGTTGGCTCCGGCCCTCGCTTCTGACAGCGCGGCCACCAACATGCAGCACATGGCGGTCGTCAAAGACTTCGTCGTCGCTCCGTAGCGCCTTTTCTTTTGAGACCCGCGGCCCGTTTTTCGGTCTGGTGCGTAGAGAGCGAAGACCACTCCTGACCCTGGCGGTACGAACGTGCAAAAACTTAAAATCTTGAGTGTCTTCACGGTGTTGGTGGGCGGCACCGGTTGCCTCAACATCACTGACGAAAAAGACCGCTGCCAGACCCAAGCCGACTGCCTGAGCGGCTTTGTCTGTGCAGCGGCGCGGTGCACCGCGGCTGCGAGCGCTGACGGCGGGCCGCTGGGTGATGGTGGCGCGCCGAACGACGGTGGCGCGGTCGCGGGTGCCGACGGGGGCGCCCCTGATGCAGGTACCTCCGCCAGCGACGGTGGGGCCACGGTTGAGCTCGACGGCGGCTTTTTCGAGTGTGTCGACCGGTTCGACTGTTCGGTGCGACCCGGGGCGACCGCGAGCTGTGTCGGCCACACCTGCGTTTACGCGCCCACGGTTCAGAGCGACGCCGGAGTGCTGCTGCCCGACCGAACGCGCCTCAGCTTCGGCCCTGAGTTCGGCAGCGCCATCAACCTGGGTCTGGCGCCCCAGCAGAGCCTTGGGTTGCTCAACGCCGGGCTCTCGCCCGTGACGATTACGTCGGTGTCGGTCTCGGGCCCCGACTCGGCCGCGTTCGTCGCCACCGGCCCGTCGACAGCGGTGGCCAGCCTCGAGACCTTGGCGGTGCGGGTGGTGTTTTCTCCAACTCAGGTCAAGCGCTATTCGGCCCAGCTGACGGTGGTGTCGACGGCGAGCAACGGCCCCCTCACCATTGAGCTCGAAGGCCGTGGCGTCGAGCCGTCGAAGACGGTTGACCCGTTCAATGGCAACCCCGAGTGCGGAGCGGCCGACTGCGCGCCGGTCGTGAGCCTGGGCCCGGTCGACGCTGGGGCGTGGGCCCGCTACTCGCAAGACGCGCGCTTGCTCACCTACGTTGAAGACGCCGACGGCGATGGCGCCCCCGACGCCACCGACAACTGCCCCTTCGCTTCGAACCGCGACCAGCTCGACGGCGACGGCGACGGCGTGGGCAACGCGTGCGACAACTGTGCGGAGGCGTCGAACTCCACGCAGCTCGACACCGACGGCGACGCCCTGGGCGACCCGTGCGACAGCGACCTCGACGGTGACACGTTCGCCAACCAGGTCGACAACTGCCCGAATGTCGCCAACCCGTCGCAAGCCAACCTCGACTCCGACGCGAAGGGCGACGTGTGCGACACCGACTCCGACGGTGACGGTTTTCCCAACGTCGAAGACCTCTGCCCGGCAATGTCTCATGTGCCGAACGAGTTGATCACCGACGGCCAAGGCCACGTCGTGGCCGGGTGCAACCCCGACGTCGACACCGACGGCGTGGGCGACCTGGTCGACAATTGCGTGTCGGCGGCCAACTCCAACCAACTCGACACCGACGGCGACGGGCAGGGTGACGTGTGCGACCGCGACCTCGACGACGACGGGGTGCTGAACGTGGCCGACAACTGCTCGACGGTGAAGAACCGCGACCAGCGAGACAGCGACCAAGACCGCTTGGGCGACGCGTGTGACCCCAAGTATTGCGTCGTCGTTGACCCGACCAACAAAGAAGACTGCCTCGACCCTCAGGGCCCGTTTCGCGTGCACGCCGGAGGGGTGGTGGTGCTCAAGCGGGGTCAGTCGCTGCGGTTGCCCTTGTTCGCCAACCGAAACGGGGCGGCCATGTCGTACAGCTGGTCGTTGACCAAGCGCCCCGTGAACAGCTTGGCGCAGGTGTTCTCGAATGGCGTGGCGACGTTTTCGCGCGACTGGCAATACGCCTACCCCGACGAGTCGGTGGCCACCTTCACCGCCGATGTCACCGGTGAGTACGTCTTGCAACTGACGGCGCACCTGCTGTTCGCCGACCGTGCGTACCCCGACCAGGGGTCTTCGGTCAGCGCCCTGTCGTTGACCGCGACGCCCTGAGCGACTTCAGCGGCGCGCTCGCTCAGAACGTCGCGTAGACGTAGGCGAAGCACATTTCGTCATCGGTGCCTTCGCCCCAGGTCACGGTTCGCGAAGTGGGGTTGTTCCACTTGCACGCGATGCGCAGGGTCTCGTTGGCGCCGAAGTTGTACGCGGTCGGTCGAAAGTACTGCTGCTGCCAGTGAAAGTCCCACTTGGGTATGTCGACCAAGCAGGTGTCGGCGGCGCCTCCGCTCGTCGACAGCACAATCTGTTGCCCCTTGGTGTGCATGTGCGGCAACAACCCCCACAGCCGCAGCGGCAGCTTCACCGGGTTGGCAAAGTCTTTTTGGTGCGAATACCCCTGCGCGTTGGGCGGTATCGAAAAGTCTTTGTCGACAATGGGCAACAGGTACGCCCCCGTCACGCCGCTCGTCGCGTACATGAATTTGACGCTCGTGAGGTCAGACCCGACGCCGCCCGCGGTGTTGTAGTGCACCTGCATGGCCAGCACCTTGCCCGCCTCCAAGGTGATGCCCGTGCCCGCGGGAAACGTGATGGCCGGGCTGCCTGGCGCCCAGGCACCGACGGCGCCGCTGGTTTGAATGTTGGGGCCGCCAAAGCAGGTCCACCCGGCGCCGCTTTCGGCGGTGTCGGCGGCCACGGCGTCGGCTTTGTTCACCAAATACAAAATGACGTGGTGCACGACCGCGCGGTTGCCCGGTTGAATGTCGTAGCCGACGAGCTGCTTGGTCGAGGTCAGGCCGGGGTCGACCATGAAACACCGGTAGTCGTCACTGAGCTGCTTGTTGGGCGTGTAGGCCTCGGGCATCGCCACCGTGGCGTCGACGCGCTCGAGCGTGCCCAAGGGCTGCGGCGGCGGCGGCGCGTCGGCCTTGTTGCCTTCGGGTGCGCCCTGGTCGGCCCAAGCCGCGAACGTGTCGATCTCGGCCTGCGTCAACACCCGTGCGTCGCGAAACGGGCCACCGCAGTCGGGGCTCGGCATCCACGGGGGCATGGTGTGGGCGGCGGTGTCGGCCTTCATCGTGTTCGCGAAGACCTTCGCCTGCTCGTACGTTTCGAGCGGCATCGGCGCAATGCCGCCGGTGGTGTGGCAATTCACACACTGCTTTTGGGTGATGGGCAACACGTTCTTGTACCAAGTGACCGAGCCACCGGTGACTCCGCCGTCGGCCTTGTTGCCCACCGAGCCACAGGCCGCCACCACACACATCAACGCACACAGCACGAGACTTCGCATGGCACTTTCAGACCACGGAGTTTGTGCTCGCCGCAACCCCGTTTCACCGAACGGGGTTGGTGGGGCGGTCGCTCACCCCGCGACGCGCTGACCGACGCGTTGCTTGCGGCCCTTTTCGAGCACGTGCTTCAAGTAACGCCCGGTGTGGCTGTTCTTGGCCTCGGCGACCTGTTCGGGAGTGCCCTCGGCCAACACCAAACCGCCGCCGGCGCCGCCCTCGGGCCCCATGTCGATGACCCAGTCGGCCGACTTGATGACGTCGAGGTTGTGCTCGATGACGAGCACCGAGTTGCCCGCTTCGACCAGCCGGTTCAGCACCTTCAGCAGCTTGCGAATGTCTTCGAAGTGCAAGCCCGTCGTCGGCTCGTCGAGAATGTAGAGCGTGCGGCCGGTCGCGACCTTCGCCAATTCGCGCGAGAGCTTGATGCGCTGGGCTTCACCGCCCGACAAGGTGGGCGACGGCTGGCCGAGCCGAATGTACGACAGGCCCACGTCGTCGAGCGTCTGCAAGACCCGCATGATGTCGCGGTGCACTTCGAAGTGCTGCATGGCTTCGCGCACCGACAAGTCGAGCGTCTCGGCCACGTTCTTGCCTTTGTAGCGAACCCGCAGCGTGGCGTCGTTGAAGCGCTTGCCGCCGCACACTTCGCACGGCACGTACACGTCGGCCAAGAAGTGCATTTCGACTTGCTTGACGCCGTCGCCTTCGCACGCCTCGCAGCGCCCGCCTTTGACGTTGAAGCTGAAGCGACCCGGCGTGTACCCGTAGGTGCGCGCTTCGGCCGTCTGCGCCAGCACTTCGCGAATCGAGTCGAACACCTTGGTGTAGGTCGACGGGTTCGAGCGCGGCGTGCGGCCAATGGGCCGCTGGTCGATGTCGATGACCTTGTCGAGGTGCTCGATGCCGGTGATGCTCTTGTGCTTGCCCGGCATGTCGCGCGTTTTGTAAATGGCGCGAGAGAGCGCCGGGTACAGAATTTCATTCACCAGGCTCGACTTGCCGGCCCCCGACACGCCGGTGACGGCCACGAACACCCCCAGCGGTATGGTGACGTCGACGTTCTTGAGGTTGTTCTCTTGCGCGCCGGCAATGACGATTTTCTGTTTGCCCAAAGGGCGCCGCCGCTCGGGCACTTCGATTTCTTCGCGCCCCGACAGAAACGCGCCGGTCGAGCTCTTGGTGTTCGCCATCACCTGCTTGGGGGTGCCCGCCGCGACGACCGCGCCGCCGAGTTCTCCCGCGCCCGGCCCGAAGTCGACGAGCCAGTCGGCTTCTTCCATGGTCTCCTCGTCGTGCTCGACGACGATGACGGTGTTGCCCAAGTCGCGCAGCTTCTTGAGCGTGCCGATGAGCCGCCCGTTGTCGCGTTGGTGCAGGCCAATGCTCGGCTCGTCGAGAATGTAAATGACGCCGGTGAGCTCAGAGCCCATTTGCGAGGCGAGCCGAATGCGCTGGCTCTCGCCGCCCGACAGGGTCGACGCCGAACGCTCGAGCGTCAAATAGGTCAACCCGACGTCGGCCAAGAAGCTCAGGCGGCTGCGAATTTCTTTGAGCAGCTCTTGGGCAATGGTGGCCTCGTTCTTCGACAGTGGCAGCTCACCCAGAAAGCCCAGCGCCTCGGCAATGGTGAGCCTCGAGAGGTCGACGATGGTCTGCCCGTGCACCTTGACGGCCCGCGACTCGGGGCGAAGCCGCTCGCCCTTGCACGCGGGGCAGGGCTTCTCGCTCAAGAACTTCATGTAGTACTGCTTCTGCGACTCGCTCGAGGTCGTGGTGAAGCTGCGCATCAGCTTGTTCACCAGGCCCTCCCACTCCATCTTCCACCGGGCCTCGCCCCACTTCATGGTGATTTCTTTGCCGCCCGCGCCGTAGAGCAGCACCTCGCGGTGCTTGGGGGGCAGCTTGTCCCACGGGGTGTCGAGGTCGATGCCGTAGACCTTCGCGAGGCTGTCGACGAGGTCGGCCGTCCACCCCTCTCCGCGGGCGACTCCCGAAGCCCACACCTCGACCGCGCCGTCGCGAATCGACCGCGTCTTGTCGGGCACGATCAGGTCGGGGTCCATCTCCGGTTTGGTGCCCAAGCCCGAGCACTCGGTGCACATGCCCAGCGGGTTGTTGAAGCTGAAGCTGGCCGGAGTCGTCTCGGGAAACGAGAGCCCGCAGTGGTGGCAGGCATTGAGCTCGCTCATGGTGCGGTCGGCGCTCTTCGCCGCCGATTCGTCGGTCACGATCAGCACGCCCTTGCCTTCGCGCAGCGCGTTCTCGACCGAGTCGGTCAGCCGCGACTTGATGTCGGCCTTGAGCACCAACCGGTCGATGATGAGCTCGACGTCGTGCTTGCTCTTCTTGTCGAGCTCGAACTTTTCTTCGAGCGACCGCACCTTGCCGTCGACCCGCGCCCGGCTGTAGCCGCGCTTTTGCGCTTCTTGCAGCACGTCTTTGTGCTCACCCTTGCGGTTGACGATGATCGGCGCGAGCAGCTGAATTTTCGTGCCCGCCGGCGACTTCAGAATCTCGTCGACAATTTGCTGGGCGCTCTGCTTGCCGACCTTGCGGCCGCAGTTGTGGCAGTGCTGAATGCCAATGTTCGCGTACAACACGCGCAGGTAGTCGTGCACTTCGGTGACGGTGCCGACCGTCGACCGCGGGTTGTTCGACGCCGCCTTTTGCTCAATTGAAATGGTCGGCGAGAGGCCGCGAATCGTGTCGTACTTGGGCTTCTCCATTTGGCCCAAGAACTGCCGCGCGTACGCCGACAACGACTCGACGTAGCGTCGCTGCCCTTCGGCGTACAGCGTGTCGAACGCGAGCGAGCTCTTGCCAGAGCCAGACACGCCCGTGAAAACGACGAGCTTTTTCTTGGGTATGTCGAGCGTGACGCCCTTGAGGTTGTGCTCTCGGGCTCCGCGTACAGAAATGAAGTCGGGTTCGGCCATGGCGAGGTCTCTTTAGCGGCTGAAGCGCGCCGCCGCCGTGTTTTGATACCGAACATTTGTTCAGCAAGCCAGCGGTTTGACTTGGCCGGCGCCGAACGAACTTCAGGGCTGCGGGCGCAGCCGGCGCTTGAGCTCGCGCGCGAACTCGTAGGCTTTCGGGTACTTGGCCAACGTCTGTTTCGCCCGCGCCTTGAACTCGGCGGCGACCCGCTCGGTCAGCGGTGGCACCCCGACCGGGCCGATGACCCGGTTGTGGGTCGCGAAGTTGAATTTGTACGCCTCGTCGCCAATGAGAAAGTCGAACTCGAGGTGGCCCCGCGCTTGGCTCTCGCGCATCAACCGCTCGAGCAGCAGCCGGCCGGGTGAAAATTTCGAATGGGCGGGGTCGTACGCCGGCACCCACCACCCCAAGCGGCCGTCGTTGTACGACGCGAAGTGCACGGCGAGCAGGGTCGACCCCGCCGACAAGCTGTTGACGACCACCGCGCCTTGCCGGCGCAGTTCGCGAAACAGCTCAACATTCTCGGGCGCGGCGAACATGTTGCCCACGCCCGTTGCCACGTACTGTGCCGCTTTCCACCGCACGCAGCGGTCGAACACGTCGGGCCGCGGGTCGTCGTAGACGAATTCGAGCTTGCCCAGCTCGCGCTCGAGTCGCCGCACCTGGCGCCCGGAGTCATTCGCTTTCGTTTGGGGGCGGTGCGCGTGAAACGCCTCGAAGTCGGCCCACGACGAAAACAACGACCAGTCAATGTACGGAGACGGCTGGTAGCCGCGCCCCGCGGCCATGGGCACGTCGACCCCCGTCGTCGCCACCACGGTACGGGGGAAATAGGCCAGCGGGGCCACGGGGCCCTTCGGGTACGACCCGGGCGTCAGCGGCTGTGGAAAGTCGTAGAACGGCATGCGCCGCACGACCGTTTTGTCGTCGAGCACCAACAGCCGCAGCACCATTTGGTCGTTGAGCTGGCGCAGCTCGACGGTGCGCCGCCGCTTCGGGTGAAACAGCGCACCCGCCGTTTCGAGAAAGACTGGAGTCGAGAAAAGATTCATCGGGCGCGCACGGGCGAACGGTACGCCGAACCCGAGCCTTTCGAAAGCTCAGCGTTCGGGCGCTGGTCGACGTCGACGTTTCGGCCCGCGGGCGTGCTAGAAACCGCACCGTGGGCAAACTCGTTTTGATGTCGGTCGTCATTGCGTTGTTGGCGCTGCCGATTCTCGCCGCCCGCGACCCCCACCCCGTGCGGGGGCTCAAACGCGCGCTCGCTTCGGTCATGGCGTTCAACCTGTTTTTCATTTTCGTGTTGCGGGTCGTCGTGCCGCGCATCGGGTAACGACGGGTGAAGACGCGAGGCCCTCACGTGTTCTTGCGCGTCGCCCTTCGCCGCCACCGGCGCGCGGCCGGCTTCTGCGCACTCGTGACCGCCCTCGTCGGGGCCTTGGTGTGGTGGTCGGTGCCGGCGCTGTGGCGCGTCGACGCCGACTTGTACGTCGCCGAGCCCACCACCATTCACCGGTTGGCCAACCCGTTCGCCGCGGTACCCGACACCCGAAACGCGTTGCGCGACTTGCCCGAACAGTTGACCTCGAAAGAGCAGCTCGTCGCACTCGTGAAGCGGGTCGGCCTCGTCGACCAATGGCAAAACGCCAGGCCGCTGCCGCTGCGGCTCAAAGACCACCTGCTCGAAAAGCTTCGCGGCACCGGGCCCAGCGACGAAGACGTGCTCGACGCGCTGGTGGCCATGCTCGACAAACGGCTCGACGTCGGCGTGACGAACGACCACGTTCGCATCGGCGTCGAATGGCCGTCGCGCGAGGTCGCGTTCGGCCTGGTCGAGGCGTCGGTCGGCACACTCCAGCACTTGCGCGAAAACCGCGACGCCGAAGCGGTCGAGGCGGTCGCCCGCTCGCTCGACGACCAGCTCGCCGGAGTTCAGGCCGAGGTCGGCACCCGGGCCGAACGCATTCGCGACGAACTGACGGCGGCCGCCGCGAGCCACCGCTCCCCGTCGATCGAAGCCGACGTCGAACAGCTCCGCCGCGACCAGTCACGGGCGGCCGACCTCATGGTGCGCGCCGAAGAAAAGCACATCGCCGCTGAAATCATGCGCCGGTCGAACGCGCTGCGCTTCGTGCTCGTGACCCCGGCGATGCGCCCCAAAAAACCACTCGGCCCCGGCCTGCCGCTCACCGCGCTGCTGTTGTTGGTCACCGCGCTCGCTTCGGGGCTCGGGGGCGCGGTCGCGCTGTCGATTGCCGGCGGTCGCCTCATGTCGAGCACCCACGTCACGCGCGAGGTCGGCCTGCCGGTGGTCGCCGCCGCCCAAGTCGACATGAAGGGCTCGCCGCTCCCCGTCAACCGAGGCGCGGTCGTGCTCGTGACCGGCCTGGCGGTGGCCACCGGGGTCGCGTTCGGGCTCTCGCGAGGCAACCTGGCCATCGCGGTGGCTCCGCTCGTGGTGGCGCTGGTCGCGTGGGGCCTGTGGTCGCTGCCGCTCAAGTGGCCGTTGTTGGCGCTCATGCTGGCCGTCGTCACGCTCGACGACCCGTCAGACCGGCCGTATTACAACCTGTGGCGCTCGCCCTTGTACCCGGCCGGCAAACTGTTCTTTTCGAACATCGCCTGGTTCACCGGGTTCGAATTCGCCCTGCTCGGGCTGTTGGGGCTCATGTTTTTGCGCCGGCTGCGCCGCTCGAGCCACGCGCGAAGGCTCGACCCGCTCACCGGCCAGGCGCCGCGCGTGTTGCGGCTCGCGGTGTTGCTGTCGGGAGCGACCGTCGTCTGGCTGCTGGTCTACGGCGTGGCCCGCGGCGGCATCTTTCGAGAAGCGCTCTGGCAGTTTCGGGTGCTCGCCATGATGCCCGTGGTGTGCACGCTGGCCATGCATTCATTCGAATTTCCCAAAGACTTGAAGTGGTTGTTGGGGGTGTTGGTCGTCGGCAGCCTGGTCAAGGCGTGCCTCGGTGCATTTTTCATGTACGCCGTCGCTTACCCGCAGGGCCAATTTCCTCCGCACACCACGGGCCACAACGACACCATGATTTTCGTCACGGCGTCGATCGTCTGCTTCTTGGTGCTGTGGGAAAAGCCGACCTGGCGACACCTCACCCTCGCCCTGGGGTGGATGGTGTTTGTCGGCATCGCCTTGCGGCTCAACGACCGCCGCATCGCTTACGTCGACATCGCCGTCTCGCTGACCTTCATTTATTTCGTGAGCCCGAGGCACCGCATGAAGCGGTTCGTCACCCAAGCGGCGGTCGCGTCGTTGCCCCTGCTGCTCATCTACTTTGCCGTCGGGTGGAACGCGAAGGGCGGCGTCTTTCGGCCCGTGCAAAAAATTCGGTCGATCGTCGCGCCTCCCGAAGACACCGAAGAAGAAAGTTCGAACGTCGAGCGCGACATCGAAAACTTCAACATTCTCAAGTCGTGGGAACGCGACATGCTGTTCGGCCAAGGCTTCGGTCACGCTTTCACCGAATTTCTGCCGTCGAACGACTTCGCCCAGTCGAACTTCGGGCACATCGGGCACAACTCCATTCTCTGGCTCATGTGGATCGGCGGCATGGTCGGCTTCACGTGCGTGACGAGCTACCTCGCCGTCGCCGCGTTTCTGTTCGCGAGGGCGCTGCGCAAGGCCCAAACCTTCGATGAGCGGGTCGCCCTCCAGACGGCCCTGTGCATCATGCTGACGTATGTGCTCCAGGCGTTTGGTGACATGGGCACCGAGGCCATTCAGTTCGACTTCTTCGTCGCCGCGGCTCTCGGCATCATCGGCCGGCTCGCGGTGGCGCGCGGCGCCTGGCCGAACGAGTCGCTCGTGCGCCCCCCGTCACCCGGGGTCACCCCGGTCGCCATGCCCGCTCCCGCGGCCTGAAGCACGCTCCCTTCGCTGACACGAAGCGACCAGCGGTGCTGCGGTGCAAGGGCAGGTCGTTCGTTCGAACCGAGCCTCGCCCGCGCCGCCGGTCAGCGGGCCCTTGGCCGAGAAAAGCGCGCCGCGCCCGAGTGACTGCAAATCACGCGGAGCAGACGCGCGAAGCCCGCGCGTCGACCGTTTGCGCCTCTGACGAAGGCATCGCACCCAGTGCAGTGCCGTCAGAGCTGCCGCGGCGGCAACGCTGGCCCGAGCGCTTCTCCGTTGATGGTCAATTCGCTCACGTTCAGCCGCGGCAGTGCCGAGCGCACATTCGCGAGTTCCGCGTCAGACACCCGGCCGACGAACGAGAGGTCAACCACGGGTTTGAGCGCGCTGAAAAAACCGCC
>JBGAIY010000130.1:0-17248 GCA_044225205.1 Myxococcaceae bacterium | reverse complement strand
GACGAGGCGTTCGTGCCACACGCGAGCAAGAACAGCGCGCCGAGCCCGCCTGCCGCTTTGATGGCCGAACGACGAGAGGTCTGTTTGTCTTCTTGTTTCAATGAGTTGTGCGACATGGTGTCTCCGTGACGACCGGGGTGCTGGTGCCTTGGTCGCAAGCCCGTTTTTTCTTCAATGACGCATTCTTCGGTGCCGACGGGCCAGCCACCCGGAGTACAACCACGCGCCGTGACTGCCGACATCGCTGACGGTGACAGTGCACAGGTCAAAGGCTCGGGCTCGGCCATCTACACGTTGAAGAACTCGGGGGGCGTGTATTCGTGCACCTGCCCCGCGTGGATGCACCAGAGCCTCGGCATCGAGCGGCGCACCTGTAAGCATTTGCGGGCGTACCGGGGCGACGAAGCCGAGACCGCCCGAGTCGGAGCGGCCGCACTGTCGGGTCGGCCTCCGAAGCCGAAACGCGAGACCGCCCCAGGAGAAGACCCCGCCCCCGATGACGAAGAGGGGCCGCCGCTGCTGCTCGCCCACAAGTGGGAAAACGACGTCGACCTCACCGGGTGGTGGCTTTCAGAAAAGCTCGACGGCGTGCGCGCGTACTGGGACGGCAAGCAGTTCATTTCGCGCCTGGGCAACAAGTTCTTCGCGCCGAAGTGGTTCGTCGAAAAGTTTCCGTCGACTCCGCTCGACGGCGAGTTGTGGGGCGGCCGCAAGTTGTTTCAGCGCACCGTCGGCATCGTCAAACGCCAAGACGAGTCTGAGCTGTGGCGCGAGCTCAAATACATGGTGTTCGACGCGCCGTCGCACGGGGGCACGTTCGAAGAGCGCCTCGCGTTCATCGACCAGACCCTCAAAGCGCTCGACATTGCCTGGGTGCAGGCCCACGCGCACAGCCGCTGTGAAGGCACGCAGCACCTCAAAGACGAACTCGCCCGCGTCGAAGCGCTCGGCGGCGAAGGGCTCATGGTTCGCCAGCCCAAGTCGAAGTACGAAGCCGGCCGCTCGAGCACGCTGCTCAAGGTGAAGAGCTTTCACGACGCCGAAGCGCGCGTCATTTCGCACGTGCCTGGGCTCGGGCGACACAAAGGCCGCCTGGGCGCGCTGCTGGTCGAACTCGCCGACGGCACGCAATTCAACGTCGGCACCGGGTTCAGTGACGCTGAACGCGAACAGCCGCCCGCGGTCGGGTCGATCATCACCTTTCGGTATCAAGAACTCTCGAACGCCGGCGTGCCGCGCTTCCCCAGCTATGTGGGGGAGCGCATCGACGCGAAGTTCGAGAGCACCGCCAAGCCCGGCACCACCGTTCGCAAGGTGCAGGCGGTGACCATGACCTTCGCGCCCCGCGCCGCAGAACCCGAAGTGCCTTCACCCGCCCGCGTGCAGAAAGAGCCGACGCCCATGCCCCTCCGACGATTCGAAATGACCGATGGCGACACCCGCTACTTCTGGGAAGTGGAGACGTCGGGGTCGAAACAGAAAATTCGTTTCGGCACGTTCGAAGAGCGCGAGAAACTGTTCGAAGACGACGACGAAGCGACTTCGAATACCGAGAAGAAAATCGCCGAGAAGCTGGGCAAAGGGTTCGTCGAAGTGACCGGCGGCGGTGCGAGCAGCGCGAAGAAGAAGAGCCCCTTCGAAGACGAAGACGAAAATGAAGACGCTGCTCCGAAAGCCGCGCCCCCGCCCGCGCCCAAGAAGGCCCCAGCGGCTCCAGCCACTGACTCGAGCGGCGGCAAGTCGTCGAAGTCGGGCGAGGGTGGGGCGCGGTACTTCGAATTCATCGAAGGCACCTCGTCGAAGTTTTGGGAAATCAAGGTCGAAGGCACCAGCTTCTTCACCCGCTACGGCAAGATCGGCACCGACGGGCAAATGACCCAGAAAGACTTCGATTCTGAAGCCAAAGCCGCCGCTGAAGCCGCGAAGCTGATCAGCGAAAAAACGAAGAAGGGCTACGTCGAAAAGTAAGCGTGCTCGCCCAGCCCCCAAAGAGGACCCGCCCGTGGCCGACCAAGCAGACCTGACCCTCGATGACTTGAGAACGCTGGCTCGTGGTCAGGCGCCTGACCTCGCGCAGGCCATCGTGCACTTCGCGCAGCAGCCGACCCCCGAACCCGAGACCGTGCCCGAAGGCGCGCTGACGCCCGACGTGTTCGAGTCGATGTTGTCTCAGGCACAAGACGAGCCCCGTGAAGCCGTGCGGCGCATGAAAATTGCGCTGTTGTGGCGCAGGTATTTGACCCAAACCGACCCGGCCCCGGCCGGGCGCTACCTGCTCGCCGACTTCTTGGTCGAGCTGTACCTGCAAGGCACCGAGCCCATTCGAACCGCGTTGGTCGAGGTGGCGGCGACCGCGCCGCTGCAACGCGGCCTGTGGGGCGGGCTCAAGCGCATCTACAAGTTGGCCGAAGAGCGCCAAGACGCGCTGCTGTTCGGCGCCGTCGTCGGCCGGCTCGACTCGAGCCCCCAGAGCACGTCGGCCGTCACCCGAGGCACCATCGTTTACTTGCAGCGACGCGCCTGGCGCTACTTGCGCAACTTGGCCCGCGCGGTGCCCGAGCTGTACCCGGTGTTCGCCCAGGCCACCTTGAGCCGCCTCGAGCCCTCGGCCTCGACGTGGCAGCCGCTGACTTCGAGCCGAATCATTCACGGCAACGACGAGTTGTTTCAGACCGCGTGGAAGCGCGCGCCCGACCCGTTGATGGTGTTGCTCGAAACCGCGAAGCACAACGACGTCGCGAAGTTCGCGATCGGCAAGTTGAAGCAGTGGTTCCCCGCGCAGCTGAGGCAGGTCAACGTCGAGTGGCTCTCTCGCCTCGCGCAGCGCCCCATCGCCGCGGTGCACGACCTGCTCGTTGAAGTGCTGTCGAGCACGCCCGAGCTGCACCCCGCGAAGCTCGAGGGCCTCGGGCTCAAGAACGCGGTGTTGTCGCTCTTGTTGTCGCCTTCGCCGACGGCGCGAAAATACGCCGTCGACTACGCGCGCGCCCACGCCACGAACCTGCCGCACGAAACGCTGGTCGAGTACGCCATTTCAGGAGAAGCCGAGACCCGCGCGTGGGCGCTTTCGGTGCTCGAAGGCGTGGCCCCCAAAGCGCTGGGGCTGACGTTGCTGGCGAAACTGCTCGGGTTTTCGCTGACCTCGACCTGGGCGGCGACCCGGCTCGAAGCGGCGTTCGACCGCCTCGAACTGACCGACTCGTTCTTGGTTGACCGCTTCTATTCGACCGAACCCGAGCGCGAATGGGCCCGCAAGTACGCGGTCGAGCGCATCAAACAGAGCGAGGCGCTCGCCGGGCTCTTGCGCGCCTTGGTCGCCGACCCCCGCCGAACGGGCCAAGACCCGGGCGCGACCCGAATCGCCGTTCGCATGCTCACCCAGCTCGCCGCGCACGTCGCTCCCGAACACCTGGGGGCCGCGTGGTTGGTGTCGTTGCTCAACGAGCGGCCGCTGCGGGAGTTCGCCGACCGCCAGCTTCGCCGGGCCAAGACGCTGCCGGGGCTCGACATCGAAGCGGTGAAGGGCCTCGTGTTCGACCGCGGTGTTCGCGAGCTCGCCCTGCACCTGTTGGCAACCCACGCGACCTTCAAGGCCATGGGCTTGCCGTGGTTGCTCGCGCTCGCCCGCCGCAGCGACGTGGCGCTCTCGTCGTTCGCCACCCGAACGTTGCTGGGCCAAGTCGACCCGCGCGACTTCGGCGACGGCGACGTGGCCAAAGGCGTGGCGCGGCTCATTGAATTGGCGACCGGCGCCAAAGAACCCGACCCGGTTCGGCTCTTTGCCCAGACCTACTTGCGTTGCCACCACCCGGTCATCGGCCCCTTGCAGCCCGAGGCCATTGCCAACGCCATTGCGCCCAAGCTCACGGTCGACGCGTACAAACCCGAGCCGTATTGGCGCGCCCTGTTCGACGCCCGCGCCGACGTGCGCCGCTTCGCCGCCACCGTCACCAAGGCCGACTTGCGACGTTGGGGGTACCACTCCCGGGTGTACGAGCTCGCCGACAGCGAACACCGCGAAGTGCGGTCGATCTGCGTCAACGCGTTGCAGAACGCCGGCGCGCCCACGGCCGACCTCGCGTGCACGCTGAAGGTCGAAGAACTCGACCCCGCCCAAGTCTTTCGGTTGACCGAGAGCCGCGTTCGCGAGAGCCGCGAAGTCGCCATGGAGCTGATCACCCGGCACTATTCGTTGCTCGGCGGCCCCGAACGCCTCGGCTGGCTCATGGAGAGCGCCGACCGCAGCGTGCGCACCATGGCCGTGCGCATGCTGTGGGAACGCCACCGCCCCGTCGACCTGCCCCCGGGGTGGAAACCGAAGGGCCCCGCGAAAATGACCGAGCCCGCCGGTCGGTTCGCCAACGTGCCCGTCTTGCAAGACTTCTTGCGCACCTTGTTGTTCGGCCTGCCCCCGGGTCGAAGCCCCGAAGCCCGAGACGGAGAAGGCCCCCGACGCTCTTCGAGCGCCCAAGCGGCGAAGCGTCGCGCGATCGAGGCGGCCCGCGCCCTCGGTGTCGAAGACGAAGCGTTCGCTCGGGCGGTGTGCCCGCTGTTTTTAGAATTCTCGGGCAGCGTGGCCCGCGGAGAATGGCAGGCCTGCCTCGCGGCGTTGACGACCCTGAAGGTCGCTCACCCGCACATCGACGTCGGTTTGAATGTGAAGCACGCGAAGGTCTGACCTTCTCCACAAGAGGCTCGTTCTCATGGGTGCGACGTACGCAATTGAACATTTGGAGCAGGTTCGCGCGTTGGCCAGCAGTGGCCGACTGCTCGCCATTGGCGGCACGCGGGCGACCACCGCCTCGGCGGTGACGCTCTTCGACGCCGGTACTCGAAAAGTCGTGCGCACCCTCCAAGTGCCCACCCACGTCAACGCGCTCGCGTTTTTGGGCGCCGAGCTGGTCGTGGGAGGGGTCGACGGCGGCCTGCATCGCTTCGACTCGGCCACGGGCACGGCCGCAGGCTCGGTTGTCGCGCACGTCGGCGGTGTCGCCGCGCTGTGCGTCGACGGCGGGTTGCTCGCGACGACCGGCGCCGACGGCAAGGTCAGCGTCTGGTCGGCCGGCACCAAGAAGTTCGAATTCACCGCACCGTGCCCGCAGCGCGCGGTCGCGCTCGACGCCGCCAACCAACGGGTCGCGGCCGGCGGAGACGACGGCGTCGTTCGCGTGTTTTCGTTCGGCCAGAAGGCGCCGCGAGAAATGGCGGGCCACCGAGGAGCGGTCTGCGCGTTGGCCTTCACCCCGCGTGACGGGCGCCTGGCCTCGACCGGCGACGATGGCACGACCCGCCTGTGGTACCTCGAGGGCGCCGTCGAGTGTGAAGTTCGGGGCGAGGGCGACACCGGCCACGCAGGCGGCACCACGGCGATGGTGTTCTTGCCGTCTCCCAAGGCCGACGCCAAAGACCAGAGCGACCGCCTCGTGTCGACCGGAGTCGACGCGAAAATTCGCACCGTTCGGCTTGACGACAAGAAACGGAGCAAGACGTTCGACGCCGCGAGCCCTCAACGGGCGCTCGCGCTGGTCGAAACCGACGCCCGCACCACGTTGACCACGGTCGTCGCGGCGGGTGACGGCCGCACGCTCACCTTCATTGACGTGGGGCTCGACGGCGCTTTCGTCGACTCGGTGAGCCACGGAGTCGACGGGTTTGCCGGTTTGGCGCTTCGGCTCCACATGTCGCAGCGCGCCGCGAAAGAAGCGCTCGCGAAGTCGGTGCCGACGATGCCCGAAGCCGAAGCCGTGCCGCTGCTCGAGGCACTCTCGGCCGACAAAGACACCTCGGTGCGCCTCGAACTCGCCAAGGCGTTGGCCCAACACCGCCGTCGTGACGCGCGGCCGCTGTTGCGGGCCCTGGTGAAAGACAAAGACACCGGCGTCGCCCAGGCCGCCCTCGCCGCGCTCGCCGCCACCGAAGAGCAACCTTTCGCCGCCTACCGTGAAGGGCTTCGCGGCACGACCCCCGGAGTGCGCCTCCACGCACTCAAAGCGCTGCCCGGGTTGTACCCGGCCGTACCGTTGGTGCCCGCGCTCATTTCCGACGCGCTCAAAGACGCTGACGCGGCGGTGCGGTTGGCCGCGCTCGACGCGCTCCAACGCGTGCTGAGCGAGGGCGTCGAAGCGCTCGTGTTGGCGTTCGACAAGGGCTCGCCCGACGTTCGCGCCGAAGTGCTGGTTCGCGGGCTGTTGGCCGGCAAGTTGCCGCAGCTCCAGTCGATTTCGGGGCGCGCGCTCGACGACGCCGATGTCGTCGTTCGCCAAATGGCCTTCGTCGTTCGGGTGCTCGAACGGCCGGCGCTCGGCGTGGTGCTCCAGTCGATGCTCCAGCTGCCCGAACTGTTTCGCCGGGCGAACGGCGGCAAAGAACCAAACCAGGTCGAACTCGTCGGCCTCAAAGCCAAACTCAAGCTCGATTCGGCGCCCACCGGTGAGTTGAGCCAAGACGACTTGACGCCGCTGCTCGTCGCCATGTCGGCGAAGGCGGCCGACGTGGCGAGCCGAGGCGCGGCGGGGCTGCTCGTCGCGGCGAATGACGTTCGCGCGGTCAGCGCGCTGCTGCAGCTCTCGCAAGACGACGACGCTTCTCAACGCCTGTGGGTCGCGCGGGTCTTCGCCGGGCTGGCCGACCCCCGGGCGGTGCAGCGCTTGGCGTCGCTCGTCGACGACCGTGACGCTTCGGTGCGCGCGGTCGCCGCCGAAGGGCTCGCCAAGTCGAAAGCCGGCGTCGGGCCGCTCGAACTGCCCGGCATTTTGCTGCGTTCGGCGCACGAAGACATGCGCAAGCGCGGCCTCACGCTGCTGGTGGGGTTGCCGGTCAGCGCGCGCGACGACGACGCCGAGACGATGCTGGGCCACGCGCTCGAAGACGAAGCCGCGTCGGTGCGCAACGAAGCGTTCAAGACGCTGTGGGCCTGGCACGAGAAGAACCCCCAGGTCGCCATCGACCGCGCGCTCCATGCTCGGTTTGCCGACTTGCGTTTGGGCGCGGTGCGCCAGCTGGCGCTGATGGCGAAGGCCCCCACCGACGACGAACAAGCGGCGCCGCCTTTGAAGTCGGTCGCGCCTTGGGTGCTCGACCGCCTCGAGAAAGCGGTGGCCGACCGCGAGGCCTCGGTCAGCGAGGCCGCGCTGATCACCTGGTCTCGTTTGTTGGGGCCCACGGCCGCGAAGCCCTGGCTCACAGGGCTCGAATCGGAGGCGATCTCGACGCGGGCGCTCGCCGCCCGAAAGGCCGCCGGGTTGGCGGGCCATACCGAAGCCGAGACGCTGCGCTCGAGCTTGGTCAAAGCGCTGAGCGACCCTTCGGTCGCGGTGAAGCTCGCCGCGCTCGACACGGTCGACGCGCTCATCAAAGACGACGCCGGCCCCTTGGGCGCGGGCCTCATGTCTGACTCGCTCGAGGTTCGAGTCAGGGCGGCCGAGTTGCTCGCCAAACGGGGTGACGAAATCATCATCGAGCCCATGCGCGGTTTGGTGATCGACCCCGAGCTCAAGCTGCGGCACCCTCCCGCTTTCATCGAGCCGTTGCGCGCGCGCGCCACCGGGGCGTTGGCCACGCTCGGCAGCCCCCGCACCGCCGCGTTCTTGGCCGAGCCCCTGCTCAAAGACGAAAACCCGGGGGTGCGAGAGCAGGCCGCCCGGGGGCTGTGCACCTCGGGCGCCGAGAAGCTCTTGCTCGACGCGCTCGGGCACGCCGACGTGGCGGTGCGCAGCTGGGCCGCCGAAGGGCTGGCGCGCCTCGGAGACGACCGGGGCCTCGCGGTGCTCACCGGCACGTTGCGCGACCCCCACCTCCCCATTCGAGAAGGCGCCTTGCGGGCGTTGGTCGCGCTCGGGCCCGCCGGAGACAACGCGCTTTTTTTGGGCCTCGACGACCCCGACTCGTATTTGTCAGACACGTTCTTCGCGACGTTGCTCGCCCGCGACTTGCGCGCCGCGCGCGAGGGCAACGACCCCGAACTGCTGACCGCCGCGCTGTCGGCCAAGCGCCCCGACGTGCGCTACGCCGCGGCTCGAGCGCTCGAGCTGCGCGCCGACGTGAGCGAATACACTCAGCTTTTGCTCGACACCGTGAGCCCGCCCAAGCCCGAGAAAGCGCTCGACGTGAAGGCTTGGCCCGAAGAAGGAGAGCGTGAACGCCTGGCCATGCGCTTGGTGCAGCTGCTGGCCGTCGATACGCCGCAGGGCCGGTATGCCGCTGGTCAGGCGCTGTTGCTGCGCCGCAAGCCACTCGAATTTTTCGCCGAAGTGAAGCGCGTCGTCGCCCTTCGGCCCGCCGCCGAAACCACCGTGCCCGACACCACCCAGCGCCCGCGCACGACTGGCGACGCGGTGGCCCGAAAAGACTGGCTGCGAAAGCTCTTCGCTGGCGCGACCAAGTCGGTGCCGACACCCAATTCGAAAGACCTCGAGACGAACCGGCAAATCGCCTTTGGTGCGTATGTGGGGTTGCTGCGCCTGTCGAGCGGCGACGAAACGGTACGGCGCGTTCGCCGCGACGTGGTCGACCGCATGGTCGCCATGGCGCGCGCCGGCAGCCCGAGGCCGGCTTCGGTCATACCCGCGCTCGTGCGGGCACTCGACGACGACGACGGCCTGGTTCGCAAAGCGGCGATGGCCGGGTTGAACACGCTGCTCGAGGCCACTCCCGACGTCGCGCTGCGACATGCTTTGGCGTCGGCGTCGGCCGATGTCGGGCTGTTGGCGCTCGAACAACTCGACGCCCGTGGCCAGGCCGCGCGCCCCTGGTTCGTCGACGCGCTGTCGTCGCCGGTCGCGGAGGTGCGGCGCCAGGCCTTCGTGTTGCTCGAGCGCAGCCACGGCCCCGGCAGCCAAGACGCGCTCATGGCCGCGCTCGCGAGCCCCCACGCCGACCTGCGCCTCGGGGTGCTGCAGAAACTCGCGGCCAGCCAAGACGCTCGGGTGTTGCCCGCCTTGCGCAAGGCGCTCGAAAGCGACCGTGACGACGTTCGTTTGCTCGCGGCCGAGCTGTTGGCCGAACGAAAAGACGACGCGTGTGTGCCCGCGCTCGCCGCGTTCTTGACTCCCGACCACCCGTCGCTGAGCAAAGCCCGCGCTGCGCTCGCGACCTGTGCCACCCCGGCCGCCGCTCAGGCGCTCGGCACCCACCTGGCCGACCTTGCGGCGTTGCCGGTTACCGCCGAGGTCGAGACCGTCAACGCGCTCAAGCGCGAAGCGATGGCCGCGCTCGCGTCGACCCGGCAGCGCACCGGGCTCTCGGCGATCGTCGAACGGTTCTCAGACCCCGCGGCAGACGTGCGCGGCGCCGCATTCGCCTCCGCCCTGGTGCTGACCAACCACCGCCGCCCACCCGAATCGGGGCGCCCATCGGCGCGGTTTCTCAGAGACGAAAAACGCTGGCCGCGCTGGCCCGAAGGCGTGCTCGAGACGTTGCGCGCGGCTTCGAAAGCGAAAGACCCCGAGTTGCGGGCGGCGGCGGCGCGCGAGCTCGACGTGGGGGGGGAGCCCGAGAATGACGCGCTGCTCGTCGGCTTGTTCGCCGACCGAGACCTCGCCACCCGAACGCAAGCGGTGGCGAGTTACGCCAAGCGGGTTGAGAAACATCAGGCGCCCGTCGCGGTGCTGCAGCAAGTCGTCGCCCAAGGCGCCAGAGAATTGATGCTCAGCGCGGCCGAAGGGCTCGCGGCCAAGCAGCACGTCGGTGCCCTGCAGCCGCTGCTGCTGTTCGCCCGGGCCGGCGAAGTCGACGAACAGGTGAGGGCGGTGTTGGCGCTCGGCACCTCGGGCCAAGTTCGCGCGCTCGAAGAAATTGAAGTGCTGGCGGCCGGGGGCACCGAAGACGCCCCCACCGACGCTCTGGTGCGCGCAGCGGCCATCGAGGCGCTCGGCCGGCTGTACCGTTCGCTCACCGAGGTCGACGCCAAGAAGCGCGTGTACGAGTTGGTGGAGTCGTCGGCCCTCGAGGGTGGCTTTCGGCGGGCGGGCGCCCGCGGGCTGCGCTGGGTGGGAGACGATCGGGCGGTCTCGCGACTCCAACAGATCGTCGACGACCCAAGCGAAACCGACCTCGAATTGGTCAAAGAAGCCATCGGTGCGCTCGCGAGCTTGGGTGACGTTTCGAGCGAGCACGTGCTCAACCGCAAGCTGAGTTCAGACATGTTGGCCGACTCGGCCCTCCAGGCCTTGGAGACCCTGTTTCCCTCCGACCCGTTGCGGGTCGCGCTCAGCGCTGCCTCGAGCGAGCTGTCGCGTATTTCGGGCCCGGCCCTTGCGTATTTGCTCGCCGAAGCCGAACCCGGGCCGTTGATCGAACGACTCGCCAACCCCCGACTCGCAGCCGACTTGCGGGCCAAGGTGAAGTACGGCTTGGGCCGACGGGCGAGCCTCCCCACCGACGCGCTCGTGAAGTACGCCGGCTCCGCTTTCGCTTCGGTGCGCGACGACATGGCGTGGCTCATGGCCCGGCAGGTCTTGGCGGGCACCCGCTTGAGCGCGTCTGAGCAAGAGGCCCGGGTAAAGAGCCTCGTGACGTCGGCCACTTCGACCGCGGCCAAGTGGGCGAAGAGCGTCGGCACCGACAAGGTCGCCGAAGAAGCCGCTTTCTTGCGGCTGTTGTGGGCGGCCACGCTGTTCGCCACCCGCGACGTCGACGAGCTGGCCGCCAAGTCGTTGGCCGGTGGGTCTCCGGCGCCGGCCAGCGTTCGCGCCGCGTCGGCCCGAATTCTTGAGCGCGTGGGGGCCGGTGCGCTGCCCGTGCTCACCCGCGGCGCCAAAGACGCCGACAGCACGGTGCGACGCGCCTCGGTCGCCGCCGTCGCCAACGTCGCGCCGGCCGACGCGATCGCGTTGATCGACGCCAACAAGCCGCTCGACGCGCTCGCGTTCGATTCGCTGCGGGCCGACGCCAACGCCTTCGGTACCGATGCCGCCCGCACCGTCATGTTGCCCAAGCTCATCGCCGCGAACGACAGCGCGGCCCTCATGGCCCAGGCAGAGAAAGGCACGAGTGACGCAGTCGTGCTCGCCGCGCTCTCGGCGTTGGGGCGAATGGGGGGCGAGGCGGTTGCCGTGTTTCTCGCAAAGCTGGCTTTCAGCGCGGGTGGGGGAGAAGACGACGACGGTGAAGGGGAGTCAGACGACTCCGAAATCGACGACGACGAAGGGGCAGACGACGACGACGGCGGCGACGACGGCGACGAAGATTCGGGCCCCAGCCCCGACGTGTCGATGCCCGGGTCTCGCCGGTTTGAATACGAAGAAGACGACAGCTCGAAGTTCTGGGAGGTCGTCGTCGTCGACACCATGTGTACCGTGCGCTTCGGCAAAATCGGCTCGGCTGGCCAAAAGAAGCCCAAGAAGCTCGCGTCGCCCGAAGCCGCCCAAAAAGAAATGGAGCGGCTCATCAAAGAAAAGACCGGCAAGGGCTACGTCGAAGTGAAGCTGCGGGGCATTGCTCCGCCCAAGCCGGTCGTCGCTCCCGCCAAGGTCGCGCCCGTGAAAACCGAAAAGGCGCCGCTCGTGCCGTGGGGCACGCCCGAATTGCGAAAAGCCGCTTTTCGCGCGTTGCGCCGCGCCCAGCGAACGAATGCGCGGCGGCTCTCGGCGCCCAAGTGGTTTACCGCCGAGCAGCTCGTGCAGCTCGCCGCGAACCCCGAACTGGCCGAAGCGATGATGCCGCCGCCACCCGCGCGCCGAGAAGTCGATGACGGCGGCGACGGTGACGAAGGCGACGAAGAAGACTTCGACGAAGACGAGGAGGGTGACGATGAGTAACCAAGCCAACCAGGCCGTGCGCGAAGTGACCGTGCAGTACGCCGGCCCCAGCAGCCTCCAGGCGCAGAACGGCGAATCGCGGGTGACGTTGGCGCTCGATTCAGGCCGGGGCCCGGTCGGTTTTCGAGGTCAGGTGCTCGCGCCGGCCCTCTTTCGCGACGCGCTGATGACCGCGTTCGACGTGTTGGGCAGCGACTTTCGCTACAAGCGCAAAGACTTGGCCGTCTACCTCGCGTACCTCACCAAACAAGGCAAGAAGGCCACCAAGGAAATTTGGGAAGCGCAAAAGGCGTTTCTCGAGCAGCAATTGGGCCACGACGAGCGCCCGTCGGCCGTGCTCGAGCCCGTGCTGACCGTCAGCCCTGACGAAGTGTCGCTCGAAGTCTTTTCGGCCGACCAGTCAAGCTACGCCCGACTCGCGCTGCCTTCGGCGTTGTTCTCGAATCGCGAAGCGGGGCACGGCAGCGCGACCTTGGCGGTCGACGACGCTTTCATCGGCCGGTTCGAACGCCTGCGCAGCTGGCAGCCGGTCGTTTTCGAGGCCACGGGCGCCTCGGCCACCAAGCCCTCCGCCCAGACTCGCCAAGTGCCCTGGGCCTGGTTGCGCAACTTCGTGCAAGTGCAGTCGGCCGCCACGCTGCCGGCCGCGGTCGCCGAATTGGCGCCCATCGACGTGTACAACCTGCTCTTCGTCTTGCGCACGCAAGCCGCGCGCAAACCGCCCCGGGGCATTCGTTTCGAGCTCGTGCCCGGAGCGCCCCCACGCATCGTGGTCGAGCCCTTCGACATCGTGCTCGAGTGCCACGGGGCGCCTTTCGCTGGCAAAACGCCCAAAGTCATTCGCATTTTTGGCCGCCAACGGTTGCTGGCGCTGTCACGTGCGCTGCCCCATGTGAAGACCGCCCGAGTGCACCTGATGGGCGCTGGCCTGCCCGTGTTTTGGGCGCTCGACTTTGGCCCCGAGCGCGGCAGCCTCACCGTCGGTTTCACGGGGTGGACCGACGCGGGCTGGTCGAGCGCGTCGGCCTTCGACGCGTTGATGCCACCGGCCAGTGTCGAGCCCTTGGCCGAACGCGCCTTCAACGCCTTGCGCCAGCGGGGGCCCACCCGGTTTGACGACCTGGTCAATGCGCTCCAAGCCCCGCCGGCCGAAGTGCGCGCGGCGCTCCAACTCGAGTGCCTCAAAGGGCGCAGCCTGTACGACGTGGTCAAGGGCGAGTACCGCCCGCGGCAATTGCTCGACGCGCCCATCGACGTGTCGCTCATTCGCTACTCGGGTGAACGCGAAAGAGCCGCCCACCGCTTGCTCGGCGACGAGGGCGCCACGCAAAAGGGTTCGGTGAAACTCACGAAGGTGCACGACCTGGGCAGCGAAGGCACCGAGCTGTCGGGAGAAGTCGAAGACCAAGAAGCGCGGCGCACCTTCGGGCCCAGCTTCACCCTCGACAGCGAGGGGCGGGTGCGCGGCGCGGGCTGCAATTGCCTGCACTTCAAGCGGTCGGGCGTTCGCGAAGGGCCGTGCGAGCACTTGTTGGCGCTGCGCATTTTTCACCAGCGCCGCCAGCTGCACGACGAGGCCGCCCGCGAAACGGCCGAGGGCCGCGCGCTCATTCGGGCCGAGACCCGCACGTTCGTGCGGCGCGAGACCAACCAAGAAGTCGTCTACCGCGTGAGCCTCGACGACAAGGTCGTGCGGGTGTGGTGGGGCCCCCGCAACGCCGAACCCCGCCAACAGCGCACCTGGTTCGACAGCGACGCGCAAGCCCGCGACGCCTATTTCGCCCGACTCGAGTCGCTGGCGCGCGACGGCTTCATCGACGCTGGGTAGCCGACGTGCTTTTTTTCAACCACGGGCGCGCCTTGAGCACTACAACCTCAATGCCCTTTTCACGAGAGCCGCTAGACGACAGACCCATTCACGCCAATGAGCGAGGTGTCGAGATTCATCAGCCTTCGCGCTTCAGTGCGCAGGAGCGGCGTTGCGCCGCTCTGGAGCTTGGTCCGACATACTCCGCTAGGTAGCCTGTTCTTGGCTCTCCTCACCGTGGTGACGTCTACCGCGTGGGAGAGCTGAGGCAACTGCGCAAACGCAGTTTCTCCCACGCGGTAGACGTCACCACGGTGGGAGAGCCGGTGAGGCTACCGAGCCCCAGGAGAGAAGGTGGCGCTTTTCGACACCTCACTCATTGACGCGAAAGCAGTGCCCGGAGGACGACAGCGGTGACGAATCGAATCGATCGCGAAGTCGCGGCCGCGGCGCCGGTGTTGGTGACGTCGGCACCCCCGCGCGCTCCGCTGACCCAGACGGAGCGCGACGCCCTCGAAAAGGCCCGCCATGAAGCCGAAGTGCGCTGGCTCGAAATCGAGCAAGCGGGCGGGGTCGACGCGTGGGTTCGCGCCAAGTTGATCGAAGGCGGCCATTCGCCCGACGCCGGCGCTCCGGCGTCTGACGGCGACGACGCGCGAAAGGCCTTCAAAGAGAAGAAGACCGCCGAACGGGCCGAACGAAAGAAGCTGCGGGCGCTCGCGAACCAAGCCCGCCACTTCGGCACCGTTGGTTTCTTGGGCAACACCATTCACTGGGACGAACTCAAAGACCCCGACGCGTTCGACCTGCCGCACCGCGACGAAGTCGCTCAGAAGAACGGGTTGCCGCCCTACGAGACCGCCGCCGAGCTCGCCGCGGCGATGGACATCAGCGTCTCCACGTTGCGTTGGCTCACGTTTCACCGCGAGGTCGATTCGGGGTCGCACTACCACACCTGGCAAATACCCAAGCGCAGCGGTGGTCATCGCACCATCACCGCGCCGTTGCCCAAGCTCAAAGAATTGCAGCGTTGGGCGCTCTTGCACTACTTCGAGAAACTCGCCGTGCACAGCGCCGCGCATGGCTTCTTGCCCGCCCGCAGCGTGCTGACGAATGCGCTCGCCCACGCGGGCGCCGACGTCGTCGTGAAGCTCGACATCAAAGACTTTTTCCCCACGATTCATTGGCGTCGGGTGAAGGGGTTGCTGCGCAAAGCCGGCGTGTCTGAACAGGTGGCGACGTTGCTCGCCCTGCTCGCCACCGAAGCGCCCCGCCAGTTGGTCGAATTTCGTGGCAAGACGCTGCACGTCGCGACGGGGCCACGGGTGCTGCCCCAGGGCGCGCCCACGTCTCCCGCCATCACCAACGCCCTGTGCCTCCGAATGGACCGTCGACTCTCCGCGCTCGCGGCCGACTTGGGGTTCTCGTACACGCGCTACGCCGACGACTTGGCGTTTTCATTTCGCAAGACCGCCGAGCGGCGCCGCCCCGCGCTCGGCATTTTGGTCGAGAAGGTCAAAGACATTTTACGCAGCGAAGGGTTCGAGCTTCACCCCCACAAGACGCGCGTCTTGCGGCGCGGGGCCGCGCAGCGGGTCACCGGGCTCACCGTGAACGCCGCGGGCCCCCAGGTGCCGGCCGCGCGGGTCGGCCGTGAGGTGATTCGCCGACTGCGGGCCGCCATTCACAACCGCCAAAAGGGCAAACCGTACCGTGACGGCGAATCGCGGGCCCACTTGCAGGGCCTCGCGTCGTGGGTCTTCATGTCAGACCCGAAGAAGGGTGGGGCGCTGCTCGCGCAAGTCGCCGCGCTCCCAGAAACGTAAACCCGCCGTCAGTCGTCTCGGCCGTCTTCGCGCCGGGGGGCCGGCGGCACGTCGTCTTCGTCGTCGGTGCGGTGTCGGGTGCGGCGACCGCGGTCTTCGTCGTCGTCTTCTTCGTCTTTCTTCTCTTCTGGCGCCTCGACCCGGTCAGACGCGATGGCGATGCCGAGGCCCGGCAAAATCGCCCAGCCGAAGCCGCCCGAGGCCGAGCCGTCGTTCGTCACCGACCCCACCCGCGTCGAGGTCGACTGCGAAATGGCCGGGTACACCGACGCGGCGATTTCGGGGCGCAGGTGCACCCGACCGAGCGAAATGTCGAAGCCAATGGCCAACATGATTTGGTGTGACAGGGTGACGACCAGGGTTTCGGCCCGGTCGGCCGACACGTTCGGCGCGGTCGTCGTCAACGTGCGCTGCAAGATGAAGTCGTACCCCACGCCGCCGTAGAGGCCGCTGCGGTGCGAGACCAGCATCTTGAAGCCGCCCAAGAACGACAGGCTCGTGGTCGACGTGGGGTTGACCTCGAGCAGGCGCCCGTCGGCGTGCGACTGGTAGGTCGACGAGCCCAGCGAGCCGTAACCAAAGGCAATGGCCGGCAAGAGCGCGAAGTGGGCCACCTTCGACTCGTTGATGGTGATTTTCACGCCGGGTTGAACGCCGGCCGAGCTCGCGTGGAGGTTGAGCGCCACGTGTTCGCTGAAGCCGTGCTGAATGTTCGCTTCGGCGGCGGGCAGCAAAAAACCGCGGTTTTGCGGCTGGTTGACGACCGGCTCGTTGTTGTCGGTGCCGCTGACGGGAGGGTTGGTCTGAGCCGCGTAGGCGAAGCCCCCCATGACGGCGACTTCGGTCGCCCCGCGGCCGACCGGAGCCGCCATTTGACCCAGCGTCATCGACCGCGGCGTCATGCACGCGCTCGAAGCCGCCAACACACCCAACGCAACAGTCAGTCTCATCGTCGAAGGAGCCCTTTGAACCACGGGGAAAGTCGGTGGCGCATGCTACAACCCCTCGCGCGAATGGCACGGAGAACCGACGAACTCGACCCACAGGCGCTGGCTTCAGACACCGACGAACAGCGCCTCGAGGTGTCGCTGCGCCCGCGTACCTTCGACGACTACGTCGGCCAGTCGAAGGTCGTCGAAAAGCTCAAAGTGTACGTCAAGGCGGCGAAAGCCCGGCACGAAGCGCTCGACCACTGCTTGTTTTCGGGGCCCCCGGGCTTGGGCAAAACCTCGCTCGCCCACATCATCGCCGCTGAGTTGGGCGTTGGCCTTCACGTCACCAGCGGCCCCGCGCTCGAAAAGAAGGGCGACCTGGCGGGGTTGCTCACCAACCTCGGGCCCCACGACATTCTCTTCATCGACGAAATTCACCGCTTGGCCGCGGCCATTGAAGAGTACCTCTACCCCGCGATGGAAGACTTTCGCCTCGACGTCACCATCGACACGGGGCCGGCAGCGCGGGCCATGAAAATCGACTTGCCGCCCTTCACGTTGATCGGCGCCACCACCCGCACCGGGCTGTTGACCAGCCCTTTGCGCGACCGGTTTCAAATTCAAGAGCGGCTCGACTACTACACCCCCGACGAACTCGACCGCATTCTGGGGCGCTCGGCCCGCATTCTCGGCGTGAAGCTCGACCCCGACGGCTCGAAAGAAATTGCCAAGCGCTGCCGGGGCACGCCCCGCATCGCCAACCGCTTGCTGCGGCGCGTGCGCGACTTCGCCGAAGTCGAGGGAGAAGGCCGAATCACCCGAGCCCTCGCCGACGCCGCGCTCAAGCGCCTCGACGTCGACGCCTCAGGCCTCGACCAGATGGACCGGCGCATTCTCCTCTCGGTGATTGACATGTTCGGTGGCGGC
>JBGAIY010000716.1:0-2259 GCA_044225205.1 Myxococcaceae bacterium | reverse complement strand
GCCACCCAACGCCACGGGAGAGTGGACGAGCGACCCCATTGAGCGAGCGGCCCACGTGCTGCGCGTCGCCGTCGACTGGGACACTCTCGAATGCGAAGGCAATTCAATGGCCATGGCGACCCTCAAGGGTCGTGCGAACCGCTACGACCCCAAGGTGCTCGACGCGTTTTGTCGCGTCAAAGGCTCGGCTGACGCACGGAGCGATGTACGCGAAGTGACCCTCGCCGGGCTGCAGGTGGGCATGACGACCGCCGACGACTTGCGCCTGACCAACGGTACGCTGTTGGCCAGCAAGGGCTACGCGGTCACCCCGAGCTTTCTCGAAAAAGTGCGCAACTTTCGCCCGGGCACCCTGAAAGAGCCGATTCGGGTCTTCTTGGCGACGGGTATTTTCTCGAAAGCGAGTTGACACCGCGCTCGACCCCTCGCGTCATACTCAACGGCGGTGACGGGCGGCCGTGGTGTTGCTACACGCGCACCGCATGTCGATGACGGAAAAACTGCTCAAGCTGAGCGCCACGGTCGAGCAGGGTGGCGCCGAAAAGTACCACGCGAAAAACAAAGAGATCGGCAAGCTGTTCGCGCGCGAGCGCATTCGCATGCTGGTCGACCCCGATTCGTTCGTCGAAGAAGGCAAGCTCGCCAACAACGTCGACGGTGAGTTGCCGAGCGACGGCGTCGTGACCGGGCTCGGCCGAATCGACGGGCGCCAGGTCGCGGTCATGGCGAACGACTCGACGGTGAAGGCCGGCTCGTGGGGCGCGCGCACCGTCGAGAAAATTCTCCGCATTCAAGAGATCGCCGCGAAGCAGAAGTGCCCGCTGTTCTATTTGGTCGACTCGGCGGGCGCGCGCATCACCGACCAGGTCGACATGTTTCCTGGGCGGCGGGGGGCGGGCCGCATTTTCTACAACGAAGTTCACCTCTCGGGCGTCGTGCCGCAGGTGTGCGTGCTCTTCGGGCCGTCGGCCGCCGGTGGCGCCTACATACCGGCGTTTTGTGACCTCGTGATCATGGTCGACGGCAACGCGTCGATGTACCTGGGTTCGCCGCGCATGGCCGAAATGGTCATCGGCGAAAAGGTGACGCTCGAAGAAATGGGCGGCGCCAAAATGCACTGCAGCATTTCAGGGTGCGGTGACGTGCTCGCGAAGAACGAGCCCGAGGCCATTGAATTCGCCCGTCAGTACATTCGGCTCATGCCGGTGAACTTCACGGTCAAGCCGCCGCGCGGCGCCCCACGGGCGCCCAAGTCGAGCGGCAAGCGGGTCGACGAAATCGTGCCCCACGACCAGAACAAACCCTTCAACATTCACGAGCTCATCAACGAACTGGTCGACGAAGGTTCGTGGTTCGAGGTCAAGAAGCTGTTCGCGCAAGAGTTGGTGACCGGGCTGGCCCGAATCGACGGGCATGTCGTGGGCATCGTCGCGAACCAGCCCAAGTACAAGGGCGGGGTGCTGTTCGTCGACTCGGCCGACAAAGCGGCGCGCTTCATTTGGTTGTGCGACGCCTTCAACATACCGCTGCTGTATTTGGCCGACGTGCCTGGCTTCATGATCGGCACCAAGGTCGAACGCGCGGGCATCATTCGCGCGGGCGCCAAGATGATCAGCGCCGTGTCGGAGGCGAGCGTGCCCAAGATCTGCGTGGTGGTGCGCAAGGCCTACGGCGCTGGGCTGTACGCCATGAGCGGGCCCGGGTTCAACCCCAACGTCACGCTCGCGCTGCCGGGAGCGATGATCGCCGTCATGGGCCCCGAAGCCGCCGTGAACGCGGTCTTCTTCAATAAGATTCAAGAAAAGCCCGAGACCGAACGCGCCGCGTACGTGCAACAGCTGCGCGACGAGTACAAAGAAGACGTCGACATTTTCAAGCTCGCGAGCGAGCTCATCGTCGACGAAATTGTCGCGGGAGACGCCCTCCGCAAGGAACTGGTCGCGCGCCTGGGGCACTACGTCGAAGCACAGCAGCTTTCGCCGACGCGCAAGCGCGGGGTGTTGCCGGTGTAGGCTCGCCGGCGAATGCATTTCAGACACACCGACGTCGAGGTCGCCGGGTACGAGTCGGGCGTCGCGGGCCTGTGCCCGGTGAGCGCTGACGACTGGCCGCGTTGGTACCTCGTCGACCTGCGGGGCCGCCTGCGCGGCGTCGAATTCGACCACGGCCACACGTTTTTCGACCTCGAGTTGCCCCTCGAATTCGAAAAGCCCGGCGCGGCGACCCTGTGCGCGTCGGCCGACGGTCGGTACGTCGCGG
>JBGAIY010000129.1:0-17512 GCA_044225205.1 Myxococcaceae bacterium | reverse complement strand
GGCAACGACATTCTCGGCAAGGCCGAATTCATGAACCCGGGTGGCAGCATCAAAGACCGGGCCGCGAAGGGCATCATTCGGGAGGCTGAACGAACAGGCCGCTTGGTGCCCGGCAGCGGGGCCACCATCGTCGAAGGCACCGCTGGCAACACGGGCATCGGCCTGGGGCTTTTGGGCGTCGAGCGCGGGTACCGCGTGGTCGTGACCATGCCCGACAACCAAGCGCGTGAAAAATACGAGCTGCTCGAAGCCATGGGCGTCGACGTGCGCAAAGTGCCGGTGGTGCCGTTCGCCAACCCGAACCACTTCTTTCATGCCGCGAAGACGCTTGCCGACGCCAACGGCTGGTTCTGGGCGAACCAATTCGAAAACCCCGCGAACGGCGACTTTCACGCCGAGACCACCGCCGCCGAGCTGTGGGAACAGTGCGAAGGCCGCATCGACGTGCTGGTCAGCGCGGTCGGCACCGGCGGCACGCTGGGCGGGGTGTCTCGCGCCCTCAAAGCGAAGAACCCGAAGCTGCGGGTGGTGCTCTGCGACCCCCTCGGCTCGGGCCTCTATTCATACGTGCGCGACGGCAAAGTCGAGGGCAGCGGCAGTTCAATCACCGAAGGCATTGGCATCATGCGCCTCACCGAGAACTTTCGGCGGGCCCAGGTCGACGAGGCCATGCGGGTGACCGACCAACAAATGATTGAAATGCTCTACCACCTCGCCCGCCAAGACGCGCTCGTCGTCGGCACCTCGGCGGCACTCAACGTGCGCGCGGCGTACGAAGTCGCCAAACAGCACCAAGGCCAGGGTCTGCGAATCGTCACGCTGCTGTGCGACCACGGCAGCCGCTACACCTCGAAAGTCTTCAACCCCGAGTTTTTGGCCTCGAAACAGCTCGTGGTGCGACCCCTCACCTGAATGAGCAGGGCGTTTCACGTTGCACCAAACCCCAGCTGACGCAGACTGCCCTCATGGCTTCGCCCACCCACGCGCTCGCACCTCCGTTTCATTTGCCCGGCAACCAAGACGCCACCCTGCTCGCGTCACTGAAAGACGAGCGCTGGGCCGAAGCCGTGACGTTGCTGCGCGACGTGGTGACGGCCGAGACAACCGAGCCCAAGTGGTTGTTCTTGCTTGCTTATTCGCGCTTTCGCGACGCGTGCGAGGTGATGTTCGAAGAGCGACTGTCGGCGGCGCAAGAAGCGCTGCGGTTGCTCGACCGGGCGGTGGCGGCGGGCTTGCCGCTGCGCGAAGTCGCTCCGTTTCGGCGTGAAGTCGAGACGGTGCTCGACCAAGAGACGCGCGCCGAATTGGCGACGTTGGCGAAACTGCCCGAGCCCGGTCAGTCGCTCGAAGGGGTCGACACCGAGGTGCTCACCGACGCGGGCTACACCCTCTGGTCTTCGGAGCCCCGCCGCGCGGGCGAGTGCTTCGAAGAAGTCGCCCGAAGGCAGCGAGGGCAAACGCCCGGACCCGTCGGTCACCTCGCAGGTTCGCGCGGCGCAGTGCTACGACGCCGCGCACGACTTCGCCCGAGCCAAGCCGCTCTACGAATTGGCGCTCGCGACCGACTGGGGCCGAGGCGAACTGCGCGAAGAACGAAGCCTGGCCGAGAAAGCCGTGACCGCGCTTTTGGTGCATTCGACCGGGGCTGAACGCGAAGCGCTCTGGCAACTCGGCACCGCGTTGGGCGTGAAGGTGAAATTGCCGTTTCCTTCGATTTGGCCGAACCAAGAGGCGCTGCTTCGCCATTGCATCGAACAAAAAGACTGGGTCAGGGCGCGGTTTCTGGCCGACCGCATTGAAGAGACCCGCGACGTGCTGCCCAAGGCGTTGACCGCGCTCATCGCCCGAACTCGCCGCGACGAGCAGTAGGCCAGACGACGGTTCAACGCGCGGCGGGTGAACCGACCGGCGGCAGCGGTGGAGGCGCCACGCCCCACTTCGCGTCGAGCCACGAGACAAAGCACGGCGGCCACCCGTCGAGCAGGCGGGCGTGAAGGGCGAAGCGTTCTTCGAGGGCGAAGTCGACCTCGGCGGCCAGGTTCAGCGCGGCACAGTCGCGTTCGACCAGCGGCCGAACCACGTCTTGGCAGTCGCGGCGGGCGCGCCCGAAAATCTTCGCCAGTTCGACCTGCAGCGCCGACTGCGGAGCCGTGCCGAGCCCCGGGTCGTCACGCAGCACGCTCGAGCTGGTGCCCGAGTCGACCGCGAGTTCTCGCGACATCACCCGGTACGACAGCACCCGGTTCACGCAGGTCACGAACAGCGTGCCGTCGACGTTTTCCCATTCGAGCGAACGCTCTTCGTCGAACGTCTTCATGTTCGCGTCGGTGGGCCCCAACTTGGCGCTGTCAGAATCGCGCTTGGCGCGGGTGCAGCGGGCCACCAAGCGCGACGGCAAGTGGGCGGCTCCCGCGGGGGCCGGGGGGGCCGGGCGCGTGCATTCGAAGCGCGACACGTCGAATTCGACCTTCTGCGCGTCAGTCGTGACGTCACTTCGGCCTCCGAAGCGCTCCGCCCACGACGCGTGCAGCCGTGCGGCGAGTGGAGTGCCCGCGGCGCGCCTGGCCAAGTCGGCTTGGTGTTGCGCGGCGAGTTGCCGAATGCGTTCGGCGCCGGCGGTCGACTTCGGCAACCAACGAAACGGCTCGGCCCAGGCCGCCGCCCGCTCGAAGTCGCCCGCGCGCACCGCTTCGTCGATGTCGGGCCAGCGCGCCGAACGGGCCGCTTCGAGGGCCGTCGTCAACCCTGGGTCGTCGACACCGAGTTCGCGAAACGCTTGCTGCCACTTGCCGAGCGCGGGCGCTTGTTGGGCGGCCGGCAACAGCCGCAGGGTTTCGCGTTTGCGCGCGCTCGCCGCAACGGCCACGTCGCGCAATTCGTCGCTCGAGAAACCGTGGTCGTGCAACTCACGCAAGCAGGCGAGCACCGCGTCGGCATTCTTCGCTTCGCAGCTGCGCACGGTGGCCCGCCGGGTCTCGTCTTCGGTGCCGGGGCCGGCGACGGGGGCGGCGACGTGGGCGGTCGCGGCTTCGGGCGCCTCCACTTTCCACCCCGAGAGCGCGGCGTCGTCACCCGCGACGTGCTGACGCTGCCGGTGCGTCGTGTTGGCGGTCGCCACCGCGAGCGCCGCCATGGTCGACACGTTGGGGTCGTCGCCCAGCGCCCCCAGCAATTCGCGAAAGGTCTTCTCCGAGTAGCGCAGCGCCAAGGCGTCGAGTTGCTGTTGCGCCGCTTCGGCCCCCTCTTTCTCTCGCCGCGAGAGCAGCGACTCGACGACATTCTGCGCACAGCGCTTTCGGGCCAACGTCACCCGTCGTGACGTCGCGAGCACGTCGACCGAAGACGCCGCGACCTCGTCGAGCACTGCTTGGGCACGCGCGTCGAACTCCCGAAAGTCGCCGCAGGTGCTGGCGTCGCGCTCGAGCCCCACCACCTGGTCGCCGACCGTCGAGGCCGACACCGCCGCGCAGCGCACCGACGCCACCACCGTCACCAACAAGAGGGCCCTTCGTCGCGTCGTGGGGGTCACGGGCCTCGCATCATGACACCAGCCGCGGCGCCGGCGCGACTTCTCACTGGCGCGCGTCGAGCGTGGTCAGCGCGGCCGCGAGCTGGGTGTCGGCGAAGGGCCCCACCGCCTCGAATTCGACGTTGAGGTCTGGGCGAATGCCAAGGCCCTCGACTTCGTGGCCGTCGAGCAACGAGTTCGCCCGCACGCACATGAAGAGCACATAGTCGGTCGGCTCGTCACCGAAGAAGAGCTGGCCTCCTGAAAAGTACCCCGGAGTGCCCGTGCCCACGACCGTGGCCCGCTTGCTCTTCTTGAACTGGTACGCCAGGGCTTCTTTGCCAGAACGCGAGCCCTCGTTGATCAGCACGACCATGGGGCCGACGAAGGCGCCGGGGTTCTTCTTGGCCGGGGGTTTGAGCACGGTCGTCTTCAGGTCTCCGTCGGTCGCGCTCAGCTCGAAGTAGCCTTTTCGGTCGGCGAAAAACGGGTCGAGGTGGGGCCACAGGGCGCCGCCGTAGCCGCCCCGAAGGTCGAGAACGACGCCGTCGACGTTTGCCTTGTTGAACCGACCCACCGCGGCCCACAGCGCTTCGGCGCTCTTGGGGTGAACACCGCTCCAGAGCCTGACGTAGCCGTACCGGCGAGCGCCAGACGTCAGAATCGCCGTGCTCTGCAACGTCGCTTGCGCAAAGGCTTCAGCCCAATGGAGCGACGGCAGCGCGAACTCCAAGCGCTTGAATTCGCCCCGTCGGGCGACGCGCACCACCACCTGACCCTTCGGCTGGGGGCCCCACGTGCCGTCGAAGGCGACCTCGTCAACCGTCAGCAGCCGGTCACCCTTGAGCAGGCCTCCGAGCTTCGCGGGCGACCCGTCGAGAACCTCGCGCGCGAAATAGCCATGGTCGTCGACCCCGACTTGCACCCCGGGGTTCACGACCAGGTACGCCGCCGGCACGGGCTCGGCGCCGAACGAATGACTTTTGAAGAACGCATAGGCCTCGTCGCGCTCGGTGAAGAATTGCGTGTGCGAATACCCCAACGAAAACAGAAACGGGTTGAGCACCCGTGAAAGCGCCTCGCGGTCACTCGGGCTGGTGAGCCGTGACGTGAGCCGGTGCAGCGTCTCGTCGTCGAAGCGAGCGCGCATGGTCGGCGAACAACCGTTGGCTCGACCCACGGCCCACACCCGCTCGAGCACCTGACTGTTTGACTCACGCGTCACGCCGCCGTCGGCCCACGCCGGCTTCACCGGCAGCGAACAACACAGACCCATGACCAGCCAGCGAACGCCGTTGCGATTCATGGGCCCGCAAACACCGATGGGGCTCGAATGTTCGAAAAAAGAAACAGGGGCGACTTGCGCGGCTGGAGCCTCGTCGCCATTCACCAGAAAATGGAGTTCATTGCGGAGTTGGTGTTCGAGGTCGTTTTCTCTTTCGCGTTCGAGCTGCTCAAGCTCATCGTGGTCGACGGAGAGGCCGTCTCGGGTTCAGCCTGGTTTTCGGCCGGGGCTTCTCTGGTCGTCGGAGTCGGCGCGGGCTTCGCGTCGTGCTGGTGGGCTCCGGCTCGCTTCATCGAACTGCCACTGTGGCAGTTGGCTTGGGTCTTCGCGGCACCCGCCCTCACCTTCGCCCTGGGCAGCGTGGGGCTGACCGTCGTTCGCCGCGGCACCAAGGTGGCGTGGGCCGCGGGGTTGCGCATGGCGCTGCTCGTGGCCGCGGTCGTGGTCGTTCGTCACCTGCGGTTGGCTTCATGAGCAACTTCTTTTGCACCCAGGCTTCGGGCGTGGGGTCGTACGGGCATTGATGCCGGAGACACCTCATGACCGCAAAGCGTCTGTTTGAATTCGAAGAAGGCACCTCGAGCAAGTTCTGGGAGGTCTGGCTCGACGGCACGAACGTCGTCACCCGCTACGGCCGCCTCGGCTCGACCGGCCAACAGACGGTCAAGGCGGTCGCCGAGAGCGGCCTGGCCCACCAGTTGCTCGAGAAGCTCGTGCGCGAGAAAACGAAGAAGGGCTACCTCGAACGTTCGACGACGACGAAAGCGCCCACCGCAGCGAAGACGGCGAAGACCGCCGCCGCCTTGCCAACGAAGGGGCCGGGCGGGTTGACCCGCGAAGACCTCCGCGGTCTGCGCGTGTGCCTGCGAGGCAAGTTCGCCCTGGGTGCAATCAAAGACCTTGAGGGCGCGCTCAAGGCACTCGGCGCCCGCCCCACCAAGTTCTGGACCGACGCCGACGTCATTTTTACCGGCGAGGGAGGCCAACTTCAGTCGTATTACGAGGGGTACGCCCAGGCCCGCCGCAAACAAGCTCCCGAGCAGAAACTCGCGGAGCTGGTCGGTGACCTCCGGGCCGTGCGTGATGAGCGCTCCAAGAAGGAGCGGCCGGTCGCCAAGAAGCTCGAGCTCGACCCGGCCGAAGCCGCCTTTCGCGACGCCTTTTGGAAGAACCCCGATGACCTGAACCCCGTCAAGGTGTGGGCCGACACGCTGGTCGAACGCGGCGATGTGCGGGGTGAGTTCATGCAGTTGTGCCTGCTCGAGCACCCAACCGACGAGCAAGACGAACGCCGACGGTTGATGCGCAAGAAGCTCGGCGGCCAACTCGTTGGGCCCGCCCGACCGTACGTTCGAACCTTCGACTTCGACGACCACGGGCTTGTGAATTCAGTCACCGCCGAAGCGCCGCGGGTGGTCGAAGGGTTTGACCTCATCGCCGCGCTGCACCCACGGCTGCATCTGACGGTGACGTCGCTGCGAACCAAGACCATGGCGGTGATCGCCGAACTCGTCAAACACCCGCTCGGCCAGATTCACATGTTGTGGCTCGACGCGAACGGCCTGTCTGACAACGCCTGCGCCGCGTTGGCCCCGGGGCTCGACGGGCTGAAACGGCTGAGCCTCTTTCACAACGACGTCACCCAGAAGGGCCTCGAGGCGATGGCACCACACCTCGCCGACCTCGAAGCGTTGGCTCTGAGTTGCTCCATGGCGCAACTCAACGCGAAACAAGGCCCCGAAGTCGTCGCCGGCTGGGTGAAGGCACTCACCGCGCCAGGCCTCTTCCCCTCCCTCAAGATGCTCGCGCTGGGCACCGGGTACGGCATGCCCGCGCCGACGCCGGCCGACCGCAAACGGCTCGAAGCGAAGCTGACCCTCGTTCCCAGCCTCCACGACCGGTGAGAACCGGCCGGCCCCCACGCCGGCCACGCCTCAAACGCTTCGTCAACCGGCCAAGCCGGGCTATGACGTAGCTGACGCCCGTGGGGTCGCACGGTACGGAGGCACTCGCACTCGATGAAAGTCGGAGATTGCCCATCGTGTCGTGCGCCGGTCGAATTCGCTCCGGGCGCGGGCCAGGTCAAAATTTGCGAGCACTGCAACACCGTGGTGCTGCGCGGTGAAGCGAAGCTCGAGCAGCTGGGCAAGGTGGCCGAGCTGGTCGACACCGATTCGCCCCTCTCGGTCAAGCTCGACGGCCGCTATTCGGGCACGCCCTTCGTCGTCGTGGGGCGGCTGCAAAAAGCCAATGAAACCGGCACGTGGGACGAGTGGTGTCTCTCGTTCGAAGACGGCCGCACCGCGTGGCTCGCCGAGTCAGAAGGCGCCTGGCACCTCCTGTTTCCCGTGTCGGGGGTCAACGTGCCGAAGGCCAGCGAGCTCAAGCCGCTGAGCAAGTTTTCATTGCACGACCGGGTGTTCGTCACCGAAGAGTGCGACTCGGCGTACACCGCCTCGGCCGAGGGCCAGCTGCCCGACTACCACCTCAAGTACCTGTACTGCGACGCGACCGGCGCCCAAGGCGTGTTCGCGAGCATCGAGTATTGCGACGGAGATCAAGGCGAAGCGTACGTCGGCACCCGCGTCACGCTCGACCAACTGGGCTTCGACAAGAGCGCGTTGCAGCCCACGCCCAGGCGCCAGGCCTTGAGCCAAGCGCGCTGCACCGAGTGCAACGGCATGCTCGAGCTGAAGGCGCCCGACGCTGCGCGCCGCGTGGCCTGCCCCTACTGCGGCGCCCTGCTCGACGTGGCCCACGGCACGCTCAAGTTCTTGCAGCTGCTCGACAAACCACCCTACGAGCCGGCGTTGGCCTTGGGCAGCACCGGCACGCTCGACAAGGTCAAGTGGTCGGTCATCGCGTTTCTCATTCGCAGCTGCAACGTCGAAGGCACCCGCTACCCATGGGAAGAGTACCTGCTGTGGAGCCGCGAACACGGCTTTCGCTGGCTGATGAATTCAAACGGCCATTGGACCTTGCTGACCCCCGTGCCCGCGGGCGACGTGGCGCTTCAGTTTCGCGCCGCGCGCCATGGCGGCGTGCAGTACCGCGCGTACCAAGAAGTGTACGCGACGACCGACTACGTCGTCGGTGAGTGCTACTGGCAGGTCTTCGTCGGTGAAATGGCGAAAGCGACCGAGTACGTCGCGCCACCCAAGTCGCTCAACCTCGACCAGACCGACAAAGAAGTGACCTTCACGCTCGGCCGCCTGCTCGAGCCGGGGGAATTGTCGAAAGCGTTCGGGCTGGGGCCGCTCAGCCCCGCGGTGGGCATCGCTCCCGCGCAGCCGAACCCGTTCAAAGCCAAGGCCAGCGAGACGTGGAAGTTCACCTGGCTGTGGGTGGGCATGTTGGCCGCGCTGCTCGTGGCGTTCGGCATGACCGGTACGACGACCCAATATTACAGCGAGACCTTTTCGATACCGCCGACCGCGGTGTCGGGCTCACCCGAAGCCCAGCGGTTTTCGGAGCCCTTTCGAATACCCAAGAAGGTGCCGCTCGAAGTCACCGTGCAAGCTCCCGGGCTCAGCAACAACTGGCTGGGGGTCGACGTCGCCTTGGTCAACACCGAGAGCGGCGAGGTGATTTCGGTGTACGACGAGACGAGCTACTATTCGGGCGTCGACGACGGCGAGAGCTGGAGCGAAGGCAGCCGCGACAATTCGAAGCAGACCGACGACGTCGACCCTGGCCAGTACGTGGTGCGGGTGACGCCCCAGTTCGAAGCCGGGCGACCGACCGACTTCACCGTTTCAGTCGCCGCCGACGCGGGCGTGGGCGTCTGTTGGCCGGTCGTCATTTTGCTGCTGATGCTCGTGGCACCCATTTATTACTCGGCGCGCGCGAGCGGCTTCGAAACCCAACGGTGGAACGAGGTCTTTCCAGTCGTCTCCCACCGTCAGCAGCTTCCCCTACGCGTCGAAGAGCGACGACGGCGACGACGATGAGTAAGCAATGGCGCTTGAGCCTGGAGGCACGGCATGAAGTACTTCGGTGGAGTGCTTGGTGTTGTTGTACGCCGCGATGCACGCGCTGGGGGCTGACCGCATGCCCGACGACGAGCGCGGCGACTTGCCCCCGACCGTGCGAACGGCACCCGGCGGCATCATGACCTGGCACGACGGCTTCATGGGAGGCAAGTGATGAACTGGGAATCTTTGGCCAAGCCCATCGTGGCGTCGTTGATCTTTTCGGTCATTGGCATGGGCGTCTTCATCGCCGGGTTCTTGGTGATCAAGGCGATTTTGCCGTTCGACGTGCACAAAGAAATCGAAGTCGACCAGAATACGTCGCTCGGCATCGTCATCGGCTCGTTCATTTTGGGGCTCGCCTTCATCATCGGCATGGCGATTCACGGGTGATGAAACGTGGGCGCAACGACGGCCGCCGACCCGGGTTGTGAGGCGAGGTGATGCGCCGCTCGCCGAAACCGTCAGCTCGAGCCGTCGTGCTGGTGCTCTGCCTCGCGGGTGGGGCGTGGGCGCACGACGTGTCGCTCGACGTCAGCGGCGCAACGACCGCGCCCAGTGAAAACAACCCACGTTCGGGCAGCTTCGGCGGCACGGTGGCCGGCAGCTTCGACTTCACCGACGCGTGGGCCGCGTGGGCCGGCTTCACGTACACCCGCGACCTCGGCACCTCGACGCCCGAAGCGACCAGCGCGGGCAGCAACATTTTTCTGGTGACCGCGGGCGCGCTCTTCATGCCGTCTGAACACTTCAGCTTCTTGCTCAGCGGCCACTATTCGCCGTCGGTGACCCAAGAGAACGCCACCGCGGTGACGTTCGGTCAGCTGCTGGGCCGGCCCCAGACGGTCGACCTCACGGTGCGCAGCGTCACCGCGTCGGGCGGCGCCAACCTCACCGCGAGCTGGTTGTCGGGAGGCCTGAGCGACTTCGAGCACCTGGTCGACGTGTCGGTGGGCTTCACGTCGTTCAACGCGTACCAGCTGCTCCAGGTGCCGGCGACGACGGCCGGCGCGCGCTGGCGGGCGTACTGCCAAACGCCGGTGGCGTCGGGGCAGCGGTTGTGCCCGCTCGTCAACGGCGTCAGCACCCCGCTCACCCAAGTTCGCTTGGGAGCCACGTACACCGCCAACCTGTTCTCGAAGTTCGACCTCGGGCTCGACGGCGCCTACTTCGTGTACACCGCCGACCCGAATGAGGTCGGGTACTTCAGCGTCTTGCAGCTCGGCCGCTCGCCCGACTGGGGCAACGGCGTGCCGGTGGCGCCGTACCTGTTCACGGCCAAGGTGTTCGCGCTCTACCGGTTTTCACGCCTGACGTTGAAGCTGTCGTACCAGTTCGGCGAATACACCGGAGCGTCAGGCGCGAACCACCTGCTCGCGTTGCGAGCCTCGTACCGCTTCAACCACGCGTGGAAGGTGACGACCACGGTGAGCGGCCAAGGCGACGCGGCGGCGGCCGGTTTCGTCAACCTGGGGCTCCAAGCGACCGCGGGCGTGCTCTACACGTTCGAATAGCCCGAAGTTCAGTTGGGGGGCACCGTGCGAGCGGCGGGGGCTCGTGTTACGAGTCGGCCATGCTTGCTCTGGTTGCCTTGTTGTTGGCCGCGAGCCCCGCGGCCGCCGTGAAGCGTTCACCCCAGGTGACGGCCGCTGCCCGCGCGCCCGCCATCATCGAAGACGACTACCCGGCCGCGCTCGCGAAGGCCAAGGCGAGCAAGAAGCTGCTCTTCGTCGACGCTTGGGCGCCGTGGTGTCACACCTGCGTGTACATGCGTGAGCACGTGCTCAAAGACCCGGCGTTCGCCGCCTTCGAAAAAGACCTGGTCTTCGCGAGCATCGACACCGAGCGCCCCGGGGCGGCACCGTTTCTCGAGAAGTTTTCGGTGAACGTGTGGCCGACGCTCTTCTTCATCGACCCTTCGACCGAGACGCTCGCGTTTCGCTGGGCCGGCAGCGCCGACGCCACCCAAATGAAGGCGTTGTTGGCCGCCGCGCGACACCGCGAAGGCCCGCTGGCCGAAGCCGACGCGTTGATGGCCAAGGGCGACACCGCGGGGGCCTCCGAACGCTTCGCGCGCGCCCGCCGCGACGACCGGGCCACCGCCGGCGACGCCCGCGCCACGCTCTCGTTGCTGTACGCGCTCGCCGCCACCCGCCAGTTCGAGGTGTGCGCGCAACTCGCCGCCGACGAAGCCGGGGGCATGACCGGCCGGTCTGACCAGCTCACCGCGGTCGCGACCGGGCTCGGCTGCGCACTCGAACTCGAACCCAAGGCCGCCAAGAAAGCCGCTCTGGTCAGCGCGTTGGTCACCCGCGCGAAGGGCTTCATCGCCGCGCCCGAGGGCCTCATGGTCGACGACGTGTCGGGTCTGTACGAGACGCTCGTGAGCGAGCGCAGTCAGGCCAACGACGAGGCGGGCAAAGTGGCCACCGCCCAAGCGTGGCTCGCCTTTCTCGACGCCGCCGCGGCCAAAGCCACCAGCCCCGCCGCCCGCGCGGTCTTCGACGCCCACCGCACCAACGCCGCCCTCGAAGCGAACGAGCCCGCCCACATGGAGGCGCCGTTGCTGCAGTCAGAAAAAGAGCTGCCGAGCGACTACAACCCCGCCGCGCGCCTCGCGTTGATTTACCGCGCCGAGAACAAGCTGGCCGAAGCGCAGGCGGCCATCGAGCGCGCTCTGCCGAAATGTACGGGCCCGCGCAAGATGAGGTTGTTTTCCATACAAGCCGACATTCTCGACAAGCGTGGTGATGCCGCGGGCCGCAAGCGCAGCCTCGAAGCCGCGTTGGCGTATGCCAACACCTTGCCCGCCGTGCAGCGGCCGACGAAACAAGTGGCGGCCCTCGAAGCGACGCTCAAGTCGCTGACACTCAAGTGACAAACGTTGCGGCTCGAAAAGACGTGACGTTCTTGGTGGCGCGCGCATTCGCGGTACGCTTCGGGCGACCGTGACCATTTCTGCTCCGTTCACCATTGTCGACCTCACGCGCAGCCCCACGATTCACATTGCTCACGTGAACACGCTCGTCTTCGCGGTGTTCGCGGGAGCGACGACGATGAGCGACCTCGACCTGCTGAACGGTCACCAGCTCGCGGTGGCGAAAAACCACGGCAAAATCACCATGATCAGCTTGGTGCCCATTCAGCAGAACGTCGGGCGCATCGGCGACGAAGTACGCGAGAAGTCGATGGAGATCATGAAGTCGCTCGCCCCGGTGTGCTTGGGCAGCGCGACTTGCATTTTGGGCAAGGGGCTCGCCGCGAGCATGGTGCGCATGTTCATGACGGGCTTCGGCCTGGTGTCGAAGACCCCGTTTCCACAGCGAACGTTTTCGACCATCGACGACGCGCTGACCTGGGCGCAGGCGTTGCCCGGCCAGTCTCCCGAGGTGAAGTACGTGACGGCCAAGGCGGTGCTCGCGCACTTCGGCCTCACGTCGCCGAAAGACGCCAAGGCGAGCTGATCATTCTTTTTCGATGTCGCGGTCCCACAGTTGGGCGGTGGCGCCCATGGGGGTCTCCTTGAGCCGGGCGAGCAACGCCTCGGCAATGGCCACCGACCGGTGCTTGCCGCCGGTGCACCCAATGGCGACGGTCAAGTACGCCTTGCCCTCTTTTTGGTAGCGCGGCATCAGAAACGCCAACAGGTCGAAGGTTCGATCGAGAAATTCCCACGCGTCGGGGCGGTCGACCACGAAGGCCGCCACCTTCGCGTCTTTGCCGGTGAGCGGCTTGAGTTCGGGCACGAAAAACGGGTTGGGCAAATAGCGCACGTCGAAGACGAGGTCGGCGTTGCTGGGCACGCCGTACTTGAAACCGAACGACATGACCGTCAGCGCCATGCCGGTCGACCCGGTGCTGAAGCGGGTCGTCACTTGGCGCCGCAGCTCGTGCACCGTCATGGTCGACGTGTCGACCACGTGCTCGGCCTGGTCGCGCAATTCTTTGAGCGCCTCGCGTTCGAGCTTGAGCCCGTCGGCCACCGACCCCGAGCCTGACAACGGGTGGCGGCGGCGGGTCTCTGAATAGCGGCGGGTGAGCGCCTCGTCGCTCGCGTCGAGAAACAGCACTTCGACGTGGTGGCCCGCGCGGCGAGCCTCGTCGAGCGCGTGGGGCGCGTCTTTGAGAAACGAGCCTTCGCGAACGTCGATCACGAACGCCAAGCGCGTTTGCTCGCCGCCGAGCTCGGTCACCTTCATGAGCAGCGGAGCGGGCAAGTTGTCGATGCAGAAATACCCGGCGTCTTCGAGGGCCCGAATCGCGGTCGACTTGCCAGAACCCGACATGCCGGTGATGACGACGATTTGCCGCGTCAGAATCACTCCGAATCCTCCTCCGGGTGGTGCTGCACGAGCGGCTTGATGTCGACGCGGGGCGCCCGGCCAATGGCTTGGGTGAGCCGCTCGGCGAATTCTTGGGCCGAATTGTGGCCGCGCAACTTGAGCAAGTGGTTGCGGGCGGCGACCTCGACAATGGTCGTCATGTTGCGACCCGGGCGAACGGGCACGACGGCCTGCGGCACCTCGACCCCGACGATGTTGAGCGACTGCTGTTCAAGGCCCAGCCGGTCGTACTCGGCCGTCGGGTTCCAGTCGACGAGCTCGATGACGAGCTCGATTTTCTTGCGGTCGCGCACCGCGGCGACGCCGAACAGGTCTTTGATGTTGATGATGCCCAGACCCCGAATTTCCATGTGGTGCTGAATCAAGTCGTTGCCGTGGCCATAGACGTCGGCCGACCGACGCACGAGGTTCACCACGTCGTCGGCCACCAACCGGTGCCCGCGCATGACCAAGTCGAGCGCGATTTCTGATTTGCCGATGCCCGACTTGCCCAGCAAAAACACCCCCACGCCGAACACGTCGACCAGCACGCCGTGCATGCTGCCGGTCGCCGTCAACGCCTCTGACAAGAAGGCCTGAATTTGCGAAATGAAGGCGCTCGACGCGAGCGGCGTGCGCATCAACGCCAGCTTCGTGCGCTCGCAGCCTTCGACCAACGGCGCCGGTATGTCGAGCCCCTTCGTGACGACGACGCAGGCGAGCTCTGAGTCGAACACCTTCGAGAGCACCGTGCGCTGCTGCTCCTCGGTCAGCGTGCGCAGGTAGCTGACTTCGGTGTTGCCGAAAATTTGGGCGCGTTCAGGGTGCAAGTGCTCGGTGAAGCCCGTCAGCGCCAAGCCCGGCTTTTGTATGCGTGAATGTGAGATTTTACGCGACAAGCCCTCACCGCCGGCGATGAGCTCGAGCTTGAGGTCGTACTGGTTGTCTTCAAGCAGCCGAGAAATCGGTATGGCCGGCGTGGTGGTGTTCGACAAGGTGGCGCATTCTCGCTCGGTCGCCGAAGCCGCGCCAACTTGGGGCCGGTGAGCTTGGCAGGGGGGCTCGGGCTTCTTTCCCAAGGCATGGGGCTTGGGCGAAAAGTGCTTATTTTTGCAGGAATGGCGTGGGTTTGCGCGTGTCAGGGCACCGCGTCTGACTCGGGGCTGGCGGTCGATTCGGGGCTCGGAGCAGCCGATGCCGGCACCCTGGCCGCTCCCGACGCGGCGACCGACGCAGCGACGGACGCAGCGACCGACGGAGGGCTGACCGACGCCGGCGTGGCTGACGCGAGCGTGGGCGGCGGTGACGGGGGCTCCCGCGACGCGGGCGCGCTCGTCGACGCCGGCACCGACCTCGTCGCGCTCTTCGTGGCGAGCGGGCACCAGGGCCGCACCACCATTTCGTGCGACGACGGTTTGACCTGGGTGGCCAACCAGTCTGACGACGACGCGTTTCGGTGCTTCGCCGCCATGGGCAACCCCGACGGTGGCAGCTCCGACTGCGACCACACGGCCACCTCGGGCCACGGCGTCGTCTACGCCGACGGCTGGTTCATTGCCGCTTACGGCCACGGAGAGCCCGGGTCGATTCGACGAAGCCGCGACGGCGTCACCTGGGTACGCACGCTCGAGGGCGCGAACTTCGAGGGCCTCGTCGTCGGCAACGGCACCGTCTTGGCGGCGGCCCGGTCACCGAAATGGAGCACCAATGCGGGCCTCACCTGGGTCGCCGGAGCCGAGGCCGACCTCCACGCCGGCACCCAACCCATTTGGAACGCGCGCACCTCGGCGTTCGGCGCGGGCGTGTTCGCCATTTTCGGTCAAGACGGCACCAATTCAGACATCGAAGTCAGCAGCGACAACGGCCAGAGTTGGTCGCAAGCCACCGTGCCCTCCGAGTGCGGAGGCGCCGAATACTCGGTCGGCTTTGGCGAAGGCGGCGGCAAGTTGCTCTACGTCGACCAGAGCACGGCCTGCGTCTCGACCGACGGCAAGACGTTCACCGCGTCGGCGCTGCCGTTTCCCGCGCAGGCGGGCCCGGTGTGGTCGGGTACCCAATTCTTGGTGTGGGGCCAACGGCTCGGCCCGACCTACGAACACCACCTCATGACGAGCCCCGACGGCGTCACCTGGTCTTCGCAAAACACCGTGACGCGACGTGGCTCGTCAATGGGCGACGGGCCGAACTTGGGCGCCGTGGGCAGAAGCCCCCAGGGCACCCTCGTCGCCACGAACGGTGGGTGGCTGGTCTGGTACGAGAAACAAGAATTCTACCGAAGCACCGACAACGGAGTCACTTGGGTCGCGCTGCCCACGGGCGCCTATGTCGGCAGCCACCCGCTCTCACGCATCGCCTGGGGGCTCGGCGCCAAGTCGACGGCTTGCCCCGGCCCATAAACCCGCTTGCCGGTGACGCTCGAGCCCGTTGCAGGCTATACGCGGGGGCGCCGTGCGCCGCGCTCGCTCCTGTGTTGTCCTGTTGTGCTGCTGGCTGTGGGCCGGGTGCCCGAGCCCCGTCACGCCCACCCCCAAGGTCGAAGTCTGCGACAACCGGGTCGACGACGACGGCGACGGCGCCGCCGACTGCGCCGACCCCAATTGCTTCGGCACCACGCCCTGCCAAGTCGCGCTCGAGAATTGCACCAACGGCACCGACGACGACGGCAACGGGCTGGCCGACTGCGCCGACCCCACGTGCAGCGCCGAACCGACGTGCCTCAAACAAGAAGACTGCGACAACGGCGTCGACGACGACGGCAACGGCAAGGTCGACTGCGCCGACTCGGCCTGCCGCGCGAAGCCGACCTGCGGAGACGGCGGCCCCGAGGCGCCCGGCGCCTGCGCCGACGGGCTCGACAACGACAACAATGGGCGCCGCGACTGCAAAGACCCCGCGTGCCTCGGCCAGTCGTGCGGCCAAGGCTGCGCGTGTGGCGACGCCGGCGTGCCGGCCGAGGCCAACTGCGCCGACACGTTCGACAACGACCGCGACGGCCAGAGCGACTGCCTCGACGCCGACTGCGAGGGCGAAAGCTGTGGCATCGGGTGCGCGTGCCACAACGGCTTGCACGGCGAGGGCGACTGCACCGACGGCTTCGACAACGACCATGACGGCCAGGCCGACTGCGGCGATTCTGACTGCAACCTCGTGGCGTGCGGCGACAAGTGCCAGTGCAAGCAAGGCGCGCGCTTCGAGCTCGATTGCGCCGACGGCGTCGACAACGACCGCGATTCACTCATCGACTGCGCCGACCCCGACTGCGGCAGTGCCAGCTGTGGTGCCGGGTGCACGTGCAAAGACCTGAAGCGCAGCGAATCGGGCTGCACCGACGGCGTCGACAACGACCGCGACACGTTGGTCGACTGCGCCGACACCCCCGACTGTGACGGCACCGCGTGTGGCACCGGCTGCAGCTGCCAGGGCGGCGGCAAACACGAAACGAATTGCACCGACCGGGCCGACAACGACGGCGACGGCGCGCGCGACTGCGCCGACCCGGCCGACTGCTCGGGGCCCGCGAACGGCTGCGGCACCGGCACGCCCGAAGCGGCCAACTGCGCCGACGGCCTCGACAACGACAACAACGGCTTTCGCGACTGCGAAGACTCGGCCTGCGCCGGCCTGGGGTGCGGCCCCGGCTGCGTGTGTGGGGCGGGTATTCGCACCGAGACGCTGTGCACCGACGGCGTCGACAACGACCACGACGGCACCACCGACTGCGGCGACTTCGACTGCGTCGGCGTGGGGCCCGAAACGAGCTGCACCGACGGCGTCGACAACAACTGCAACGGCTTGGTCGACTGTGCCGACGGCACCTGCTCGGGCGCCGACTGCACCGCCCTGCCCGACGGCCGGCCCTGCGCGAGCGGCGGCCAGTGCTCGTCGGGCGCGTGCCGAACCGAAGGCGCGACCGGGTGGCCTTCGGGCGCGTGCGTCTCTGGAGTCGATTCGTGCTCGAAGAACGACGCCGGGGTCTCGTTCGGCTGCCCGGCGAATTCGGTCTGCTCGCAAGACACCTTCGGCACGTTCTGCCGTCAACAGTGCAGCGGCAAGACCGGCTGCCGGCCGGCGTACGCCTGCCACGACGACGACGGCGACAAAGCGTCTCCCAATTGGTGCCTCCCGTTGTGCCGCACCGACGCCGACTGCGAACGGGTGTCTTCGGGCAGTTACGGCTGCAACCGGTACAGCGGGCTGTGCGAAGCCAAAGACCGGGGCCTGGCGAAGTACGGCGCCGCCTGCGGCAGCAACGCCGACTGCGAGACCCGGCGCTGCTTCACCGCCAAGGGCAACGGGGGGTACTGCCTGGGCGTCTGCCCGCTCGGAGGCAGCTGCGCGGGCGACGCGGTGTGTGACGACGACGGCAGCGCCGACGACGCGACCAGCCGTTGCCTCGACGGCTGCGCCGGAGCGAGCGACTGCACCC
>JBGAIY010000128.1:0-17288 GCA_044225205.1 Myxococcaceae bacterium | reverse complement strand
ACTTCGCGCTGCAGGTCTTTGTTCGTCGCGGCGACGACCCGCACGTCGACCTTGATGGTCTGGGTGCCGCCGAGCCGTTCGAGCTCGCTCTCTTGCAGCACGCGCAACAGCTTCACCTGCGCCGAGGCGCTCATTTCGCCCACTTCGTCGAGAAACAGCGTGCCTCCCGACGCGCGCTCGAACCGGCCCTCTTTGCGGGCCACGGCCCCGGTGAACGCCCCCTTTTCGACGCCGAACAACTCGGCCTCGAGAATGCTTTCGGGCAGCGCCGCGCAGTTCACCGCGATGAACGGGCCTTTGACCCGCGGCGACTGCTCGTGAATGAAGCGCGCGGCCAACTCTTTACCGGTGCCCGACTCGCCCATGAGCAGCACCGTCGCGGTCGACGGCGCCGCTTGGCGCAGCACGTCCATGAAAGCGCGAAAGGCGGGAGACTGACCCACCATCGACTTCGGGCCCAACGCCGCCAACTGCGCCTTCAAGTCGCGGTTCTCGGCCACCAGGGCCTGCTTTTCCATCGCCTTCTGCACGGCTTTCACCAACGAATGCCGCTTGAGCGGCTTGGTGATGAAGTCGTACGCACCGTCGCGCATGGCGTTCACCGCCGTCTCGACGGTGGCGTAGGCCGTCATCAACACCACTTCGACGTCGGGGCGCATGGCGCGGCTCGCCTTGAGCAACTCCTGGCCGCCCCCGACCTCATGATGCCGGTGACCAGCACGCCCACCTCGGGCTTGCGCAACAACCCCAGCGCCTCTTGGCCCGAGTTCGCCGGCAGGGTCGACACGCCCTCTTTTTGAAAAATGCGGCAGACCGACTCGAGGTTGGCGCGGTCGTCGTCAACGACCAAAACCGTTGAACTCATTCGTCATTTCCTTCGCGAAGACGAACGCCTCAGTTGCAGGCGTTGCCGCTCGAGCTGCCCGAACAGCACAGTGACGCCCAGCTGCCCCCGTCGGGAGACACCGTGCCGAACCCCGACCGCAAGCACTGGCAGGCCGCGTATTGCTGGTAGGCGTAATAGAAACAACCGTAGCGGTCTGCCGAACGGCATTGACCGAAGTTGTCGCACTTCTTCAAACAGACGCTCACGTTGTCGCCCGCGTCGGGCACCACGTCGCAGTAGCCCCCGGTGTTGCAGTCGCGCGCAGCGCTGAGGCACGTGCCCGAACATTCTCCGAAGGGGTGCTGGGCGTCGGTCAGGCAGAGGCTGCCTTCGCACTGCGAGTTCGCCGAACACGCCGAACCGTAGGGCAACAACCCTTTGCTGGTGTTTTCACAGAGCCGGCTCGTCAAGTTGCAACCAAAACTGCCCGAGGCGCCCGCGCATTCCGTGTTCGTTGAGCACAAGGGGCGGCAGAAGTTGTTGTTGTTGCCCGGCACACTGTCGGCGTCGTCGCAGGCGTACCCGACCCGACACCCACCCGAGCCGCCCAGGCCCGTGCCCACGCACGCCGCCCGGCACCCGGTGGTACCGTCGTTGTTTTGCACGCAGAAGCCCGCGTGGCAGCCGCTCGGCGTGCCCACCGTGCAGGCCGACGCGTTCGTGCAATACCCATTGGGGTAACCGGCACCCGCTTCGGTCAGGCACTTGCCGCCCGCGCATTGGCTGTCGGCCGTGCAGGGCAAGCCGTCGTTGAGCAACGAACAGGCGATGCTCGCGGCGCATTTGCCGTCGCCGCAGTCAATCGCGTGGTCGCAGGTGTTGTCGACGCCGTCGTCACACACCTCGACCCCCGTGCCCGGCGGGCAGTCAGAATCGGCGCAGTCGGTCTGGCCGTCGCCGTCGTTGTCGACGGTGTCGCCGCAGTTCATTTCTTTCTTCACGCTCGACACGCAGCTGCAGCCCGCGCCGCAGCTCTGGTTGGCGCAGTCGGGGTCGGCGCAGTCGGTGTTGCCGTCGCCGTTGTTGTCGGTTGAATCGTTGCAGGCGATTTCGGTTTTGTGGTTGGCCGCGCACGTGCACCCATTGCCGCACGACTTGCCGAGGCAGTCGGTGTCGTTGCAGTCGGTCGCCAAGTCGGAGTCGTTGTCGCCCAGGTCGCCGCACGCGGTCTCGGTTTTCACGCCTCCGGTACAGGTGCAGCCGGTGCCACAGCCGTTGCAGGGGTTGCCGGCGTCGACCGGCCCACCCGCGTCGACCCCAGGCGTGCCCGAGTCGACCGGTGCCCCCGAATCGGCCGGTGAGCCCGCGTCGGGTTTGCCCGCGTCGGTCGGGCTGCCCGCGTCGACTCGGCCCGCGTCGGTCGGAGGGCCCGCGTCGGCTTTCACCCCCGAGTCACCGCTCGCCCCGGCGTCGGCCTTGGCGCCCGCGTCGAGCCCACCGTCTTTGCTGCTGAACACCTGCTTCGAGCCACCGACGCAAAGGCAGTTGGCGCCACATTCTTGGCCTTCGCACTGCGGGTCTTCGCAGTCGATGAGCCGGTTGCCGTTGTCGTCGCGGTTGTTGCTGCAAATTTCGCCAAAAGTGCAAGCCGAGGTGTCAATGCACTTGGGGTCGAGGCAGTCGATCTTGCCGTCGCCGTTGTCGTCGACGCCGTTGGTGCACACTTCGTCGCCCAACGGAGTCGGCGTCACGGGTTTCGGCGTTTCGCAGGCCGCCAGCATGAAGCAACCCAAAACCCAGCAGAGCAACCTTTGACTGCGCATCAGACGTACCTCAGGGCCCGGCCTCGTGAGCCCCACGTCGTACCACAGTCTATTCGTCGCCGCCCTCGGCCGGAGCGCCGCCCATTTTGGCCACATCTTCTTTGTTGACCTTCGAAGGGTCGATTTTCTTGGTCGCGGCGGTCAATTTCTCGATGGTCTCTTCGAAGTCGAAGTCGCCTTCTTTCTTGAAACGCAAGAAATTCACGCGGGCGACGACGTAGTTCTTCAAGTACGCCGACTGCAGCCCCTTCGCCTTGAGGGCGTCGACCACTTTGACGACCTCGTCGTCCCACTCCAAGAGCAGCTGGGCGCGTTTTTCTCGCGTGGCCAGTGCCTCGGCAATGGGCTCTTCGAGAAAGCCCTCGAGCCGCTTCACCACCGACGAATAGGCTCCGGCCGAAAAGCGCGGGCGCTTCTCGTACGCGGCTCCAAAGGTAATGAAGTGGGGCTCTTCGAAGTAGTCGATGAAGTCGCTCTCGTTGGTCTTGCCCCGGGCGCCCACCAAGCCGCGGTACATTCGAATGACCTCGAGCGACCGCTCTTTGAGGTTGTGGGCCTTCTCGGTGTTGAGCGCGAGTATCTGGTACGCGACTTCGGGCTCGGGCAACACCAAGGCCACCACGGTCTTCATGCCCAGCAACGCGAGCGCGCCCAGGCGGTGGTTGCCGTTCGGCGTCCAATACTGGCCGTCGTGGCGCACGGCGATGATCGGGTCGAGAAAGCGGCCCACCCGTTCCATCGCTCGGGCGAGCTTCTTCACGTGGGTGTCACTGCGGTCACGCTGGTAGGGCGTGGGTTCGACCTTTTCAATGGGCAGGGCCGCCATCACCACCGTGTGGCCACCGAGCGGGTCTTTGTACACGCCGATGACGGTGCCGCCGTCGCTCGTGATGTCATTGGCCAGCGCCAGCCCGTCTGACGAAGCCTTGACGTCGGTCGCCCCGAGGCCTTTCGACTTCGCTTCGACCTTCTTGCGGCGTGCAGCGCGGGGTTTCTTGATCTGTTTTTTCGCGGCCATGCGTAGGTCATTCTCCTGAAACGGTCAGTTCGCTGAAACGAATGGTCGGCGCACCGGTCGACCCATGAAAGTGCAAGTCAGAGCCAATGGCGTCGATGCGTTGCAGCATGTCGGTGAGGTGGCCGGCCACGGTAACTTCTTGCACCGGCCCCGTAAGCTCACCGTTCTCGACCCACAGTCCGTTGGCGCCGCGCGAATATTCGCCCGTCACCGTGTTCGCACCGTGGCCCAACATCGCCGTGACGTAGAAGCCGTTCGGCACGTCACGAATGATGTCTTCGGGCGTGCGGGGGCCGGGCTCGAGGTACAGGTTGTGCGTGCCAATGCTGGGCATCGACTTGTAGCCGCGGGTCGCGTTGCCGGTGCTGCGCGTCTTCGCCTTTCGCGCGGTGAAAGCGTCGTACAAAAACGCCTTGAGCACCCCGTTCTCGACGATCGGCGTGCGCCGGGTGGGCAGCCCGTCTCCGTCGAACGGCGCCGTCGCGAGACCCTTGGTCAACACCCCGTCGTCGATGATCGACACGTTCGCCGGCGCAATGGCTTGCCCCAACTTGCTCGCCAGAAACGACGACTTCTTGAACACCGCGTCGCCGTTCGCCGCCTGAGCGACCGAACCAATGACGCTCGCCGCCATGATCGGGTCGAAAATCACCGGTACCTTTTGCGACTTCACTTTTTTCGCGCCGAGCAGCCGCACGGCGCGGCGGGCGGCTTCTTTGCCCACGAATTCGGCCGTCGGCAATTCGTTCAAGAACCGCTTCACGTCGTACCAGTAGCTCGTCTGCAGCTGGTCGTGCGCCGCGGCGACCGCTGCCGTGTACAGGTAGGCGCTCGTGCTTTGGTAACCCCCGTGCATGCCGTTCGACGCTGCGAGGTACACCTCGTTCACGTTTTCGCCCGCTTCGACCGAGCTGACCGTTTTCACGCGCGGGTCGGCGCGGCAGGCCTTTTCCATCTCCATCGCCGAGCTGATCTTCCAGTCAGGTGAAAGGGTGGCGATTTGCTCGTCGAACAGCGGGCCCACGTCGGGCAGGTCGCCCACGTCTTTCGACTCGGCGATGCCGTTGAACGCGTTCGGCGCCGACGCCTCGGCCGAAGCAATGGCCTTGTCGACATAGGCGTTGACCGTGTCGGGCGAAAAGTCGGTCGTCCACGCGAAGCCGAGCCGCTTGTTGACGATGACCCGAACCCCCAACCCCTTTGACGTGGCTTGGGTCAGGTTCTCGATTTGCTGGTCACGCACCCGGCAGCTGGCCTCGCGGCCCACTTGAATGAACACGTCCGCTTGCGACGCACCCTTTTTCTTCGCGCGCGCCACCAACGCCTTGGCCAATTGTTCGTAGTTCGTGCTCATTTATTTCGCGCCTCCGACGCGAGTGCCGCCCACCGTCATTCGGTCGATTCGCACCGTGGGCAACCCCACGCCCACCGGCACGCTCTGGCCGTCTTTGCCGCACGTGCCCATGCCTGGGTCGGGCTTGGGGTCGTTGCCCACCCGCGACACGTTCTTGAGCGCCTCGGGCCCCACGCCGATGAGCGTGACCCCCTTGAGCGGCCTGCCCAACTTGCCTTTTTTGATCTCGTACGCCTCGCTCACCTCGAAGACGAAGTTGCCGTTCGTGATGTCGACCTGGCCGCCGCCGAAGTTGGCGCAGTACACACCGCTGTCGACCTCTCGAACGATGTCGCCCGGGTCGTCTTCTCCCGGAGCCAAGTACGTGTTGGTCATGCGGGGCAGGGGCAAGTTCGTGAAGTTCTCGCGCCGGCCGCTCCCCGTCGACGTCGTGTTCATCAGCCGGGCGTTGAGGTCGTCGTACATGTACCCCTTCAGCACCCCCCGTTCGATGAGCACCTTGAACTGGGTGGGGTTGCCCTCGTCGTCGACGTTCAGCGACCCGCGCGCGTTGGCCATGGTGCCGTCGTCGATGACGGTGACCAGTTCTGAGGCCACCTTTTCACCGACCTTGCCCGCGAAGAGCGACGTGCCCTTGCGAATGAAGTCGGCCTCGAGCCCGTGGCCCACCGCTTCGTGCAACAAGATGCCGCTCCAGCCCGGCGCCAGCACCACCGTTTGTTCGCCCGCTTGCGCCTCGGCCGCGCCCAAGCCCGCGCACGCTTGTCGCGTGGCTTCAATGGCGACCTGCTCGGGAGTGAAGGTGTCGAAGTGGGTGAACGGCACCCGGCCACCCCCGCCGAGAAAGCCGCTGCGCCGCTCGCCTTTCTTGCCTTCGACCACCACCATGACGCTCAGTCGGCACAGGTCTTGGGTGTCTTCGGCGAGGTGGCCGCGGGTGTTCGCCACCAAAATGCGCTTGGTCGAATCGACGTAGCTCGCCGAGACCTGCTTGACGCGCTTGTCGTGCTTGCGTGCGGCTTTGTTCGCCCGCACCACGAGGTCGCGCTTCTGGTCGAGCCCGACGGTCGCGAGGTGCTGGTCGAGTCGGTAGAACGACGGCAGCGGCGTTCGGGTGACCTTGAAGGCTTGGTCGCTCCCACCCCCGTGGGCGATGAAGGCCGCCGTCTTGGCGGCGCGAAAGAGCGCTTCTTCGTCGAGGTCGTCAGAGAAGGCGTAGCCGACCTTCGAGCCGCTGATCACTCGAATGCCCACCCCTTGTGACAGCCCGTTCTGCGCGCTCTTGACTTTGTCTTCTTCGAGCATCACCGCGGTCAGCTCGGTTCGCTCGACGAAAACCTCAGCAAAATCAGCCCCGCGTTCCATGCCGGCGGCGAGCAAGCGCTCGGTCAATGGCAGTGGCAACAACGTCGCACTCACGACTTTCAGTGGTTTTGGACCCATGCGGCCCGAACAGTAACAATCCTCCGGGCTTCAACCTGCTAAAGTTTTCATCGTCTTATGCCTCCGCGAAAAACAGGTGCCGTTGAAGGCGACCCCGAGAAGGCCACCCCCACGGTGGCCAAGGCCTCGAACCCGTTCGACGACCCCGAAAAGGCCACCGCCACCAAAGCCCGGGCCAGCAACCCGCTCAAAGGCCCCCGCCGTTCTCGCGCCGACGACGCCGAACCCGACGACGAAGACACGAACCGCGGCATGCCCGACGAAGGCGAAGACCCGGAGCGCGAAAACAAGACCGCCGCCCGGGCCCCCCCTCCCAAGCCGCGCAACTCGGTGCGGCGCAATTCGGCCATCGAAGTCTCTCAGTCGCTGCAAGACGAGCTGCAGGCCGACTACCAAACCGGCCAGAATTACCAAGTCGCCGAAGGCGACGAAAGCGAGGGAGACGGGGTCTCGGCCCTGAGCCTCGAGGGCGACGGCCTGGAGCCGATGGACCCCGAGATGCTGCCGCGCACCAAACAGCTCCCGCTCGACGCCGAGGCCGCCGAGGAGGCCGACCGCGAGCCCGCCGCCGACGACGAAAACGCCACCCGCGCCGGCCCACCCATTCAACTCGAAGTCACCGCCGGCCCCGACGCCGGCCAAAAGCGCCGCTTCAAGGGCGTGCGCATGGTCATCGGGCGTACGCCCGGGGTCGACTTTCAGCTGTCAGATCAGTCGGTTTCGCGCCGCCACATCGAACTGGTGCACGGTGGCCAAGGCACCGTGCTGCGCGACTTGGGCAGCGGCAACGGCACCAAGGTCAACGGCAACAAGGTCGTCGAAAAGCTGCTCGAACATGGCGACGAAATCGCCATTGGCAAGACGCGCATTCGCTACGTCGACGAAATGGCCGCCTTCAAGAAGGCGCGCGAAGAAGCCGAACGCAAAGAAGCCGAAGAAAAGGCCGCCGCCGAGGCCGAGGCCCAGGCCGAAAATGCCGCCGAAGCCGCAGAGGGCGAAGCCGCTGACGGCGAGGGTGCCGACGCCGGCGAAGAAGGTGGCGAGGCAGCCGCCGGCGAGGCCGAAGGCGGCGACTCCCCCGACGCCGAAGCGGCCGAGCAGGGCGAAGCCGAAGAAAACGAGGGCGGCGGCTCCCAAGCCGCTCGGCGCCCCGTGCGCACCGGCCGCGGCCGCGGTGAAGCGGTGCCCGACCGCAAGGCGCCTCCCCCCTTGCGCATGCTGCTCATCGGCGGGGCTGTGCTCGTCGCCCTCGTCATTTTGGTCGGCATCTTCACCAGGGCGCCGCAGCCCAAGCTCGAAGACTTGAACCGCGCGAAAGCCGAAACCAAGTTGCAAGAGGCGCGCGCCGCCGTGCGTGAAAACCGCTACGAAGACGCCGTCGCCGCGGCCGAAGAAGCCGAGCATTTGAGCCCCGGCATCGACAAGTCGAAAATCGGTGCCGGCGCCCGCGCCGAAATCGAAGTGCAGCAGGGGCTCGACTCGCTGCGCGAGCTGCTCAAACAGAACAAGTTCGAAGACGTGCGCGCCCAACTCGCCAAATTGCCGCACGGGTCGGGCCGGCTCGACGACCAGTTCAAACAGCTCGACCTCGACATTTCGGCCGCCGAGGTGCGGTACAAGAAAGACCAAATTTCGTCGTTCTTGGCCGCCGGCGAGCCCGAAGCCGCCAAGCGCGTGCTCGAGACCCTGCCCGTGCCCGACCAGGCAGAACCCGCGCAGAAAATTTCAGAATTCGAGACCCAGCTCGAAGAAATGAAGAAGCAAGACGAAGTCGCCGCCAGGCGCAATGCCGCGGCGGCCGCGGCCGCTCGCAAGCAACGCCGTGAAGAAGAGATGCTCGTCGCGTTCTCGGTCGTCGAACGCAAGTTCGCCGGAGCGGAGTGGGACCGCGCCGCCTCCGAATGCAACCGGGTGGTGCAAGAATACGCCGGCGACAAAGAAATCGTCGCGCGCGCCCAAATGCTGCTCCGCACCATTCCCAACTTTGGGCGCAACTTCGACGAGGGCATCAGAAAGTACAAGCAAGGGCAGTTGGCCCAGGCCGCGAAGCCCCTGCGCGAAGCGTACCGGCTCTACGGCCAAATGAATTTGCGCCAAAACCCCTACGGCGGAGAGCTCGAGCAAGACCTCGCCCAGTCGGCGCTGATCGCCGGTCGCGAGGCGCTGTACCGCAACGACCTGGTGACCGCGTTTTACAACTTTCGTGACGTGGTGCGGCTCGACCCGACCGAAGCGAAGGGCCGCGAGGGCCTCGACGAAGTCAACGCCAAGGCCGAGAGCCTGTTCACCGACGCCTACACGAACCGCGCGCTCGACCCCCGCGACGCTCTGCGTAAATTCAAGGTCGTGGTCGAGGTGACCCCGGTCGGTTCGGCCACCCACGAAAAAGCCAAGAACCAAATTCTGTCGATGCCGCAGTAGTGACGGTGGTGGGTGAAGAATGCGGTAGGCTCGGCCGGCCATGACGCAATCGCTCCGTGAGCTTGGGCTCGACTTTGTCGCCGAAAGCAACTGGGAGCGCGCTTTGGCGATTTTCGCCGAAGCCGTTCGCCGCCAACCGAGCGACCACCGCGCTCGCATGCTGGCCGCCCGCTGCTACGCGAAGCTCGGAGAAGCCGAGCGGGCCGTGACGACGCTGCACGCCTGCGCCGAAGGTCTTTTGCGGCGCGGGTATTTGCTGTCGGCCATTGCGGCGGCGCAACAGGCCCTGCGGCTCGCGCGCAAAGAAAAGCGCATCGCCGAGACGCTGGCCCGCATTCATGCCCGCGCGGCCCGCGCCGCCGGAGGCAAAGCGTCGGTGCCGCCGCCGTTGCCGCCCGAGAGCCTCTACGACGGCAAAGTCGAAACCGACCTGATGACCATGACCGGGTCTGACCTGTCTGACGCCGCCATCAGCGTGCTCGCCGCGCCCGACGTCAACGGCCAGGCCGACGCCAACGAGCGCCCGCCCTTGCCGCTGTTCGCCGACCTCGAATTGCCCGCCTTCACCGACCTCGTCGAATTGATGGAGTACCGCGAGTTGGGCGACGGCGAAGTCATTTGCCGAGAAGGCGAGGGCGGCGACCGCATTTTCGTGCTCGTCGCCGGCAAGGCCGAGGTCAGTCGCCGCATCGACAAAGACACGCGGCGCTTGGCCTTCTTGGGCGGCGGGTCGATTTTCGGCGAAATTTCAATGCTGACCGGCACGCCCCCCACGTCGACCGTCGCCGCCGTCGGCGACGCCGAAGTGCTCGAAATTGGCCGCCAGAGTCTCAACGAAATTTCGCGCAAGTACCCGTCGGTGCCCGGCGTGTTGACCGCGTTCGCCCAAAAACGCATGGCGAAGAACCTGGTCTCGACCTCGCCGTTGTTTGCTCCGGTGCCCGAGGCCGACCGGCCGGCGCTCTTCTCGCGCTGCGCCTTTCGCGCGGTGCAGGCTGGCGAAAAAGTCATTTCAGAAGGAGACCAGGTGTCGGGGTTGTTCATGGTGCTCGCCGGCGAGCTGGTCGTGCAGAAAGACGACCCCGCGGGCGGCATGGTGTCGCTCGGCATTTTGCGCGAAGGCGACATCGCCGGTGAAATTGCGTTGCTCAAAGGCCTGCGGGCCACCGCGACCGTCGCCGCCACCCGCAAGACCGCCACGGCGTTTCTCGACCGCGCCACCTTCGAGGCACTCATCAAGCAATACCCCGCAATTCGCGAATACCTCGAGGGCTTGTCTGACCGCCGGCTCAAGCAAATTGGCGAGGCCATGCGCCCGGTCGAAATTCTCGACGCCGACGAATTGGTCGTCGACGGGTGAACGCGCGCAAGGTGGTGTTGGTGCTGGCCCCGTTGCTCGCCGCCGGCCTCGTCGTGGCCCTGTGGCCCAAGCCCAAGCGCTCGCCCGAAGACGAAGTGCGCGAGCTGGTCGCCCAGGTGCTCCGCGCCGCCGAAGCCCGTGACGTGTCGGCCATGGCCGACACCCTCGACGAAGGGTTTCGCTCGTCGCAGGGCACCACCCGGCAAGAAACCAAGCAATACCTCGCCGCGATGTTGCTGCGCCGCAACCAGGGGCTGGCGGTACTCAACCCGTCACTGACCGTGACCGTCGACTCGCCCACCTCGGCCCACTTCGAGGGCCTCTTCGTGTTCGCTCAAGGCAGCGGCCCCGACGGCATGAGCCGCGTCACCATTCGCGGTACCGTCGCGAAGGCCGAAGACCGCTGGCGCTTCATGACGGCCGAGTGGGTTCGCTGAGCCGACCTGACGTCATTGAATGAACGTCTTGGCCTCGTCGACCCAGACTTTCGCCAATTCTTTCTGGTTCGCGGCCTTCAGCCGCTTCTCGACGTCGGTCAAAATGGTGTTCATTTGCTCGCGCGGCGCCTGCTGCGCCTTCATGCGAATGAGCCCATAGACGAAGCTCTGGCACGCCTTGGCGAAGTCTTTCTTCGCGAACATCACTTCGCCCATGGCCAAATAGGCCTCGGCGATCTGCCCCGTGCCGTCGGGAGGGGTGATGTCGATGAGAATGTCGCTGGCCTTGTCGTATTCTTTTTGCGCGAGCAACAACGAGCCCTTCGCGAAATACGCTTTGCTGATGTTCAGGTTCTTCGCCTCAATGGCCTTGTCGTAGGCGGCCATGGCCAGCTCGGCCTTGCCTGCTTCACGCAGCACGTCGCCGCGGGTCAACCAGTAGCGGTCGTCGCGGTCGAGGTACGCCGTCTCTTTGCCGTCGGCCGTCTCGGTCTTCACGGTCTTGAAGAAGGCCTCGTACTTGTCGAGCAGCCCGAGCGCGGCGTCGGGGGCCCCCGCGGCCACCAGGTTCTTCGACCCTTCGAAGTAGAACACCGGCGCCGAAGGCGCCTTGGTGACGAGCTCGGTGTACGCCGCCCCCGCCCCAGCGTCTTTCTTGGCCGCCAAGGCGTTGGCCTTCGCGAACGTCGCCCAGAGGTCCTTGCCGTTCAACGCGAGCGCCTGGTTCGCCAATGAAATCGCCTGGTCTGACTGGGTCTCGAGGTTGGCGATGTGCGCCAGCACGGTCAGCGCCCGCCCGCGCAGCGGCGGTGACAGCTCGGCGTCATGGCCTTGCACTTCTTTGACGATGTTCGCCGCGTCTCCCACGCGGTCTTTCTTCATGACCCGCGCCAGCGACAAGCCCAGCTTCGCACGAAAGTAGTCGGGGTTCGTCGACAGCGACTTGGTGAAGGCGTCGACCGCTCCGGGCACGCCCTCGTCGAGAATCGCCTCGGCCCAGGCGGCCGTGTATTGGGGGTCTTTCCACGCTTTGTCGACGGCCACCGAAAAGCCAGTCTTCGCGAGCTGCAGTTGGCCCTGCGCCTTGAACGCGAGCGCTTGCGCGTACGTCAGCTTGGCGCTGTTCGCGCCTTTCTTGCGCAGCTCTTCAATGAAGGTCGCCGCTTGGTTCGCCTGCCCGTTGGCGATCATGTGCAGTGCTTCGGCACCAAAGCGTTCTTCGACCTTCGCGTCGGCCTTCTTCGCGCGTTCGAGAAAGTCTTTCGCCTTGGGCTCGGCCGCCGCGTCGGCGTGTTGCAACCACAGGTCGGTGTTGATCGACGCGGCCACTGCCAGCGCTTCGGGGTGACTCGAGTCTTTGGCCAACGCTTCTTCGGCCAGCGCCAAACCCTTGCGCAAGTCGTTGGGGTTGCCGCGCATGGCCGTGGCGCGCGCCTGCTTCACCAACTCGCCCAGCTCTTTCTTCGTGGTGCCGCGCTTGTAAATGAGCACCACCGCCAACGCGAGAATGGCTCCGACCACGGCAATCTGAATCAGCGCCGAAGGCAGGCTTTCGCGCTTCTTCCAGTCGGTTTTCGGAGTCTCTGCAGCCATCGCTCGCCTCGAATCAAAAGAAGAAAAACTCGTTGAAAATCGCGGTCATATATCGACGCACTTTCGCCACTGTCAACGGAAGTCAGGGGGCCGTTCTTGAATCAGTACGACTGATACGGCGGGCGGTTTCGTGAAACCCACTTCTGTACGCTGGGGCGGGCCCAGTTCGCGTCGACGTAGGCCTTGAGCGTCGGTGGCAGCCCGTCGTGCGCGAGGCGCTTGAGCATCATCGCCAAGTCGGTGTCGGCCAAACACCAGGCGTCGAACAGGGTGGGGCCGTGAATGAGCGGGGTCACCGCGTCGAACAGCCGCTTCTTAGCCGCTTCGCCCTTGGCGCTCAGCGGGGCTTTCGCCGGCTCGTAGAACACCGTGTACGTCGAGCGCTCTTCGCGAATCGGCATCAAGTCGCTGCGCACCCACGCCATCAGTTCGCGGGCCACGGCGCGCTGCTGCAAGTTCTCGGGGAACAGCCGAGGGTACTTGGGGTAGGCAAACGTTTCGGCGAGGTACTCGGCGATGGCCGACGACTCCGCCAGCACGAAGTCGCCGTGCTTGAGCGACGGCACCCGCCCCGTGCGCGCGCCGTAGCCGGGCTGCTGGTGCTGCTTTTCGTGCAGCGCCACCTCGACCAGCGAATACGGCAGCCCCTTTTCTTCAAGGGCCACGAAGGCGCTCAAGGCGTAGGGGCTGATGAAAAAGGCGTCGACGTACAGCGTCAGCGGGGCGTCAAGCATGGCGCGGCGTATACCAAGCTCTCGCCCTCAAATCGCCAGGTCGTCTTCAGATGCCGCTGACGATTTTCCACGAATGCTTGTCGACGTGCTTGAAGTACATTTGCTTGATGTCGGTCTCGCTCTGCGTTTTCTGCGAGTACTGCGGCAAGCGAAACGACATTGAGTACGTGTAAGTGACTTTGGCGTTGGCCTGGTTCTCGTCGAATTCGACCTTGCGCACGGTGATGTCGAGGCGAATGTCGTCGAGCCGCAACAGGCGCGCCGGCAGCTGGGTCGTGAGGCTTCGGTAGTCGAGGTCATCGTCGGGCGCCGCGCTGCCGCCATCGTCGCGAAACGTCTCGTCTACCAACTCGATGATGGCCTGCGAATTGCGGGCTTCGACCGCCGTTCGGTACTTCGTCATCACGTCGAGAATGTCGCGGGTCTCGCCGGTATCGTCGATGTCGGTACCGGGTATTTTCTTCGCGCTGCACGCGGTGAGGCTGACGGCGGCGGCACATGACATGACGAAGAGTGAACGCATTGAGGCTCCAACAGGGTGACGAGACCGCACATTCCACGTTCGGTGCGGGCACAACGCAACGTTTTGAACGAAAGGCCGCTTCAGGCCGACTTGGTCGGCCGAACCACCTCGACCAAGAACTTGTTCATGACCGGCACTTCGCCGTCGAGAATCTTGAGCCCCTCGCGGTGAATGATGGGTTCACCCACCAACGCCAAAGGTTTCAGCAAAAACGGCAACTTGAGGGCGATCTCGCCGTCCATCGTGCGCTCGCAGGTGCCGCCCACGTCGCGCAGCCGCAGCGTGCCGACGTTGTGCAACATCGAGCTGATGGTGTGCGAGGTCGGCGTGTTCTTGAACGTCATTTCGTGTTTCGCGCGGTCGTAGGTGCTCTCCTCGACGAATGCGAACAGCTCAGGAGGCACCTTCTTCGGCCCGATCGACTCGATGACCGGCTTGGGGCGGTAGCGAATCTTTCGCTTCACCGTGTTGCCGTCGTCTTTCTTTTCGAGCACCTTCGCTTCGAGCAACACCCCGTGGTGCTTGAGCAAAAAGTCGGTGTAGCGGTCGTCGAGCAACGCGGCTTCGACCTCGGCCAGCGTGCCTTGGTAACGGTGACGGGCTTCGAAACGCATGGTGTCTCCAGCGCCTAGACGGCGCAACGCATCGGAACTGCTGGTGTTTTATCGGCCTCAAACACCGAGCCGTGCCTTAGCCCGCACGCCTCGCGAAGTGAAGCGTCAGGTCACCGGGTCACTTCGTTGGCGGTGGCGGCCGAAAGTGACAGCGCTCCACCCAGTCGTGCGCGCGAGCCGCGAACGCATGGCCGACGGCTTGGGCCTCGGTGGCCAGCGCGTCGACCTTGGCGCAGTCTCCGGTACGCCAGGCCGCTTCAATGGCCAGCCGCAGGGCTTCTTTGCGCAGGCTCTCGGCCAAAGCCCCGCCGCCGTGGAGCGCGCGGTCGAGGTGGGCCAGCCCTTCAGCGTGGGCGTCGAACTGCACGAGGCGGCGCCCGAGGAGGTACCGCAAGGTCGGGTCGTCGGGCGACTCGGCGAACGCTTTGTCTAAAAAATACGTGCGCAGACCGTTGTCGTCGCCGTTTTGCGACAAGAAGCGCTGCGCGGCTTCGGCTCCGGCGGGCGGCAACGCCATGACCGACAGCCGCACATGCGCGGTGCGGTCGAGCGTCGGCGACACGTGCAACGCCAAGACGCGCTCGAAGAGCGCCTGCGCCGTGCCCACGTCGTGGCGCTGCAAGGCCAGGTCGGCCAGCGCGAGCGCCGCCTCGGCCCACGAGGTGGGCGTGGCTTGAACGCGCCCGGCCAGCGCCTCGAGCAGCGCCCGTGCCTCGTCGTCACGGCCGAGCCGTCGCAGGGCGTCGGCCTGCGCCAATTCGTGGGCGGGCTCGGCGGGCTGCAGCTGGTGGCAGCGGGTCAAGGTGTCGAGCGCCGCGGCGGGGTCTTCACGCAGCAGTTCTGCCGCTCGGCTCGTCAACAGAGCCACTTCACGGGCACACGGGCGTTCGAACAGACTGCCTTGTTTGAAGCGGGCGAACGCCTGGTTCACCGCGCTCTGTTCGAGCGGCTGCCCGTCCAGAAAGCGCTCCCAGTCGGTCACCAGCTCGGGCAGCGACTGGCCGTACGTGCCGCCAAAGTCGCCTTCGCGGTAGAGCGCGCGCAACCGGTCGCCGCCTCGGGTGTCTCCCAACCAGCGCAGAAACGACCCCGCCGCGCTGTACGCGCGAGACGCGGGCGCCGAATAAAAGCCACTGGGCTGCAGCAGCACCCGCACGTCGGGCAGCAGGCCTTGCTTGCGCATGGCCGCGGCCCACTCGTGCAAGGTCAGCTCGTCGCTCGGGTTGTCACCCGCGACCGCCATGCCCTCGATGATGCCGACGTACGGAGACAGGCCGAGCCACGTCGCCGTCACCCCGAAGGGCGCCCGGCCGAAGGGGGCGACCATGGCGTGCATCAGCTCGTGTTTGATGACCGGGTGAGGAAAAGGGTACTCGTTGACGTGCACCTCTCGCCGCCACGGCTTTGAAAATTGCGTGTGCTCGGCGCCCACCAGCCGCTGCTTGTCGGCGGCGCTTCGGTACAACCACACCGTCACCTGGCCCGGCGGCGGGCCTGACAAGAACGCCGAAATCTGCGCGTGGCGAAATTCGAGGTCGTTCACGAACCGGTCGACGTCGCTCGGCTTGTTCGCGCGAGGGTAGTGCACGACGAAATGCTCACTGACCCGAGTCGCCCCGAGCCGCTCGGCGAGCGCGTCGTCGCTCATTCGAAAGCCGAGCGTGCCCCCGTTGAATTCGACGCCAGCGAACACCACCAACGCCGGCGCCCACAGCCGAGCGTCTTTGCGAACCCACCCCCAAAACGTCAACGCGAGCGCGACGCTGCCCAACCGAAACCACAACAGCGCGGAGGTGACGCGCAGCGTTTCGTCGTACAGCGGCCCGGGAAAGTAGCCGCCGAAGTGATTGAACGCGAACACCTGGGGGCCGAACACAATGGGCCACACCGTGCTCACCGCCGACGCCAAGATCAGCGCGAAGGCCAGCAGCGTGCGCGACCACCACTTCGAGGCCACGCTCGAAACCCAGACTCCGGCGGCCGCGGCCAACCATGCCGAGACGACCGCCAACACCGGCCAAAAGCCAAAGGCGGCCGAGGCACTGCACGGTGCCGCGCAGAGGGCGGCCAACCCGAGCGCCGGCACCATGCTCGCGCAGAACTCCAGCGCCGTGCGGCACACCGAACGCTGCGATGAATGCGCGGTAACCAGGGTGCCTACCAACCCGTACATCAGCGCCAAGGCCGCCGAAAACTCATAGCCGGGGAGCCCGACCAGAGGCAGACTGACGAGCCCACACGAAACACAAGCGAGGGCGACTGGCAGGGCCCACCGGCGAACGCGGTAGCGAACGACCCACAGGCCCATCAAGTCGACGACTCGCTGCATGCGACGCGTATATCGCGCGACATCACTACCCGGGGCGTATAGTGGAGGCGCATGGCGGAAACGAAACCTGGCCCAGAAGGCCGCGGCGCGATTCGGGCGCCGATTGAGTTGAAGGTCGACTACAAGAAGCTGAATTCTTTCTTCGCCGACTACACCAAGAACATCAGCAAAGGCGGTACCTTCATCAAAACGAAGAAGCCGCTGCCCATTGGCACCCGCTTCTTGTTCAAGCTGTCGGTACCCCAGCGCACCGACCCCTTCGAGTTGGTGGGCGAGGTGGTGTGGTCGACGGTCGAAGGTGAAGAGCCCGGCATGGGCATCAAGTTCGTCTATTCTGACGACCGCCAGCGCACCGACTTCGAAGGCCTCGTCGAGCAGTTGATGTCGAACAGCCTGGGCTCGGAGCTCGCGGGCAAACTTCTCAACAAGACACCCAAGGCATGACTCGCCGATTCGCGTGGCTCATGGCCGTGGTCTGCGTGGCCAGCTGTAAAGACGCCGAAGGCAAGCCGCCGGTCGCGCCCGTGCCGTCGGTGCCGCCCAAGCCGAAGCCGCCCAGCCCGCCGCCCGCCGACCCCGACGACGTCACCGCGCAAGACTACCCCATGCCGCCGTTGCCCCACGCCCGGGTGACGGTGACCGACGCGTTCGGAGGCAAGCACCCCGTCGACGCCGAAGTCGCCCACACCTCGCCGCAGCGAACCCGCGGGCTCATGTGGCGAAGCTCGCTGCTCGACGGCAAGGGCATGATCTTTCTGTTTCCCCAAGAACAGCGCCTGTCTTTTTGGATGAAGAACACCCTCATTCCCCTCG
>JBGAIY010000127.1:0-17852 GCA_044225205.1 Myxococcaceae bacterium | reverse complement strand
ACACCGCCACGGCCGCCCACCAGCTGGGCCGGGTGCGCTACTTCACGCGTTTTCTCGAAGAGGTCGACGCGTACGAAGAGGAGACGTTCGCGTGAAAGGCTTTCTGCAGATTCACGACCCGCTCAAGCCGAAAGGCCACGTGGTCGGCATTGACCTCGGCACGACGAATTCGCTCGTCGCCGCGGTCGTGAACGGCAAAGCGCAATGCGTGCCGGTCGATGAAGGCGACTCGCTGTTGCTGCCGTCGATCGTGAACTACGCGGCCGACGGCGGCGTGGTGGTCGGCAAGCGCGCCGAAGCGAAGTTGGCCGACGCCCCGACCGACACGATCAAGTCGGTGAAGCGCTTCATGGGCAAGTCGCTGGGCGACCTCGAGACGAAGAAGTTGGGGGCCTACCACTTCGTGCCGGGCAGCCAAGGCGTCGTTCGCTTTCAAGTGGCCGGGGGCCAGCCGGTCACCGCCATTGAAGTGAGCGGCGAAATTCTCCGTCAGCTCAAGCGGCGCGCCGAGTCGCACTTCGCGGGCAAGGTCGAACAGGCCGTGGTGACCGTGCCGGCGTACTTCGACGATGCCCAACGCCAAGCGACGAAAGACGCCGGCCGGCTGGCGGGGCTCGAAGTGCTGCGGCTGCTGAACGAGCCCACGGCGGCCGCGCTGGCGTACGGGCTCGACAAGAACGCCCAAGGGCTCTTTGCGGTGTACGACTTGGGCGGCGGCACCTTCGACATTTCGATTCTCGAGCTGGTCGACGGGGTCTTTCAGGTGAAGTCGGTCGGCGGCGATTCTGCGCTCGGTGGAGACGACTTCGACCGGGCGATCGTCGAGCGCGTGTTGGCGACGCGGGGCCTCTCGACCCCCACGCCCAGCCAAGTGGCGCGGCTGTTGCTCGAGGCCAAGCGCGCCAAAGAGCGCCTGACCGACGTCGCCGAGACGTCGTTCGACTTCGAAGGCCAAGCGGTCACCGTGAAGCGAGACGACTTCGAGCAATGGGTGCAGCCGTTACTTCAGAAGACCGGGGCGGCCGTGCGCCGAGCCCTCAAAGACGCCGGCTACGCGCCGAGTGACATCAAAGGCGTGGTGTTGGTGGGCGGCTCGACGCGGGTGCCGGTGGTGCGGCGCTTCGTGGCGCAGCTCTTCGGCCAGGAGCCTTTGGCCGACATCGACCCCGATCAGGTGGTGGCCCTGGGAGCGGCCATTCAAGCCGACCTGCTCACGAATGCCGACCGGCAAGACGAAGTGCTGTTGCTCGACGTCATACCGTTGTCGCTCGGGATCGAGACCATGGGCGGGGTCGCCGAGAAGCTGATACCGCGCAACTCGCCGATACCGACGGCGCAGGCCCAAGAGTTCACGACCTTTCAAGACGGCCAAAACGCCATGAACGTGCACGTGGTGCAAGGCGAGCGCGAGCTGGTGGCCGACTGCCGTTCGCTGGCGCGCTTCACGTTGACGGGCATACCCGCATGGCCGCGGGCATGGCGCGGGTGCAAGTCGCAACTGGCGTCAGCACCGACGGCATTTTGACGGTGAGCGCGCGCGAGGCGACGACGGGCACCGAGCAGCACATCACCGTCAGCCTGCGCACAGCTGACCGACGAAAGAAATCGAACAGATGCTGCTCAACCTCGCCGAATGGAAGGCGACATGCAACTGGCGGTTGCTCGCCGAACAGCAAGTCGAAGCGAAGCGGGTGCTGATCGACGCGCACCGAGCAAGCTCTTAAAGCGGAGACCTGTTGAGCGACGACGAGCGGGCGACCTTCGTGGCCCGGGTGAACGCGCTCGAGCAGCTCGCCGCCCAGAGCACCGAATACGAGCCCATCAAGACCGCCGTTGCCGAGCTCGACGAGTTGGCGAAACCGTTCGTCGAGCATCATGACCAACGCCATTGCCACCGCCGCCGTCGGGCACCGGTAGAAGACTTCGACCATTGCTCGAATTCCGATTCATGAGCCTGCTGGCCGACCTCACCGTCGAAGTGCCCGAAGGCACGTCGATTCTCGACGCGGCCGAAGAGAGCGGCGCCCAAGTCGGCCATTCGTGCGGCGGGGTGTGCGCCTGTTCGACCTGCCATGTGTGGGTGAAGAAGGGGCTCGAGTCGCTCTCCGAGCAAGACGACATGGAGATGGACCGGCTCGACCTCGCGTTCGACGTGAAGCCTTATTCGCGGCTCGGCTGCCAGGCGAAGGTCGGCCCCCAAGACATCGAGGTGCAGATCACCGAAGAGTCACTCAAAGCGTTCATGGACGAGAACCCTGACGTGCGCAAAGCACTCGAGGCCGAGGGCAAGTGGCCGCCGGCCAAGTTCGCGTAGCGTCAGACCAGCCGCTCACTTTTTGACGTGCTTGACGACGCAGTCGATGACGCTTTTGACGTCGACGAACAGCGCCACCTCTTCTTCGGTCAGTTCGATGTCGAAGCGGTCTTCGAGGTCCATCGGCAATTCGGTCATGTCGAGTTCGTCGGCGCCGAGCCCGCCTGGGCCGCGCAACCGGGTCTCATTCTTGAGCGAGGTGATGGGTACGGCGAAGCGGTCGGCGAGCACTTCTTTCACCTGCTGTTCGGTCAACATTCAGTCAGTATACTCCGGGTCATGGCTGACGGGGTCGGAGACCACCGAGGCGAACACCTCGACATGGAGCGCGGCGAGCACTCGGCGTGGCCCTTCGTCTTCATGGGCGCCGCTCTCGTGTGGCTCATCTTTTTCTTCATTTACGCGGGGCTGTTCGGTGCCCTCGTGTCGATGGTGATTTCGTCGGTCGACTTGGGGTGGCTGAGCTCGCTCTTGGCCGCCGGGGCGAGCACGTTCATGCTCTGGTTCGTCTACCTCGACCGCTGGCGGGTGAACGAGGCCTACACGAGCCGCCTGGGCTTTGGGCCCATTCAATTCGCGTACGTGCCGATCGTGTCGGTGGGGTACGCGCTGAGTCGCTGCGTCGAGCGGCTCCAAACCAACTTCAGTTCTCCGGCGGCACCTGCGAGCGAAGCGCCGAGCCCCGTCGACGAGAACGACGACCGCGCCGAACGCGACCCGGCGGCCAAGCCCTAACCCCGCCTCGGCCGTCATGAAATGCGCAAAGGTGGGGCTCGCATGCACCGGCGACTGAGGCTCGAAGACGCCCCGCACGCCCGCGTGTGGGAAATTTCGGTCGAAGGTGAGGTCATCACGGTGCGCTCGGGCGCCGAACACTCGCCTGGCACCGTGCGGCGCATACCTTTCGCGACGGCCGACCAAGCCCGCAAGACGGCGGAGCAGCTGTTGACCCAGCGGCTGGCCGACGGCTTTCGCGACGCCCCGGTCGAAGCGTGGGAAAACCAGCTGGGCCCGTCGAGCAGCGACGCCGAATGGCTGGTCTTCGCCGACTCGTTGCTCGCCCGCGGAGACGCCACCAGCCAAGCCCGCGCCGAGCTCATCGGCGCCCACCTTCGAGGCGAGGCGAAACGAGCCAAGGCGTTGCTGCGCCGGCACGCCGACGCGTTGCTCGGTGACTTGGCGGCGTTCACCAATCAAGTCGAGCTGACCTGGCAGCGCGGCTTCATCGTTTCGGCGCACCTGAACTGCGAGCCTCGGCGCCGTCACGCGGTACCGCTGGCCGACCTGGTGACCGCGTTGATGGGAAGCCCGTCGGTGCGAGGGTTGAGGCGCTTGCGGTTGGGCCACCCGGGCAAGGCGCGCCGCTACGACGAAGCGGTCGAGCGGTTGGGCGTCGGTGAATGGCCGCCGTTTCTCGACACGGTCGACCTTGGCCTTGGGGCCGACGACGAGACGTCGCTGAGTTCGCTCAAGCCACTCCAGCGGCGCGGCACGCTCAAATACCTCGCGGTTCGCACGGCGTTGACCGAGCTGCCGCGACTGCGCCACCTCGGCCTTCGCCACGTCGAACTCGACGTGCCGACCCTCAGCCACGCGGTGCTCACCGACTTGCTCGAGAGTGACTTACCGGCCCTGCGAGGCCTCGTGCTGAATGTGGGGTTCGACGGGGCGTTGACGGCGCGCCACCTCACCCCGCTCGCGTCGACCCGTTTTTTGCCGGGCCTGGTGGCGCTCGGCATTCGGCGCTGCCGCGACGTGATCACCTTCGTCGAACGCCTGGCCGGCGGCGGCCGGCTGGCGAAACTGACCTTGCTCGACCTGAAAGAAAATCGGTTGAACGAGCGCGACGGCCGCTGGCTCGTCGAACACGCCGACGAGCTGGCGCACCTGACCCGACTCGACCTTCGCGACAATGCACTCAAACCGCGAATTCGAGTGAAGCTTCGGGCCGCGTTGGCCTCGGCCGAAACCGACTCGGCGGCTACGGGTAGATCGAATTGAACAGCGCGAGGGCTTCGGGGTCGAGGCCCTGACGCGCCTGTTCAAGCGCGCCCGCGCCGTGAATCGACATGGGGCAGTGTGCCTGCAAAGCCGCCAACAGGTGCCGTTTGGCGCAAACGAGGTCGCGCGGGAGCCCTTCTGCCGCCGACAAATAGGCGAGGCCCAGTTCCCAGTGGGCCGACCCTTGGGTGAATTGGTCGTCGTCAAAACGCAGCGACGAGGCCTCGAGCAGATCGTCAATGGCCTCGTCGGCTTGCGCATGGCCAAAGTCAACCGCGGCCAGCAACCACTTGAGGGCCAAGCCGTCGCCATCGTCGCGCCCGTCATACGTCGCGAGGCCGAGGAGGGAGTCGATGTCGCCCTCCTTGGCCCAGCGTGCGTACTGCCCGACCGGGGCAGCCATGGTTCAGACCTTCATGCCGCGGCGCTTCATGGCCTCGACCAGCGTGCTGCCGAGCTCAGAGGGCGACTGCGCCATCACGTAGCCCGCGGCGGTCATGGCGGCGATCTTGTCGCTCGCGGCACCCTTGCCGCCAGAAATGATGGCGCCGGCGTGGCCCATGCGTTTACCGGGGGGAGCGCTCGCGCCGGCAATGAACCCGGCGATCGGCTTTTTGAAGTGCTCTTTGACCCACGCGGCCGCTTCTTCTTCGGCGCTGCCACCGATTTCGCCGATCATGATCACGGCGTCGGTCTCGGGATCTTCGTTGAACAGCTTCAGCATGTCGATGAAGTTGGTGCCGTTGACGGGGTCACCGCCAATGCCGACGGCGGTCGACTGGCCGAGACCCAGCCCGGTGACCTGAAAGACGGCTTCGTAGGTCAGCGTGCCCGAACGCGACACCACGCCGATGCGGCCGGGGCGGTGAATGTGGCCCGGCATGATGCCGATTTTGCACTTCGCGCCCGGAGTGATGACGCCAGGGCAGTTGGGGCCAATGAGGCGGGTCGAGGTGCCAGCGAGAAACCGCTTCGCCTTGACCATGTCGTTGACGGGTATGCCCTCGGTGATGGCAATGGCCAGCGCCAACTTGGCGTCGGCCGCTTCCATGATCGAGTCGGCCGCGTACGGGGGCGGCACGAAAATGACCGACGTGTTCGCGCCGGTGGCCTTCACCGCCTGCTCGACGGTGTCGAAAATGGGCACCTTGCCTTCGAACTTCTGCCCGCCTTTGCCCGGAGTGACCCCGGCGACGATGTTCGTGCCGTACTCCATGCATTGCTTCGCGTGAAAAGACCCGGCCGAGCCGGTGATGCCTTGAACGACCAAACGCGTGTTCGCGCCAACCAAGATGCTCATCGCTTATCTCCGAAAATGTTGAGCCTTTTCACTTCACCGCGGCGACGGCCTTTTCGGCCGCTTGGCGCAGGTTGTCGGCCGGCGTGATCTTCAAGCCCGAGTTGCGCAAAATTTCTTTGCCCTTCTCGACGTTGGTGCCTTCGAGCCGCACGACGAGCGGTATTTTGAGTTCGACCTCTTTCGCCGCGGCGATGATGCCCTCGGCGATGACGTCGCACTTCATGATGCCGCCGAAAATGTTCACCAACACGGCCTTGACGTTCGGGTCGGCGAGAATGAGCTTGAACGCCGCGGTGACCTTTTCACGGTTCGCGCCGCCGCCCACGTCGAGAAAGTTGGCGGGCTGCCCACCGACCAGCTTGATCGTGTCCATCGTGGCCATGGCGAGGCCGGCGCCGTTCACCATGCAACCGATGTTGCCCTCGAGGGCGATGTAGGCGAGGTCGAACTCTTTCGCTTTCGCTTCGCGCGGGTCTTCTTCGGCCACGTCGCGCATTTCGACGACTTCTTTTTGGCGGTACAACGCGTTGTCGTCGAAGTTGAGCTTCGCGTCGAGCGCGACAATCGACCCGTCTTTGAGCTTCACGAGCGGGTTGATTTCGGCCAGCGACGCGTCGGTCTCGACGTACGCCGTGTAGAGGGCACGACAGAACTTCACGAACTTGTTGACGGTGTCGCCTTGCAACCCCAAGCCAAAGGCCAGCTTGCGGCCTTGAAAGTCTTGAAAGCCGACGGCCGGGTCGACCGCTTCTCGCAAGATCTTCTCGGGGGTGTCGTGCGCCACCTGTTCAATTTCGACGCCGCCTTCGGTCGACGCCATGAACGTGTTGCGGCCGGTGGCGCGGTCGAGGGTGAGGCCGAGGTAGTACTCCTTCTCGATGTCTTGGCCTTCTTCGATGTAGAGCGTGTGAACCTGTTGCCCTTCGGGCCCGGTTTGAATGGTCTTGAGCATCATGCCGAGCATGGCCTTGGCCAGGTCTTTCGCCTCGGCGGGGCTCTTGGCCAGCTTCACGCCGCCGCCCTTGCCGCGGCCACCCGCATGAATTTGGGCTTTGACGACGGTGATTTTGGTGCCGAGCTCTTTGGCGGCGCGCTCTGCCTCGTCGGGCGAGCGGGCGACGATGCCGCGAGGAACCGGTACTCCGTACTTTCGGAAAATCTGCTTGCCCTGATACTCGTGAATTTTCATTCGGGTCTTGGCTCCGACTTGAACGGCAGTCGAAAGAGGTACGTCGCGGGTGTAGCGACTTCTGCTGCGCTTGTCTGCAAGAAGGTGAAGGTCGGCCGTTGCTTACTGCACGGCGGCGCGCACCGCCGCCGACGGGTCACGCTCTTTGAGCACCTCGAAAAGCAAAGCCGTTTCTTTCGTCGGGCGCTTTTTCAAGTCGGCGACCAGTTCGAGCCGCGCTTGGGTTGACGCGTCGAGGCGGTCGCGAACTGGGTGGTCGGCGCACTTGGCCGCGTTGGGTTGGTCGGTGAGCAACGCGAGTTCGGCGTCGCGCAGCTTGGCGGCAGCCAACCGGTTGGCCTCTTGGGCACGAAGCCAAAACACTTCGACCTCGTCGGCGAACTCGGTTTTGTTCGCTCTCGCCTCGGCGATGACGGCCTCGGCGAATTGGGCGGCGTCGCGAACCGCGCACAGGTGGCGGGCCGCGGTGAGCGCGTTGGGCCCGTCGACCGGGCCGATGTTCTGAACCTGGGCGGCGGCCCACACCGACAATTGCCGCGGCCGCGACGGCCGCCGAGAAGAACTGGCGGCGCTCGCGGCGCAACTGGGCCCAGCGGCGCAGAATGACCGGTTCGGGCGCGTTGGGCTCGTACGCGCGTTGGTATTCGAACGAAGCCAGTTCGAGCTGCCCCGACAAGTCGAGCAGCGCGGCCATCGACAGGTACAGTTGGGTGTCGGCGGCCTGGGCCCGCAAGGTCTCGAGCCGGGTGGCGACTTCGTATTCGGCCACGTCGTGGGGCAGCGAGCGCAGCACCGAGCCCAGCGACTCGAACGCGCGTTGTCGCACCAGCACCGACCGCGCGCCGCGCACCATGTCGAGCAGGGGGTCGATGGCCTTCACCGAAACATGAAACCCCAATTCTTCGGCGGCTTCCCACCGGTCCATCGGGTCGGGGCTGTGGAGCGAGCGCACGACGTCGTCGAACGCCCGCACATGGTAGGCCGGCAGCGCGCGGCGAATGCGTTCGTCTTTCGCAACTTCGAGCTGTTGCTGCACCCGCGCTTTGGCCAGGCGAGCTCCGAAGTCGGGCAACTTGGGCGACAGCGGGTTCTTTTTCACTTCGGCTTGGGCTTGGTCGAGCAAGCCCGACACCAGAAGCCCGTCGACCTGCAGCGACAACAGCTTCACCTTGGCTTCGTCACGGTGGGCGCCGTCGGGGTGTTGCCGCAGGTACGCGTAGAGCTTCGCCGCCGTCACGGCGTTGGCCCAGTCGAGTCCGTCGAGCTTCGAGGCGGCGTCGAGGCTGCGCGGGTCGTCGGGGTGCTCGGCGGCGACGCGGGCCAAGGTCGCTGCGTCGTTCAAGTTCGCCAAGTCGACCAATTCGAGCAACGCGAGCTGTTTTTCGGCTTCTTCATGGTGAGCGCCGGCCGGGTGGTCGCGCAGAAAATTTCGCCAAGCCGACGCGCGGTCTGACGCCGACCCTTTGGCCTGCGGCCCGGCGGCCTCGCTCACGGCGTTGAAGCGGAGCGCCTCGAGCAGCGCCAGGGCCTTGGGCGCGTCGTCAGCCTGGGGAAATTCTTCGACGAACCGCTTGTAGGCGACCAGGCTGTGCACGGCTTTGGCTTGCTCGAATTCGAGCGCGGCCAACCGCGCGCGGGCGGCCTCGACGTTGTCGTCTTTCGGGTTGGCGGCGAGAAATTGCCGCCACGCTTCGGGAGTATCGGCCTTGGCCGCGACGTTGTAAGCGCCGTTGCGGCACGCGCTGATCGCCAAAACGAGCAAAACCATTGCCAAAGGCCGGGCCATGCCCCGACTTATACACAGCCCAAGAATTGACGCGGGTCTCCAATGCGTCAGGCTGCAACCGTGATGAAGCACCTCGTCGCCATATCGGGGGTCGCGCTGTTGGCGGGTTGCGCCACCGGCACCCCCATGGGGGCTCGAGGGCTCGGCCACGAAGGGTACGAGCCGTTTTCCCGCGCGGCGATACCCCGTGGCTTGCCGGCCGCGACCGGGCCGAGCGCGCCGATCGTGGTGGCGGCACCAGCGCCCGCGAGCGACCAGGCGGGTTCGGCCGAAGCCTCACCAGAAGAGACGAGCCGCCCGCTGACGGTGGCGCCCGGTTCGCGCACGACCGCGGTGAGCACGGCGGTCAAGCTGGTCGGCAAGCAGAAGATCGTGCTGGGTGGCAAACGGTACGGAGACGACTGCACGGGGCTGGTGCGAGGCGTCTACGCCCAGCTGGGCATCGACCTCATGTCGGCAGGGGCCGCGGGCGACAACGGCGTCACGGCGATTTACCGCTTCGCCGCGCAGCACGGCCGGGTCTACGACGGAGGCCGCCCCGTCGGCGGTGACTTGGTCTTCTTTCGCGACACCTTCGACTACAACCGCGACGGCCGGGTGAACGACGGGCTGACGCACATTGGCCTCGTCGAGCGGGTTGAAGACGACGGTACGGTCATCGTCATTCACCGCGTCGCGCGGGGGGTCGTTCGCTACAAAATGAACCTGGCGTACCGAGATTCAGCGACGAATGCCGAGGGCCGACCGGTCAATGACTGGCTCCGCGCGCCTTCGGCCGACTCGAAGCCGCAGCTGACCTCTCAGCTGTTCGCCGGCTATGCGACGGTGTTGCCGCTCGAGTCGCGCGCGACCGCATCGGCGACTCGGCCGTAATCACTTGGCAGGGCTGGGCGGAGCGCCGGTCTTGGGCAGTGGCAAGCGCACCGGGTCTGCGGAGTTCATTTGCCGCGAGAGCTGCCACACGAGCGCGGCGCCCACCGACAACACCGCGAGCAGCAAGACGATGACGGCGATGGTGTTTCGCCGGCGCGTCGACGACTCGATGGCGGCGAAAGCCTGTTCGCTGTCACCGGCTTCGTCGACCATGGCCGGCAGGTCTTGAGAGCTCGAAGCCCGGGCGCCCTCACCGCCCGCATCGGTCGGCTCCAGGCCTTCGAGCGAGGGCTCGCTGTCGCCTGGGGGCGTCATGACATGGCGCGGCTGGGTCGTCTGGCTCTGACCGGCGGGAGAGAGGTGAGGCAAGGTGCTGTCGACGGGTGCTTCGGCCGAATCGGTGTCGACGTTGACGCCCGGCAGGCCGGGGGCGGTGTCGCCGCCCTGCACGGGTGAGACGCCACCGAACATGAGCGTTTGGCGCAACGCCGGGTCGGGCGGCAGCGTGGTGTCGGCGACGGCTTCTTTCGACTTCTGGCCGTTGAGCGCGAAGAGCTGGGTACGCTCGTGTCGCACCCCCGGCGCCGCGGTGCCCGCCTGCGGGGTGGCGTTGAGGTCGGGAGCGGCGAACGCTTCGGGCGGGGTCTTTTCGGCGGTGGCTTGGCCGGCCCGGTCGTTCATGGCGAAGAGTTGGGTGCGACCGTGGCGTTCTTGGGTCGCCGGGTCGGCGGGTTGGCCGCGTTCGCGCATCATCGCGTCGACGTCGACGCGAACGGTGCTCTCGGTGACTTGAACGGGGGCGACGGGCACCGCACCGCCCGCGGTCACTTTGGGCATCGGCTTGCCAGGCTCAGCGGCCGCAGCTCCGAAAATCATGGTCGAGCGACCGGGCGGCGCCCCCGCCCCAGCGGGTGGCGGTACGACGGGCGCACCGAACTGCATGGTTCGATTTGGGGCGGGCTGGGCAGGCGCCGGTGCCGGTGCCGGTGCCGGTGCCGGTTCGGCAGGCCGGCCGAACATCATGGTCGAATTGTTGGGCTTGGGTGGCGCCGCGTTGCTCGTGGTGGGCACCGCCCCGAACATGGCCGTCGCTTTCGGCGAGCCTGCCGGAGCCGAAGCGGGGGCGGCTGGGCTGCCGAACATCATGGTCTGGCTGGGGTTGGGGCCTGCCGGTGCCGGGTTCGAAGCGGGGGCCGGGGCGCCAAAAATCACCGTGCCGGTCGGCGACGGAGCGGCACCGGGTTGTACCGAGGGGGGGCCGAACGTGGGCGGCGGTGCCGGCGCCTTGGGCGCAGCGGCTGGCCCCGAGCCGAACATCATCGTCTGGTTGGGTTTCGGCGCGGCGGCGGCGGCGGCTTGGGAGGCGGCTGCGGCGTTGGCCGCCGGAGTGCCGAACATCATGGTCTGATTGGTTGAACCAGGTGCCGCTGGCGCGTGGGCCGGGGGCGCCGCCACGGGAGCGCTCCCGAAGACCAGGGTTTGCGCGGCGGAGCGCGGTTGGGCAGGCGGCGGGGCCACGGCCGGTGCAGCGCCGAACATCATGGTTTGACTGGGGTTTGGCGCTGCATGCGCCGCGGCGGGCGGGGGAGCGGCTTCGGCCGAGGGCTTGGCCGTAAAAACGTTGCCGCACCTCGTGCATTGCACCGGCGCTCCCTGCGGGGGAATCAGGCCGTCATCGAGCACGTACGTGGTCGAGCACTTCTCGCAAGAGATGAGCACCCGAGGTTTCTACCACACCCCTCCATCAAACTCGCCAAACTCGCCTAACTGAACGTTCTGGCGCAGCGTTTCAAGGCGGGTGAAACCGACACCGGGTACCTGGTCGACCTGGTCCCAGCTCGAAAAGTGACCCAGTCGTGAACGGGCGTTGACGAGTTGGGTCGCCAGCGACAACCCGACACCGGGCAAAAGCGTCAGCTCGCGCGCGGAGCACCGGTTCAAATTGAGCCGACGACCGACAGCGAGGGCCTGAGCCGCCGGCAACGGCCGGGCCGCGCCACAACGTGCAACACCTTGGTCGTCGAGCCCAACTTGTTCACGCGCACACGCCAGCGTGGGCTGGGCCGAAGGCCAACGTTGCCACGCCCACCAGGCCCACAGACCAACCCCAACCCAGACGACCACCGACCACCGCAACCGATTCACGCCGCCTCCCTGCCGCCCCGCCCTCACCCGTACCGAACCTGTTACCCGCTCTTCTTTTTGCTCGCCTTCTTGGTCGCGACTTTGGCGTCGAGCCCAAATTCGGAGTGCAACGCCCGCACCGCCAGCTCAGCGTATTTCGCCCCGATGATGCAAGAGACGCGAATTTCAGAAGTCGAAATCGCCATGATGTTGATGCCTTCGTTCGAGAGAACGCGAAACATGCGCGCGGCGACGCCCGAATGGTTGCGCATGCCGACCCCGACGATCGACACCTTCGCGATGTCGGTGTCGGCTTCGACGTCGCCGGCTTTGATCTCTTTGACGACCTTCTTCACGACGTCGCGCGCTTTGAGCAGGTCGCTCTTGGTGACCGTGAAGGTCAAATCGGTTTTGCCGGTGACCGACGTGTTCTGAACGATGAGGTCGACCACAATGGCGCTCTGGTCGAGCGCGCCGAAAATCTGCGCGGCGATGCCTGGGCGGTCGGGCACGTCGCGAATCGAAATCTTGGCTTCGTTGCGGTCTAACGCGACGCCACTGACGACCACGTCTTCCATCGATGCATCCTCCTCGCAGACGAGCGTGCCCGGGTCGTCGCTGAACGACGACTTCACCCACAAGGGCACGCGGTACTTCATGGCGAATTCGACCGACCGAATTTGCAAGACCTTGGCACCCAAGCTCGCCAGTTCGAGCATTTCTTCGTAGCTGATGCGGTCGAGCTTTTGGGCGGCGGGGCAAACGTTCGGGTCGGTCGTGTAGACGCCGTCGACGTCGGTGTAAATTTCGCACGCATCGGCGTGGAGTGCCGCCGCAATGGCGACCGCCGTCGTGTCTGAACCTCCGCGGCCCAGGGTCGTCACGTTGCCGGCTTCGTCGACGCCCTGAAACCCCGCCACCACGGCGATGTGGTTCTTCTTCAGCACCTCGAAAATCGTGTCAGCGTCGATGCGCTGGATGCGTGCCTTCGAGAACGTGCTGTCGGTGACGATGCGGCACTGGTGGCCCAAGAAGCTGGTCGCTTTGCCGCCGAGGGCCTGAATGGCAATGGCGACGAGCCCGATCGACACCTGCTCGCCGGTCGCGACCACCACGTCTTGTTCGCGCTCGCTCGGCCGGTCAGAAATGGCACTCACCAACTTCAGCAGCCGGTTCGTCTCACCCGACATCGCCGAGACCACGACCACCACCTGGTGACCCTGCTTCTGCGTTTCAAGCGCGCGCCGAGCGACGTTCTTCATGAGCTCGGGGTCGCCGACCGAGGTGCCGCCGTACTTCTGTACAATCAACGCCATTTTTCGAGCTTTTACCGAGTGTTGGCGCGTTTGCCACGGCTTTTACACAACGCGTCAACACCTACGGAAACAGCGCCGAAATGTCGTAGCTGCCGCAACCGGCGGAGTCGGCGGGCGGGTAATACGCGGCTGCGCCGTAGTCAGCGCGTGACTCCAATTCAAAGACGATGCGGGCGTTGCGGTAGGTGTTGGCAGAAAGCGTGAAGTGCTTCGTGGTGTCGAGTTTGTACTTCGACAAAACCAACGAGCGCCGCGACGACACCGAACCTTGCAGCAGCACGTTGGCATCGGCCGCCGACAGCAGGTGCTCGCGGTACTGGGTGCCGTCGAAGGGTTTGTAGCCACCGGCGAAAATGCTGAACGGTATCGCGCGGGCGGCTTGCGCCGAGAAATAATCGAACCGGTTGCCGACGGCCGTGAACCCACCCAAGAAGTACTCTTGCTCGCCCGGGTTCGGCTTCGTCGGCGTGTACACCTTGTCATTGAACACGGCCCATTCAATGAAGTGCGACGCGTCGCTCGAACCCCAGGTGCCCGTCGCGCGAAAGTCTGAGTTCAGAATCGCAATGCCCGAGCAGGTGTCGCGGCAGCGCAGGTACGCGCCCGTGGAGTCTTCGAAAACGTTGTTCGAGAACGTGAGCGCGCTCACGTTGCGAAACGCGTACACGAAGTGCTGGTGCAAGTCGTACCCGACCCGCAAGAACTCGCTGCCGACGACCGAGGCGTTGTTCGTGCCGTAGTGCATACCGAGCACGCCGTAGGTGATGTTCTTGGTGTCGACACTGCTGATGTTGGCGAAGTGAATGTTCTTCGAACTGTTGGTGACGAGCACGACGTAGTCGACGTTGAAGGCGCTCTTGCTGCGCAGGTGAAGGTTTTCGACATCGATGTTCTGACTGGCGTCGATGACGAGCATTCGGCTGATGGGGGCGGTCGCCGCCGCGGAGGCGACGAGTCGCACCGAGCCCAAGTCTTCGCCCACCAGCGAGAGCGTATTGACGGCGTGGCCCTTCGCCTTGAGGGTCAGCGCGTCGCTGCTTGAAGCGAACGAATATTCGCCCGCCAGCCACACGACCCGCACCGGGGTCGAGGCCAGTTGAGTCTGCACCGAAGACCAGAGCGAGGCGGAGTTGTACTTCGCCGCGTCGGCCGGGGTTTGGCCGCTCCCGCTGCCCCGGGCGCTGGGGGCAACGTACCGAACGACCTCGCCCGGGGGCGCGGCGCGAGCCAAGGTCGCGGCCACGCCGTCGAACGTCGCGCGAATCGCGCTGGCGCTGAACGAATACAGCATCACCTTCGCCGAAACCGAGCCCGTGGGTGCGGTGAGCTTGACGCTGAGTTTCGACCACGACGCTCCGGTGCCGGCGAAGGAGACCGACTGGTGTTTGAGCTCGACGTTCGCGGCGTCGTACCAGTACACGTACACCGCGGGGTTGGCCGAGCCGGGCACCACGAGTGACCACTTCGCCCACGCTTCAATCAGGTACGAACTGCCGGCGGTGACGGCGAAGGGCGTCGAATAGGCAGCGCAGGCCGCATTCGTTTGTTCGTCGTTCATGGCCAGGCTGTGCGAGTCGAACTTCGCGTCGCCCGAGAGCGCGACAGGCCGAGCACACGACGCAGCCCAATCGGTGACACCGCTCGGCGACGCGCGCTCGAAATTGCCGTTGCGAACCAGGTTACCCGTCGCCGCTGTCGTCGCGAGGGCGCCGACCGCCTGAGCATCGCCACGCTCTTCTTCAACCCCAGCGAGCTCGGGGCCACACCCAAACGACGTCGACAACACCAGCAAACACACGAACGCGCGCATCAGCGCAATACACCATGTGCGACACGCACGCACAAGCCCGTCGCGCCATGCAACCACCTGGAATTACTAAGAACTGGCGAGTAAAGTAACCGATTTGAAGCGTGCCGCGAAGGCGCGAAGGTTGAGCGACTCGGCCGTGCTTCGCTCATTGTTCGGGTCGAGCAAGAGCAGCGTCTTCGAGGCGCCCACCTCACGGCACAGCACGGTCAGGGCCCGACCGTCGGGGTCGGTGACCGTCGCTTTCGGAGCGGCCTTCATCTGAGTGAAGAGGTCGTTCATTGCATCGAAGGAAACTGGCAAAACCTGGCCTTGAACGGGTTTTGAAACGCTCATGATGTGAATTTTAGCCGCCAACCTGCTCAGTGCGCCATGTGTGCAACCGTGTGCAACGCCGGTTGGGGCTCGGTGAGCTTCGGCGGTCAGCTGAGGCTTCTCGAAGGCATGCCCGACGTTTGCCCGGCCAGGGGTTTGATTTTGCTGTTGGTGTTTGCCGGCCTTGGTGCCTGCACGGGCAAAATTTCAGACCCGCTGGGTTCGGGTGCGGGCGGAGGCACTTCGGTCGGTACGGGCGGCGGCGATGGCTCAGGAGCCCCCACCGACTTGGCGCGAACCTGCCGCCCCGTGGCGGAGCCGATGAGAGCGCTGACCGCGAGGCAGTACGACGCGGTGGTGGCGCAGCTGCTTCAAGACCTTTCGCGGCCGGCGCAGGTGCTCCAGGTGCCGCAGACCAACTCGAAGTTCGATAACCACGCCGACTGGGTGAGTGCCGACGAGACCTTGGTTCGCTTCTACGTCACGAGCGCCGAGACCTTGGCTACCGCAGCCGTGAGCCGCCAAGCGTCGCTCTTTGTCTGCTCGAACCCGACGGCGGCACAAGAAGACGCGTGCATCGGCCGAATCGTCGACACGTTTGGGCGGCGGGCGTACCGGCGCACGCTGTTGGCCGACGAGCGCGCGTCGCTGTTGGGGGTCTTTCACACCGTGCGCGCCCTCGACGGAGCGACGTGGAACGACGCCCTCTCGGCGGTGCTGCAGGTCGTGCTGCAAGCGCCTCAGTTCTTGTACGTGACCGAAGTGGGCGTGCCGGTTGACGGGGCCGAGCGGCCGACCGCTCGGCTGACCCCGCTCGAAGTGGCGACGAAAATGGCGCTGCTCATTTGGGGCTCGGTGCCCGACGACGCGCTGCTCGACGCGGCCGAGCAAGGCCACTTGACGACGCACGACGAGTTGGCGGCTCAGGCCCGGCGGCTGTTGGCCGACGAGAAAGCCAAGACGGGCTTCTTGCATTTCGCGACGCAATGGCTCGAGTTCGACAAACTCGACGGGGTGAACAAGAGTGCCACGCGCTACCCCATGTGGAACGCGGCGCTCGAAGCGTCGGCGCGTGCCGAGCTGAACGACTTCGTCTCGTCGACGTATTTCAACGGTGGCCGCTTTCGCGACCTCATGGTGAGCCGCCAAGCCACGGTCGACGCGGCCTTGGCCGCTGTGTACGGGGTCACGGCTTCGCCGCAGGGCACCTCGAACGTCACGCTCCCCGAGCAGCGTGCCGGCATTCTGACGCGCGTGGGCTGGCTGGCCGGCCATGCCCACCCCGAAGACACCTCGCCAACGCTCCGAGGCAAGGCGGTGCGGTTGCGGCTGTTGTGCGAAGACATTCCTCCGCCTCCACCGGGGGTCAACGTGACCTTGCCTTCGGGCGGAGGCACCACGACCTTGCGGCAACGGCTCGCCGCCCACGTCGACGCCTCGAGCAGCTGTTCGAACTGCCACCGGTTGATGGACCCCATCGGCTTCGGCTTCGAGAACTTCGACGCGGTGGGCGCGTTTCGCACGGTAGAAGCCGGCAGCAACCTGGCCATCGACTCGAGCGGCGAAATCATCGGCGGCACCGCGAACCTCACGTTCACCGGCGCGGGGGCCCTGTCGGCGATGTTGGCCGACAACCCCGAAGCGAACCGCTGCTACCTCACCCAGACCTACCGCTATGCCCAGGGCCGCACCGAGACGTCGAAAGACCGGTGCCACCTCGACGCGGTGACAGCGTCGTTGCCGGCGAGCGCGACCATGGCCGACGTGGTGGTCGGGGTCGTCACGTCTGACGCTTTCTTGACCCGGGAGCCGATTCAATGACCCTGCCCCGCCGACATTTTCTTCGTGGCAGTGGCGCGCTGCTGGCGGTGCCCTTGCTCGAGAGTCTGCTGCCGAAGCATGCGCGGGCAGCGCCGGTGGTGGCTCCGCGCCGACTGGTGTTCTTCATTCAAGACAACGGCACGCTGCGCGACGAGTGGGCCCCGGCGGGTGGGCCTGGCTCGAACTTCGCCCTGCCGTACGTGCTCGACCCGCTGACGCCCTACCGCGAGTACCTCAACGTCGTCGCGGGCATCGACAACCACATCACCTACAACCACGCGGGCAACGCCCACGACATTGGCAACGGCACCTTGCTGACGGGCATTGCCCGAACCGACTACCAGTCGATTCAAGAGGCGCCGAACGGCGGCGGCGTTTCGCTCGATCAGTTCGTCTCGGCACAGCTGCCGAAAACCCCGCGTTCGAGCATCAACATCAACATGCCCGGTGGCACGTTCTCGATTTCGTACGCGGGCGCGCAGCAACCGGTCACCGGCCTGTCGTTCTGGTCGGCGTTCGAAGAACTGTTCGGCAACTTGGGCGGCACGACCGACCCGAAGGTGCTCGCGCGCCGAAAACTCACCCGAGAGAGCGTCATCGACGCGGTGCTCGACAACTTCAAGCAGGTCAACCAGCGGGTTTCGGCGGCCGACAAACTGAAGCTCGACCGCCACCTGTCGGTGTTGCGAGACCTCGAGCTGCGGCTCTCGCTCGAGGCCCAGGGCGCGGCCTGCGCACCGGTGAAGGGCAACATGATGGCGCGCTCGCAGTACGCGGCGTCGCTCTATTCAATGGCCATGGCTTGCCAGCTGAGCCACGTGGGCGTGTACGGTTCGTTTTCGCCCGAAGCCGACCCGGCGTACCCCGAAGACTTCAGCGGCGGCTACCACACGTGGATACACCAGGGCCCCGACTACGGCCTCGACCCCGTGGGCCGGCGCGAGCACTGGCGCACGGCCATGCGGTGGTGGAGTTCGAGCTTCGGCTCGTTTCTCGAGGCCTTCAA
>JBGAIY010000715.1:0-2273 GCA_044225205.1 Myxococcaceae bacterium | reverse complement strand
TGCTACCTTCACGGCCGTGATTCAACGAATGGTCGACTCGCGCCTGTGGGTGGTCTTCTTGAGCGTCGCGGTGTTCGCCGCGTCGGCCTGCTCGGTTCGCTCTGGGCTCAACAAGCCCTGCAACATGCCCAAGAAGGTCGACGGCGGCACGCCCGCGTACGTCACCGAACGCGAGGTGCAAGAAAACCTCGGAGCGGGTTCGGGCACCACTCGTGACTTCGTCGCCTTCGGCGCGGTCGACTGCGAAGACCTGGTGTGCGTGCGCGACTCCAGTTTCCCCAATGGCACGAACCTCGACGAGCCGGCCGTTGGCTACTGTTCGCGACCGTGCGCTCAAGGCATTTCATGCCCGTCAGACGACCCCGCACTCGACGAGCGAGGCGACACCCGCATGGCCTGCCGGCCGCTGTTGCTCAACAAAGAGACCCTCGCCCAGCTCAACCTGGGCGTGAAAGAGCCGTTCTTCTGCGCCCGCGGCGGCCTCGCCGACGCCGGCACGCAATAACGTCTCTCCGCACCTCGCCCTACAACCAACCACACCCGGCTGCCTTGAGCCCGGGGCAGTTGGGTCTACCCTCGCGAAACCGTTGAGCGAATTGGCCTAGCGTTCGCAGAGAGATCGAACAGGCAACTGGTGCGTGTAAGGGCGCACACGTTTTTCTGTGGGGTGACTTGTGAACCGAACGGGCATTTTTCTCGCAATAGCCGGGTTTCTCGCGCTGGTCGCTGTGGTTGCCGGAGTGCCTCGCGGCGCGGCGCCCGCGAGCCCCGTGGCCCCCAAGCCTCCCGAGCCGACCGTCATCGTCACGAGCAACGGCAGCTTGAGCCTGTCGACGCGGGTCTCGCACCCCTTTGTTGGCTTGGGCAGCTCCGACGTGTTCGTCACCGCCGAGGTGACCGCGGCTTCGCTGCCGCAGGCCCAACGCGCCGCGGTGAACTTGGCGCTCGTCATCGACCGCTCGGGGTCGATGTCGGGCTTCAAACTCACTCAGGCCAAGCAGGCCGCGGCCGAGCTGGTTTCTCACCTCACCGACGCCGACCGGTTGACCGTGGTGCACTACGGCAGCGACGTGAAGTCGTTGCCGGGCCTGCCGTGCACGGCGGAGAACAAGGCGGTGCTGCTCAAGTACATCAACGACATTTGGGACGACGGCGGCACCAACATTTCTGACGGTTTGACCGCCGGGCGCGACCTGCTGCTCGCAGCGAAGAGCGACTTCAAGGTCAACCGGCTCATTCTCATTTCTGACGGTCAGCCCACCGAGGGGCTCACCGACAGCACGTCGCTCCACCAACTCACGCGAGAAACCCGGGCGGCGGGCGTGGCCATTTCGAGCATCGGCGTGGGCACCGACTTCAACGAAGAACTCATGGAGTCGTTCGCCGAAATCGGCGGCGGCGCGTACGCCTATTTGCAAGACGCCGCCCAGCTGTCGGGCATTTTTCAGAAAGACCTGAACGCAGCCACGACCCAAGTGGCCCGCGGGGTAACCATGACCTTTCGCGTGCCGGCGGGCGCCCAGTTCGAGCAAGTGCTGGGCTACCGGGTCGCTTCTCGCTCGAACGACGGCCGCGAAGACGTGGTCAGCATTGCCATGCCCGACTTCGCCGCTGGCCAAACCGAACGGGTGGTGATGCAGGTGCGGCTGACGGGGGTGAACGTGGGCGAAACGCTCGACGTGAGCGGCGTGAGCCTCGACTACACCGACCTGCTGGCCTCGCGGGCGGTGAAGACCGAAGCGCTCGTGCGGGCGCAAGTCAGCGACCGGCCCGACGTCGTGCTCTCGAACCGAGACAAAGACGCCATGGTGTACGCCGCCCGTGCCCGCGCGGGGCAGAACACCCAGAGCGCCGTGCAGGCCCTCAAAGACGGAGACCGCGCGCGCGCCGAGAACCTGATGCAACAGAACGCCCTCTTCTTCGAAGAAGCCGCGCAGGCGGCCGGCACCGGAGCGGTCGCGGGTGACGTGCGCGAACAAGAACAACTGATCGACGGGCTGCGCAAAGCGCAGAGCGACGACCAGGTCAACGCGTACTCCAAAGGCGCCCGAAAATCGGCTCGGCAGGGCTTCGGCCTCATCGGTTCGACCTACTGAAACGAAAGCGACGGAGAAACCCCATGTCGAACACCGCCGTCATTCAGTTGCACCAGCGCGAAGAATTCGAGCGCAACGTCACCCGCGCGCTCGTCGCGGGCGCTGGCGCCGGGCTCGTGGCGTTCGTCACGAACCGGTTGAACGTGCCCGTGCCGTTGTCGTTTCTCGCGTTGGCGG
>JBGAIY010000126.1:0-17388 GCA_044225205.1 Myxococcaceae bacterium | reverse complement strand
GTGCGCGGCAAAGACGGGCACGTGCGGCTCGACCCGGTCAAGCAAGACCTCATCGTCGAAAGTCGCTACCAGCCCGGCAACGACAAGCTGCACCCGGGCTACCAGCTCTTCACCGCCGTGACCGACGTGCAGGTCATCGAGCTCGACGAGGCCCAGCTGGCGCCCGACCGCGTGGTGAATACCAACGGCACCGAGCACCGGCTGGGCCCGCAGAAGGGGCTGCGGGTGGTGTCGGGCAAGGTTGACGGCGACACCTGTGGAGAAGAACCGGCGCTCGCCGAGGGCAAGTTGCCCAAGTCGCCGAACGACGCGTTGCAGCTCACGATTTCGTACGAGCCCAAGGTGTTCAACCACCCGGGGTTCAACCGGTGCGTGGCCCATGAATTGGGTCACGGCGTGGGCATGCTGCACCACGGGCTCAAGGAGGGGTCGATGAAATACATCGTCGACGGGGTGGCCGAAGGCAGCACGCGCCTCGAGTGGCGAAACCCCGACAAGAGCCTCGCGTTCATCACCTGCGTCAACTCGAGGTGCCCCGGCAAGGTGACCGACGGCAAGGTGCACTGGTTCGACGCGAAGAACAACGAGGTGCCGGCGAAGTTCACGCTCAAAGAACTGGCCGACTACCCCGCGGGCGTACCCGGCGGCCCGGGGTCGGGAGACCTCGATTGCCTGATGTCGTACTCTGACTACTACGGCGCGCGCATGAAGAACGAGGGGGCCTTGGCGACGCTCTACATGGTGCCCGACTTCAATGCGACGGTGAAGGTGTGCACGGCGGTGAAGGCGACGCACTACAACCTCAAGTGGCCCGACGTGTTCTTCGGAGAGTCGGCCCCGTCGTTGGCTCCGTGTTCGAACCACCTGCGGGTGAAGAGTTACTGAGCTGGCTTCGCTCGAGCGGCGGAGTATGGAGCGGGCCATGGTTGAACCGCTCGACGGCACGCTCTTCGGCGACAATTCGTGTTTCGGCTGCAGCCCGACGCACCCCTTTGGGTTTCACTTGAAGTTCGAGCGCGAGGGCGACGGCGTCGTCACGCGCTTCACGCCGGGCGACCGGCACCAGGGGCCTCCGGGCATCATGCACGGGGGTTTGGTGTCGACCCTGGCCGACGAGACGGCGGCGTGGTCGCTCATTGCCCACACCGGCAAGTTCGGGTTCACCACGTCGTTCGAATGTCGGTTGCAGCGGCCGGTGCGCATCAACACGCTCACCGTGGCGCGGGCGCAGGTCACGCGGGCGTCGAGCCGAATCGTGAAGACGGCGGTTCGCATCAGCCAGGGTGACGAAGACTGCATGACCGGTGACTTTTCATTTGTCGTGCTCGACGCGGCTTCGGCCGAAAAAATGTTGGGTGGGCCGCTGCCTGAAAGCTGGCGGCGTTTCGCGCGTTAACTTCTTTGCGTGCTTTGCGCAGGCCATGACGGGTAAGTGAACGCCGCGCCGCAACGTCGCGGCGTCTGTTCCTCTTACTTGCTGGAGTGTTCTCATGTCGAAGTCGGTGTACGTGAAAGTGGTAGCGGTGAGCTGCGTGTTGGCGGTTGGTGCGTGGGGCCAAGAAGCGAAGAAGTCGTGCGCGGGGTTGCCGTCGCATGCCGAACTGAAGGCGGCGTTGACCCAGGCGCGCGGCCAGAAGAACGGTGGTTTCAACCTCGACATGTGGGGCACCGTCGTCAACCGCGACGGCGTGGTGTGCGCGGTGGCGTTCACGGGCAAGGGCCGGGCCGACCAGTGGCCGGGCAGCCGCGTCATTTCGGCGCAAAAGGCGAACACCGCGAACGCGTTCAGCTTGCCCAAGTTGGCGTTGTCGACGGCGAACCTGTTCACGGCGGTGCAGCCCGGCGGCAGCCTCTTTGGTTTGCAAGAGAGCAACCCGGTGTCGACCGACGTGGCGTACGCGGGCCCGGCGACGAACTTCGGCCAGGCGAACGACCCCATGGTGGGCAAGGTCATTGGCGGGGTGAACGTGTTCGGCGGCGGTCTGGCGCTGTACGACAGCAAGGGTGAACTGGTGGGAGCGCTCGGCGTGTCGGGTGACAGCTCGTGTGCCGACCACGCCATTGCCTGGCGCACGCGCAACGGCCTGAAGCTCGACTTCGTGCCCGGTGGCGTGGGCCCCGGCGGCGTCGACCAGATCAGCTTCACGGGCGCCTGGTCACAAGCCCACTGCGTCGACCCGAAAGACGAAGACGGCGTCGTGGCGTCGCTGCCCGCGACGAGCAAGGTCGCCGCGGCGGCCTCACCGGCGGCGAAGTGACGGTTTTCGACGTTCAGTTGAGCTGATCTGCGTTTCGCTTTTGAGGGCTCGACTGAACGTGGCTTAGAGCGGGTCGGTGTTCGGTATCGACCGACCGGCGACCTGCGGCACTTCGAGAAACCCGTGCCCCGAGGCTTGGTGGCACGAATTGCAGGTCGCCGCCGTGCGCATGAACGCGGCGGCGATTTGCGCGGCGTCTTTGGTGACCAAGGCCTGTTGCAGCTCGGGCAGCGTGGTCTGCGCAAAGGTCTTCGCCAGGGGCCCGAGCACTTCGGGGTGCCCTTCGCTGGGCGGCGCGGCGAATGGCAATTGGTCTTGAAACGCCTCGGCCATTTCGTCGAGCGCGTACTGCGCGAGCTCGAACCGGTTGGCTTGGGCCGCTTTGCCGAACAGTTCGAAGTGGCGCGCGACCCCCGCCATGACGGCGCTGTATTCGAGGCGCGCGACCGGCGCCGCCGGTTCGGCGCTTTTGCACCCGCCGAGCGCCGCGATGAGGGTCAGCCCCACGACCCGGGCTGTCGAACGGCGCTCACGTCGGTCTCGGTTCATCGGTGTGTTGCCTCCGGGGCGTTGACCTGCGCCGCTCGAAACGCGGGAGAACCGGTGCCTGAAATTCAGTGTTGATCTGTGAACTTGGCTTTCGCCGCCTGGCCAAGTCAACGCGCCCGAAAGGCTCGCCGCACTTCGAACGAATGACAAGGGCCACTTTGGTCTACACTCGGGGCCGCGTGAGATTCGGTTCTACCCGTTGGGCGGTGCTCGGTGTGCTCGTGGCCTGTGGCTCGGTGGCCTGGGCCGACAACGCCGCCGACGAAGCCGACATTGCCTTTGGGTTGGGCAACAAGCACTACGCCCGGCGCGAATACGAGCCCGCGCTCTCGCAGTACTTTTTGTCGTACCGGCTCGTGCCGAACCGCAACGTGCTGTTCAACATTGCCCATTGTTACGAGGCGCTGAGCCGCTTCGACGAAGCGTACCGCTACTACTACGACTTGTCGGTCGACCCGTCGCTGTCTGACTCTGACCGAAAAGACGTCAAGGTGGCGTTGACCCGCTTGGGGCCGCGGGTGGCGTTGATTTCGGTGAAGACGACGCCGCCCGGCGCCGACCTGTACATCGACCGCGAAGACCTCGGCAGCCACGGCAAGACGCCCCAAGTCATCGCCGTGCCTCCCGGGCCGCACACCGTGGTCGTGAAGTTGCCCGGCTACCACGACGCGACGGGCAAAGTGACGACGCTCAAAGGCAAAGAAGCGCCACAGGCCTTGACGCTCGAGCGCATTGTCGGCCGGGTCGAATTGACGGGCACGCCCGAGGGCGCGGTCATTCGCGAGACGAGCGACGGGCCCGAACTGGGCCGGCTCCCGGCGACGCTGGCGTTGGTGCCTGGCCAAAAGCTCTTGGTGGTGCAGGCGCCTGGTTTTTCGCCCTCGCAGGTCTTGGTCGACGTGAAGGCGGGCCAGACGGTGTCGTCGAAGGTGCAGCTGGTCGAAAAATTGAAGCCGGTGGGCAAGGTCATTGTCACGGCGAACCGCGACGCGGCGTCGGTGCGGGTCGACGGCCAAGAGTCGGGTTTCACTCCCACGGTGGTGACGTTGAGCGAAGGGCCCCACCGCATCGAAATCGTCGCTGAAGAAGCGGTGCCCTTCGTGAAAGACATCGACGTGAAGGCCGACGCCGAAGAGCGGCTCGCGGTCGAACTGCGCTACGCGCCGCCGCCGGTGACCGCCGCGTCGAAGTCGGCGTTGTCGGTCGACCAAGCGCCGGCTTCGGTGTCGGTCATCACCCGCGAAGAAATTGAGAGTTTCGGTTACCAAACGTTGCCCGAAGCGTTGCGCGCGGTGCGCGGCATGTACTTCAGCGACGACCACCTCTACACGTACATCGGGCTGCGTGGCTTCGCGCCTCCGGGCGATTTGAACACCCGCATTCTCATTTTGTATGACGGCCACGCCATCAACGACACGTGGGCGGGCCAGGGCTACGCCGGGCGCGAGTTCGACGTCGACCTCAATGAAATCGACCGCATCGAAGTGGTGCGCGGGCCCGCGTCGATTCTGTACGGCACCGCGGCGACGTTCGGCGTCATCAACGTGGTGCCGCGAGAACACCTGGCCAAGAACCGTCACGTCGAAGGCGCGGTGGCCACTGGAGGCATGGGGGCCGTCAAAGCGCACGTCACCGGCAGCGTGGGGCAGGGCGACCGCTCGTTCTTGGTGTCGGCGTCGGGCTTGAACGCGAGCGGGGCCGACTTCACCACCATTGAAAACAACCCCGACTACCCGGGGGTCAACGAGGTGCGCGGTCTCGACGGAGAGCGCGTGTTGGGCGCGGCGGTGCACGCCAAGTTCGACGGCTTCACGCTGGTGGCGAAAATCAACCAACGCAAAAAGCAATTGCCGATACCGACCCACGGCGCCGAATTGAACGTGCCGGGCACGAGCTACACCGACGCCCGCGGTTTCGCCGAGCTGCGGTACGACAAAGAAGTGGGCCGGGTGAGCTTGTCGGCCAAGGCGAGCTACGACGCTTCGCGGTTTCGTGGGTACTACGGCAAGCGCACCGACGACGGGCTGGGGTTCACCCGCACCACCGACAGCGGCGGAGGCGACTGGGTCGACGCCGAAGTGCGGGCCACGGTGAAGCTGTGGTCGGGCAACCGGCTGGTCGCGGCGGCTGAAGGCGGCGGTCAATTTCTGTATTCGCAGGTGTTGGGCCATTCGACGCCCGAGCTGCACAACCGGTTCTTGGTGAGCGGCACGCTCATCGACGAATGGCAAATCACTTCGTGGTTGTACGTGCAGGCGGGCGCGCGCATCGACCACTACTTCGACCTGCCCGAGCCCGCGCTTTCTCCGCGTGGCGCGGTGGTGATGCGGCCGTACGCGAATGGCGTGACCAAGCTCATTGGTGCCCGCGCGTTTCGCGCGCCGAACATTTACGAGCTCACCTACAACGACGACAACTTGACCACCCGCACCCCGACCGCGGGTTCGCTCTTGCCTGAATTCGCGACGTCGTTCGAGCTCGAGCACTCGCACGACATCACTCCCGAATTTCGGGCGACCGCGAGCGTCTATTACAATTTCATCGACCGGTTGATTTCACTCGACGCCGAAAACGCACCGGTGCCGCTGTGTGGCTCAGCCGGTTCGCCCGTGCAGTGCGACGTGTACCACAACGTGACGGGCCGCCTGACCGCGTTGGGCGCCGAAGCCGAGCTGCGCTGGCAGCCCGGTCGCTACACCATGGTCGATGCGTCGTATTCATTCGTGACCTTGAGCGACGCGACCGCGGTGTACCCCATGCACCTCGCGTCAGCCCGGGCCATTGTGCCGTTGCGCGAGGGGCTGCTGCGCGCGTCGGGGCAGGTGACCTACCAGTCGGCTCGGCTCGACTACGCGGGTCGCCAGGCGGGTTCGGCGCTCATGCTCAACTTCGGGTTGTCGGGCGACTTCGGCCCCGTGCGCTATTTCGCCGGAGTGCAGAACCTGCTCGACGAGCGCATCAACCTCCCGGTGACCAGCGAAGTCGGCAACATGGTCATTTCGCAGTACGGGCGCACGTTCTGGCTCGAGGTCGCCGCGGGCTTTTGAGCCTGGTCAGCGCGCAGGGGTGGCTTCGTTCGGCAGTGGCGGCAGTTCGAGGTGAAAGCGCTGGTGCACCGCTTCAGGCAGGCAGGGCCAACCGGCGAACAGCAGCCGAACGTGTTCGGCGCGCCGGGCGCGTTCGTCGCGGGCCGCGTCAGAAAGAGACTCGATGTTCGACAGCTCGGCGAGCAACTGTTTCGTCACCGGGTCGGGGGGTGTCGACGCGAGGTTTTGGCGGGCCGACGCCAGGCGTGAACGGGCCTGGGCGAGGTGGTCGTTTTGAAAGAAGAACGCCGCCGCATGGAGGTCTCGAAGCGTTGCCTCCGAAGGGCATTGGTCGGGCGGTCTCAAGCACGCGCTGCCAATGCAGAGAGCCATGACGGCCAGCGACCTTCGGTTCACTCGCGTTTCGTGATTCGGCGGCGGCAGGAGTTTCACCTCGCCGCGCGCGCGTCGGCGTGGCAGGTATTGGTCGAACCCGGCAGCACCAAAGGCCTGAAATGTCAGAGCGATTCGTCGAAGGGTTTTCGGTTTCAGTACCAACCATGAATGCGCTGTTGGGCACGTCGGCGCTTGGGCCCAGAGCCATTCGGGCCAAGCTCAAGGGTGCTGCGATTCTCCGCGACCTGGAGGCGATGCTGTCGGGGTCGAAGGGGGTCGACGAGCAGCTCAACGTGCTCGCCAGCGACGTGAAGCGACCCAAGACCCTGAACGTGTACCGCATCACCCGGGTGACGGCGCTCGTGCTGCACGCGTATGCGCGCCGGCTGCCGGGCACCATGCAGTCGAACTTCTACCCGCCCGAGACCGACTTCGGCCTGTGGGGGCCCGCTTTTCGGGTGTTGGGCATGCCGACCGTGGCAAAGCAATGGGGCCAACCCTCGTTCGCGTTTCCCTTCGTTGAGGCCAAGGCGAAGGTGAAACGAGCGCCCTGGCCGCTGATGACCTGTGTCGAGGGAGCGTCGCTGGCGAAGTGGAGGAAGGAGCTGTCGGCGAATTGGCGGCCCAAAGTGAAGGCGCTGCCGCTTCGCGCGCTCGACCCCGACGCCGAGAGCGAAGAGACGGCGTACTTCACTCGTGAAGAACTGAGCGAGGGGCTCGCCCAGCTGGCGAAGTGGGTGAAGGCGGTGTCGGCGCCGAACGCGTTGGTGCTGGTGCTCGACGGCGACCAGTGACACCGCTCCCCCGAAGTTCAGTTGAGCTGATCTGCGTTTCGCTCGCGAGACCACCTGAGTGCGGGCCTTCGGTCGCCAGACCAGCTCGGTTCAACTGAACGGCTTGCGGTGTGCGAAACGCGCGTGCCACGGCGCGGGCGCAACGGGTATTGAATTGCGTCTCGTTTTGAGCGAGTTCGCTGCCCGTGCGATTGATCGGGTGGGCGATGCTCGTGGTGTTGGTGGGCTGGGCGCCCGTCGCCTCCGCCGCGGCGTCGCTTCGCATCGCGCCGGTGGCGGCTTCAGAGACCTGCGCGGTCGACCGGTTGCTGGCCGCTCGGTTGGAGGGCTCGGCGGTGGTGCGGGTGGTCGACGGCGCGGGCGAACTCGAGGTCGTGCTGACCCGTCGCGGTGCGACCTGGCAGCTCGAGCTGTTTCAGCCGGCGGGGGTGCCGAAGCTGCGGCGGGTGCTGAACGGGGCGGAGTCGTGCGACGACATCGTCGTGGCGGCGAAGTTGATCATCGAACGGGCGGTTCGCGATTTGTTGCCCGAAGCCACCGAGGCCGCGTTGAGACGCTCCCACGAGCGGTTGTCGCTTTCGACCGTGCCCGACATGCCGTCGAACCGAACCGATGAGGTCACGGCCACGCCACCCGGTCCAGGCGCCGCGCCCGGCTCGACGCCGGCGGGGCCACCGGTTGAACCTGGGCCGTCGGGGTCGGCCGCGCAAACCGCATCGACCCCGGCGTGGGGGCTTGGCGTGACCGCGGGCCCGACCTGGAGAACGAGCGGTGCGGTCGGAGGTGCCGTTCACGCCTGGGTGTCGTTTCGAGCCCCCGTGCGGGTTGGGCTCTTCGCGTCACTCACGACGGCCGACCGAGCGCCCGTGAGCATTGACGGCACCGAGCGGGGGGTGGTCGTGGCGACTCCGGGCACCGTGTGGGTTCATGCCGGTGGGTGCCTGTCGTCGGCGTCAGTGGGCGGGCCGGTCTCGTTTTGTCTCGATGCGCTGGCGGGCGCCCGGGTGTGGCAGGGCCTCGCTCAGGGCGACTACCTCTTTCACGGCAGCCCGCAGTGGGCCGTGCACCCGGTGGTGGGTCTCAGCCCGTCGCTGTACCTCGACCTGCCGCTCCACCTGGTGGTCGAAGTGGGGGCCCACGGGCTGTTTTCGTTTGCCTTGCCCTCGTTCGGAGTGACCGGCGCCTCGACCGCCGCGTTCACTCCGAGCCCGTGGGAGGTCGACCTCACCGCGGCCGTGGGAGTGCGGCTGCCGTGACGGAACCCATTGAAAACAGGTCGGTATTGGCCCGGGCTTGGCTTTTTGTGAACGAGGCTCGGGCGTCGTGACGTCAACGGGCGTGCGACGATGTATTCGGTGACTTTGAGCCAGGCGGCGGCGGCGGCCCCGAGTGACACGGCGTTGGTGGCCCGCGCCTCCGGTGGCGACGCGGCGGCGTGGCGCCAATTGTACGAGAAGCACATTGCCTTCGCGTATCGCACCGCGCGACGGCTGGGCGTGGCGGCGGCCGACACCGAAGACGTCGTGCACGACGCCTTCGCGGTGGCGTGGCGAAAGTTGGCGGAGTTTCAAACCGGCCAATTCGCGAACTGGCTGTACCAAATCATTCGCCACGAAGTCTGGAGCCACCTGAGAAAGGTGCGGGTGCGCTCCTTCTTTACCGGGGCGTGGGCGGCCGAGCGGGCCGACGAAGCGGTGGAGTCTCCGGAGGGCGTGGTCGAGGCGAGGCACTCGCTCGCGGCGGTCGAAGGCGTGTTGTCGAAGCTGTCACTCAAGAAACGAGAAGTGTTCGTGCTCTTCGAATTCGAAGGGCTCGCGCACGAGCAAATTGCCGCGATGTTGGGGTGCCCGGCTGAAACCGTTCGCACTCGGTTGCATGCGGCCCGCCGTGAATTCGAGGCCGTTGCGCGCAAGCGAGGAGTTTGGCCATGAGCCAACGTGAAGACGATGTCGCCGCCTACCAACAGCAGACGGCGAACCTGCCGGCAGGCACCGAGGACCGGGTGTGGCGGCGGCTCCAAGCGACGACGGCGAGGCCCGTGCCCTCGAGCGCGGCCCGGTGGCGGTGGGCCTTGGCCCTGGGGGTCGTGGCGGCGGCCGCCGGCGTGGCGCTCGTGGTGCGGCCGGCCCCTTCGGCCTTGGAGCCCCAGCCGGTCGAAGTGGCCACCCGCGGCGAGCATTTCGTCGTGCAAGGCCGCGCCACGCTTCGGCGCACCGAGCCGAATCGCTTCGAGCTGTCGTCGGGCGCCGTGGCGGTCTCGAGTTGGTCACCGCCCGGGCCCGGCACGCCATTGACGGTGACGGTGCGCGGCCACGAAGTCACCGCGCAACGGGCCGTCTTCGCGCTCGAAGTGGCGGGTGACTCGGTGGTGGTCGATGTGCGTGAAGGCACCGTGTTGGTCGACGGCGTCGCGGTCACCAAGCGCTGGCCCGCGTCGGCTCCGGCCATTGAGTCGGTCGCGCATTTCGAGCCCTTGCCCGAGGCCCAAACGTCGGCGGCGGTGCCCGCCAAGGTGGCCCCGGTCGAGCCGGCCGAAGGGCCGAAACTGACGCAACCGCATGAAATTCGGTCGGTTCTGGCGCCGCGGGTGGGTCGGTCGGGCGAAGCGGCGGCGGTGACGGCGCCGTCGGTGCCAGGGCCCGGGCAAGGCGAGCACCAGGTGGGGAGCGCCGAGACGCCACCGATGCCCCGAGGGCCTTCGGAGTTGGGCGAGGAGGGCATGCTGTTGCAGCGGGCCGACCACGAGCTGCGGGCGCTCAGTGACCCGACGGCGGCGCTGCGCACGTTGAATGAAACGAGTCGCCGGTTTCCCCACGGCAGTCTGCGGCAAGAAGTGGCGTTGACCCGACTGGAGGCGCTGCGGGTGCTGCGCGACTGGCCGGCCGTGCGATCGGCCGCGAGTGACTTTTTGGCCGAGTACCCCGACAGCGAGCGCCGAGCCGAAGTCGAGCGCCTGGGCCAGTTCGCCGCTCAGCAGTGAAGTTTTCGTGAACGGGTCACCGGCCCCGTGGCGTTTATGGCCGACGGCCCCTTTCTCTCTTCGAGGCTCCCAATGAACGCGTGGCTCAAAATTCTGACGGCTTGTTGTTGTGGCGTGGTGGTGGCGAGTTGTTCTCGCAGCGACGTCGCCAGCCGGTACGTGAAAACCGCTTCGGTCGACCAAAACCAGTCGGCGTTGATCAGCGTCAGCGTGGCCGACAGCACCGTGCTCGCCGGCACGGTGTTGGCGATACCCAAGGGCGCGGTCACCGCACCGACGACCCTGACGCTCGAGCTGGGTCAAAGCTCCTTGGTGAGCGACGCCGAAGCCGCCGGGCCGGTGGCCATTTGGGGGCCGTCGGGGCTCGTGTTTCAAAGCGAAGCGACCATGACCTTGCCGTACCAATTGCACGCCGGCCAGGCGGTGAACGACTTGAGCGTCATGCAAGTCGAAGCCGACGGCTCGAGCAGCCTCATCGACGGCAGCGCCCTCGTGGTCGACTCGAGCCGCCTGTTGGCGACCTTCAAAGTGAAAGGCTTTTCGAGCTTTCAGGTGACGACTCGGCGCCGCCCGCACGACGGTGGCACGGGGGGTGGGCAGGGCGGCGGCGACGGCGGCACGGGAGGTGGGCAAGGCGGAGGCGACGGCGGCACGCACGTGCAAGACGGTGGCTTCGACCCTCCGGTCTGCAACTACAACAGCGAGTGTCGCTACGGCGAAAGCTGCGCCATGGGGTACTGCTTGCCGGTCGAGCCGGTCGACGGCGGGTTTGGCGGCACCGACGGAGGCCTGGCCTGCGTCGACAACAGCGTCTGCCCCGATTGGGAATATTGTGGTGCCGACTTCAACTGCCAATACGTGCTCTGCCGAAGCGACTCGCGCTGCAGCTATGGCCAGAGCTGCCGCGCGGGCATCTGCGCGCCCGTGCCGCCGGTCGACGGTGGCGCGTGCACGCCGTTCTCCGAGGTGTGCAATGGCATCGACGACAACTGCAATGGCCTCGTCGACGAAAACACCTGGGTGGTGTGCGGGGTCGGTGCGTGCGAGCGCATCGTTGCCTGCGTGGCGAGCCCCGATGCGGGCAACCAGTGCGTGCCCGGCCTGCCGACGGCCGAAGTGTGCAATGGCATCGACGACAACTGCGACGGCCTGGTCGACAACGGCTGTGTGGGGGTGACCGACGCGGGCACGGGAGTCACCGACGGCGGCTTCAAGACCGACGGCGGCACGGGCACCGGCGGCACCGACGGCGGCTTCAAGACCGACGGCGGCACGGGCACCGGTGGCACCGATGGCGGCTTCAAGACCGACGGCGGCACCGGTGACGGCGGTACCGACGCTGGTACGAAGGTCGACGGCGGCTCGTGCGTGCCCACGACCGAGGTGTGCGACGGGGTCGACAACAACTGCAACGGCCAAGTCGACGAAGGCACCGTGGTCAGCTGCGGCGTGGGGGCGTGCTTTCGGTCGGTGGCGTGTGGGCTCGCCGACGGTGGGCCGCCGGTCTGCGTGCCGGGTTTGCCGACGGCCGAAGTGTGCAACGGCGTCGACGACAACTGCGACGGCATCGTCGGGGGGCTCGTTCTCTTCGCGTGGCACTGCCCGGTTGCCTTTTCGCCCGAAGTTGCCATACGGGTACGCCAATGGCTGCCGCTGGCGCTCCTCTTGTTGTGACCGACCCGATGGCGGCTCCGACGTACGCGCCGTCGGCTTTTCAAAAAGCAATTGAGTCGCTCTTGTACGACCCGCGCGACGCGGTCTTCGTTCGGCTGACGCTGCGGGCGGTGCTGATCATGGTACCGCTCATCGCGTTGCTCTATGCGTGGTTCTCCTGGTGGCTGGCGGCCGTGGTGCTGGTGGTGCAGCTGCCGGTGATGGCGCCCCCGGTCATCTTGATGCTCCACAACACCATGCACCGGCCGTTCATCAAGAAGTACCGCTCGCTCAATCGCGTGCACCCGTACCTGATGAGCGCGTTGTTCGGCATACCCACCGGTTACATGGAACACCACGTGGCCATGCACCACGTCGAAAACAACCTGCGCGGCGACTTGTCGTCGACCATGCGGTACCAGCGCGACAACTTCTTGCACTGGCTCGTGTACGTGGGGCGCTTCTTCTTCACCTCGCACGTTGAATTGACCCGGTACTTGGTTTCGAAGAACCGCGCGGCGTTGGCCCGCCGTGCCATTGGCAGCGACATCGTTCACATGGCGTGCATGGCGGGGCTGTGTTTCGTCAACTGGCGGGCGACGCTCGTGGCGTTCATCGTGCCGTACATCGCCATTCGGGTGATGATGATGGTCGGCAACTGGGGGCAGCACGCCTTCATCGACCCGCGCCGCCCGGGTGACAGTTACGCGAACAGCATCACCTGCATCAACGGTGGGTACAACGCGCGCTGCTTCAACGACGGGTACCACATTGGCCACCACGTGAAGCAAAACCGGCACTGGGCCGACATGCCGAAAGACTTTCTCGACAACCTCGAGCGGTACCGCGCCGAAGAGTGCATTGTGTTCGAGAAAATCGACTTCTTCATGGTGTCGGTGCTGCTGTTCACCCACCAGTACCGCGTGCTCGCGAAGTACTTCGTGCGCCTGCCCGGAGACGAACGCACCGACGAGCAAGTCATCGACTTTCTCAAGGCCCGTACCCGACGCATTGCCGACGACGTGCCCGAGGGTGTCGTGGTCAACGCGTAACAGGCGAAAACTGCTCTGCTTCGGCGCTGATCTGCCCGGGTCAAAACTTTCAAGACGCTCGCGGGCCATGGGCTAAGCTCTCGGGCGTCGCATGCAACCGCAACCGCAGAAGGCCATTGAGGTACCCAGCCGCCGGTTTGCGAAGTACACGATTCGTTCGCGGCTGGGGCAAGGCGGCATGGCCGAGGTCTTCTTGGCCGAAGCGGTCGACGAGAACGGTGACCAGCTCAACGTGGCTCTGAAGCTCATGAAAAAGGGCATCAGCGAAGAGCAATTCGCCGACGAAGCCGACCTCATGGGCCTGCTGTCACACCCGAACCTCGTCCAAATGATGGAAATTGGCACCGCGTTCGGGCGCCCTTTCATCGCCATGGAGTTTCTCATTGGCGGTGACCTCAAAGAGGTCATGGAGGCGCACCGCCGCCAGATGAAGGGTTTCCCCGCGCACATGGGCGTGCACATCACCATCGAGGTGTTGAAGGCGCTCGCGTACTTTCATTCGGCCACCTCGCGAACCGGCGCCCCGTTGAGTTTGGTTCATTCAGACGTGAACCCCGCTAACGTTTTTTTTTCGGGCCTGGGCGACGTGAAGCTGGGCGACTTCGGGGTGGCGAGCTCGGGCCGGGCCAACATTGGCCCCGGTGAAGGCGTCGCCGCCGGCAAGCTGTCGTACCTCTCTCCCGAGCAGACCCGCGCCGACCCGCTCGGCCCCGCGTCAGACCTCTGGGCGGTGGGCGTGATGCTGCACGAATTGGTCGTCGGCTATCACCCGTTTCAAAAAGAGGGCAGTTCCGAACAAGAAACCATGGCCATGATTCGGGCCGGCAAGCTCGCCATACCCGACTACGTCGACAAGCCGCTCGCGCAGGTGATTCAAAAGGCCCTCACCGTCGACCTCCGCGGCCGCTACCGTTCAGCTGGAGAATTCGCCGGCCCCTTGTTTTCGTACGCGCTCGACAAGAACCTCCTGCCCTCGGCACGCCAAGTTCAAGAGTGGCTCGAGAGTGTGCTCGGGCTGTTGGTCTAACCAGCCTGGGTCACCCCAACCCCACGCAAATTGCATGGTTCGCTCGAGGCATTGGAGGTTTGGGGCCCGTTCGACCGCGATCGGCCGAGACGTGTTATTCGGTGGAGACGACCGACCGGCTGTTTCGGTGGAGTGTGGGGGTTTTCAAGCGTGATGCCCGACCAGCAAGTGTTGCTGTTTTGTGGGGCCACCGCCGCCGACGCGGCGCTGCTGGTCGACGCGCTGGCGGCGAGCGGCCGCTGCGCGCGGGTGGTACCGGTGAGCGAGGCCGACGTCGACGGGTGGCTGCGCCGCGAGCGTGCCGACTGGGTGTTGGTCGACGCGGGGGCGACCCGCCGGGCCGCGCATGACTGGCGCGCGCTCGTTTCTTCGGCGAACCCGGGAGCGGCACTGGTCGCGGTGGTCGACGAGAAGGTCGAAGGGCAAGTCGAACACTGGTTGAAGGCCGGAGCCGACGACTGGCTTTCGCGGCCGTACGGGCCGGCGGTGCACTGGGTGCTGACGAGGCTCGAAGTGGCGGCCCAGCGCCGCTTGCAGCACGACAGCCGTGAGCGGCGAGTGCGCGAGGCGACCGCGGGGCTCGTGCATTTGGCGCGCAGTTCGCGCTTTCGGGGCGACGACTTGATGTCGGCCTTGAGTGAAATCACCGAAGTGGCGACGAGCACGCTCGACGTGCCCCGCTGCAGCGTGTGGGTCTACAACGACGCGCTGACCCACCTTCGCTTGGTCGACCTGTACGACACCGCGACCTCGAAACACACCGCGGGCATGGAACTGAGCCTGAGCGGCCACCCCCGGTATTTCGCGGCGCTGGCCGCCCACCAGCTGTTGTCGGTGCCCGACGCGGTGAACGACGAGCGAACCAAAGACTTCGCCAATGGGTATTTCGCTTCAGAGCGAATCGTGTCGACGCTCGACGCGGCGGTGCGGCTGCGCGGCGACTTGGCGGGTGCCATTTGCTTGGAGCACCGCGACCAAATTCGCCAGTGGACCGCCGACGAAGAAGTCTTCGCCCGCGCCTTGGCCGACGTCGTGTCGCTGGCGCTCGAGGGGGCCGAACGCAACCGCGCCGAAACCGCGCTCGCCCAGTCAGAGCGCCGCTTTCGCGACCTGTTCACGTATTCGAGCGACACCATCGTTTTGTACCGGGTGTCGCTCGACCACCACGTGTTCTGCGAAGACATCAACCCCGCGGGCCAACTCGCCACCGGGCTCAAGCGCGACGACCTCATCGGCAAGCAAGCGAGCGAGGTGCTCGACCCGGTGTCGGCCGCGAAGTTGAACGAGCGCTACGCGCAGTGCATTCGCGCGCGTGTGCCGATCAGCTACGAGCACGAGTTGACGCTGCCGACGGGCGTGCGCCACCTCAACACCTGCATCGTGCCGCTGCTCGACGACCAGGGCCGGGTCAACCGCATCGCCTCCATCGTGCGTGACGTCACCGCCCAACGCGAAGCCGAAGTGCTGCACCACCGGCTCGAGGCGCAAGTGGCCGAAGTGCAAAAGAATGAAGCGCTCGGTCGGCTCGCCGCGCACATTGCCCACGACGTGAACAACTTGCTCACCGTCGTCACCGCGCACGCGAGTCGCATTGAAGGGGCGGGGCGAACCGCCGAAGCCGCCCGGTCGATTCTGCAGGCGACGGCGCGCGGGCGTGAATTGACGCAGCAAATTCTCACCTTCGGCCGGAGGCGGCCGCCCGAGCGCCGCCCGCTCGAACTCGCCGACTTGGTGCGCGAGACGCTCAAGCTGCTCGAGCCGACGGCACCGAGCGTGGTGGTGCGCGAAGACCTCTCGGCCCAGTCGACCCGGGTGTTGGGCGACGCGTCGCAGCTGCACCAGGTGCTGACGAACCTCTGCACCAACGCGCTCAACGCCATGCCCGAACAGGGCACGCTGACGGTGTCGTTGGCGCCGGTGTCGGTCGACTTGGCTTTCGCCAGCCAGCACCCGGGGTTGCAAACGGGGGCGTGGGTGCGGCTTTCGGTGCACGACACCGGCCCGGGCATCGACGAAGCCACGTTGCGGCGCATTTTCGAACCGTTTTTCAGCACCCGACCTGAAGGGCGTGGCACGGGGCTGGGGCTGGCCGTGGTGCAGAGCATCGTCGCGGCGCACGACGGAGTGATTCTGGTCGACTCGTCGCCTTCGGGCGGCACGACGTTCTCGGTGTACCTCAAGGCGTACGGCGAAGACCTCGCTCGGCCGGGCGCCGGCCAGCACTTGATGCTCGTCGACGACCACCCCGGCATGGCGCGGGTCAGCGCGAAGTTGCTCGAGACGCTGGGCTACCGCACGACGGTGTTCGACGACCCGCGCGAGGCGCTGACGGCGTTCACGGCGGCGCCCAGCGGGTTCGACGCCGTCTTGACCGACTTGTCGATGCCGCAAATGAGCGGCGAAGAATTCACCCGCTCGCTGCGCGCGCTGCGGCCCACCGTGCCGGTGATTGTGTCGTCGGGCATGGCCACCGAGCTCGACTCAGACCTGCTCAAGTCGCTGGGGGTGGCGGCGGTGTTGCTCAAGCCGTGGCGCCTCGAAGAGGCCGTCGCCACGTTGCAGCGGGTGTTGCCCTCGGGGCGCTGACGTCACTCGCGGGTGTATTCCCACAGCTCGTTGGTGACGCCGCCGTCGACCAGCAAGCCGCCGAACATGACGAGGCGGTCGCGGGCCGAGTCGAGCGCGCTGCCGACGTACATGCGGGGCGCGGGGCCGTTGGAGAGCGCCACCTGCCAGCGGCTGCCGTCCCATTCTTGGGTGTCGCCGTAGGAGACCAGGCTCGACTGGCCGCCGTAGACGACGAAGCGCTTGCGGTAGAACGCGAAGGCCGTGCCGATGCGGTCGGGCGGGGGCCCGGCGTCGAGCACGAGCCAGCTGTTGTCGCCGAGCGCCCAGGTCGACGACCCGCCGGCCGAATTGGTGCCGACGACGACGGGGCGCTGCAGCACGGTGCTGTACACCATGGGTGGCGAAATGTTGGCACCGATGCCGGTGCTCGAAATGGGGTTGACCCAGGTCGCGCCGTTCCACAGCCAGGTGTCGAGTGCGCTGGTGGTGGCGCTCGTGCTGCCGCCGAACAGCACGCTGACTTGGCGGGCGGGGTCGTACACCATGACCGCGCCGTACCGGCCCGGGCCGGTGGTGGCGACCTGCTTCCACCCGGAGTCGGCCCATTCCCACGTGTCGCTGGAGACGGTGGTACCGTCCCAGCCTCCGAAGAGCACGAAGGTGTTTCGCTTGGTGTCGTAGGTCATCGCGGCGAGGCGGCGGGGGCTGGGGCCGGTGGTCGACAGCCGGGCCCAGGTCGACCCGTTCCACGACCAGGTCTCGTTGAAGTTGGTGACGCCGTCGTAGCCGCCGAAGACGAGGCTCACGCGGTTGACGGGGTCGTACGCCATGGCGACGCTCCGGCGCGGGCTGGGCGCGGCCGAGCCGGCGTCGGGGGTGTTGGCTTGGCGCAACACCCAGCGCGGCGTGCCCGCGTCGGGCACCGAAGTGCAGCTCAGCCCGTCGCCTTCGTAGCCCGCATTGCACACGCAGGTGCGGCCACCGTTGCCGCCCGGGGCGCAGGTGGCGTGCGCGTCGCAGCCTCCGTTGTTTTGGTGGCAGGGGTTCGGGTCGACGCACAGGCCAATCGAGCATTGAAACCCGGT
>JBGAIY010000714.1:0-2280 GCA_044225205.1 Myxococcaceae bacterium | reverse complement strand
CTTCTTTCTCACCTTTCCGTACGATGCGCTCAAAGACCGCATTCGGCTCGAAGCCGACAACGCGGGTTACGCGGTTCGCTTGGGCTCACTCGGGCCTGGGTTCTTCGCGATTCGGGCGAAGAACGTCGAAATCGCGAAGAAGAGCGTGAACGACGTGCCCAACGAGGCGATCAAAATCGACTCGTTGTCGGTGGGGCCGACGCTGTTTCCTCCCGGGCTCGGGGTGTCGGCGAATGCGCTGGGTGGCTCGTTGTCACTTCGGGTGTCGGGGCTGTCGGGCAACCGACTGCGCGTCGACGCCGACGACCTCGACCTGTCGAAGGGCAACCTCAAGGGGTTCAGCGGCATCGACTTCTCGGGCAAGGTCGACGCCCACATCGATTTGACGGTGCCGACCGGCGCCGCGACGGGCGGCAATGGCCCGGCCGAACCCGACCTGACGTTGGCGAACGGGTCGATTTCGCTCGACACGAAGAACCTCAACGTCAACGGCGGCACGCTGACCATCGCGATACCGCAGTTCGGGCCCGAACCGACCCCACTCGACTTGCCGAAAATTGGGTTCGGCGACATCACCGGGCGGGTGAAGATTGAAAAGGGCGTCGGCACGGTGAGTGAATTTTCGGGCAAGTCACCCGACCTCGAACTCCAGGCGACGGGCACCCTCAAGCTCGCCGGTCGGCTCGTCGGCGGTGCTCCGCGGGGGGCCGAATATTCAGAGCCCAACATGGAGATTCGCTTCAAGCCGAACCCCGAGTTTCAGAAGCGGCTCGGGCTCATCGGCAGTGCGCTGTCGATGGTCGGGTCAGACCCGAAAGACCCCGAGTGGCGCAAAGGTCAGCTCACCGGCTACCTGGGGCGACCCAAGTTCCCGTAAGGCGGGTCAAAAGACGCGAAAGAATTCTCGGGGGGCGCGTTTGGTGCGCAGGCACCGGGTGTCGGCGCTCATGTAGCACACCGAAAAACCGAGTCGCCGTTGGCCGTGTTGGGCGCGGCCCGAGCGGTGCCACACCAAGTTGTGAATGAGCAGGCATTCTCCGGCTTTCGCCGGCAAGGCGACCTTGTGGGCTTCGGCGGCGCGGTCGTTCACGTGGTTCGTCGGCACGACGCCGCCGAGTGACGTGGCGAGCCCCCAATGGTGCGAACCCGGCACGACTTCAATGCAGCCGCCGTCGAGCGGCGCGTCGTCGATGGCGAGCCAAATTTGCAAGTCGGGGTCTTTGCTGAGCCCCCACAGGCGGCCACCGTCTTGATGCCAGGGAATGTCGCTGCCTCCGGTGCCGGCGGCCTTGTTGAACAAAATCGATCGGTAGAGCACCACGTCGCCCTTGAGGTGCGCACGCACGACCCGTTCGAGGTCGGGGTGGGTCAGCGCGGCCAAGAACTCAGGGTCTTTTTCGAGCTTTTCGAGTTTGCGGTACGAGAGCGACGGGCCCTGCCAGCCGAGGCCGATGGGCGCGTCTTCGTAGCGACCGGTGGGCGAGTCGATTTGAAAGAACAGGCCTGGGTAGGCGACGCGACCCAGCATCAAGTCGGTGGCGCGGGCCCGCAGCCGCTCGAGCTGCCCGTCGTCGAAGACGCGGCCGAGGCGGGCGTAGCCGAATTGTCGGTAGTGTTCGAGCGTGGCGGTGAGGTCGATCATCGGGCGTAGCTGGCGTCGGTGCCGACGAAGTCACGGTACGCCAGGTCGAGGGCGGCGGCCACGGCGTCGGGCAGCGGCGTCGCCACCGCGCCGAGCGCGGCTTCGAAGTGGGCGGCCGAAGCCGGCCCGGCCAAGACTGAATTCACGCCCGGTCGCCGCAGCAGCCACGCATACGCCACGTCGAGCAAGCGCAGCCCAGCGTCGCTCGCGACTCGGTGAAACCGACGGGTCAACTCGTGCATCGGCTCAGACCAATACCGTTTTTGGTAGACGGTGTTGACTTCAAAGCGGGAGCCCTTCGGCACCGCACCCACGCTCGCGTCGGGCCGCGCCAAGAGGCCACCCGCCAGCGGGTTGTACACCGTGGTGTGAATGGGAAAGCGCTTCACGCAGGAGAAGTACTCGACCTCGAGCTGCCGAACCAACAGGTTGTACAGCACTTGCGAATACGCAGGCCGCGGCATGCGTCGGGCATCGCAGAGGTGGTGAATGTCGACCAGCTGCCAGGCGGCAAAGTTCGATACGCCCCACTGGCGAATTCGCCCGGCCTCCAAGAGCTCGGCGACGGCATCGAGCGTTTCGCTCAGCGGCGTCTTCGGGTCAGGGGCGTGAAGGTAGTACACGTCGACGAAATCGGT
>JBGAIY010000713.1:0-2283 GCA_044225205.1 Myxococcaceae bacterium | reverse complement strand
GCCCAGTTTCGGCCCGAGCGGTGGCTCGAAAACCAGCACCCCCACACCGGCGGCGGCTACACCCCCTTTGGCGGAGGCCCTCGGCTGTGCCCGGGCCGTTCGTTGGCACTGCTCGAAATGCGCACCGTGCTGGCCATGGTGCTGCACGGGTTCGACTTGACGCGCGAAGGCCCGGCCGACGCGGTGAGCGAGCACTGGGCCTTCACCGCCGTGCCCAAAGACCTGCGCGTGCGGTTCACTCCGCGAGCGTGACGGCGCGGGGCCACGCGAAATGCGCCCTTCGAAACCCCAACCGACTACAGTGCCGCGCGCATGCGTTCGCACATGTGGGCAATGGGGTGTCTGGGGCTCGTCGTCGCCGTCGGCTGTGATGAAAGCACGGAGCGGCCGCCTCCTCCGGCGGTGGCTCCGGCCGTCGCGGTTCACGACGCTGGCGACGACGCCCGCGACGCCGCCGACGCGGGCCCCACCGACGCCGGCCTCGCCGCGTCACCTGACGAAGAAGACGACGAGCCAGAAGAAGTCGGCCTGCCGGTCGACCCGTTCGAGCGAGACTCCGTCGACGGGGCGGCGCTCAAGCAGCTGATCATTCGCGACCCCGACCGCGCTGCGGAGATGCTGCAGAACCTCACCACGCCCGACCCGTGGCAAGTGGCCCTTCTCGCGCAGCTCGCGATCAAGCGAAGCGAGCCCGGCCCCGACGCCGTGCCCGAATCTCCCATGCCCGACGTGCTGCCCCGCGGAGCCCCCTTCGCCCTCTCGGCCGACCCCGACGCGGGGGTCGCGACCGCGTACGTGGCCTCGGCGTTGGTGCCGCTCAAGGCGTCACCCAAGGGCGCCACGGTGGTGATGCTGCCCATCAACACCGCGGTCACGGTGAGCCGCGTCGACAACGGGTGGGCGAAGGTGTCGGTGGCGCTGGCGAGCCAGGTTCGCTTTGGGCGCACCGGCACGACCCCGACGGTCGTGACGTCGACCAGCAAGACCGGCGTCGTCGAAGCGAAGTGGCTCGTCGCCCAGCCGGTCGACCCGGCCGAACTCACGTCATGGGCGGCGAGCAAGAAAGGCAGTGATCTCGCCGACGACGAAGCGGTCGTCTTGCTGCACCGCGCGTTTCTCATTTCACGCACCGAAGCGGCACGGCGGGCGCTGGTCGACGCCGCGTGGCAAGCGCGGCGGGCGACGTGGGTCGTGACCGCGGCGCTCAACCACACGCTCGTGGCGCCACACCGCATCGACGTCGCGTACGCGTGCGTCGGCAACCCGGCCACCGCCAAGTGGCTCTCGCTGGCCAAAGGCAAGGTGCCGGCGAAGTTGCCCGACGCGGTCTGCGTGACCGACGTCGACGTGCGCAAGCCCTGCAGCGAAAAGCGCCAAGGCCCGTGGCGAAAGCGAATTGACGCGCTCGAGCAGGCGGGGCTCAAACCGGGAGCGGTCACCCAATTCGTCGTCGACGCCACGCGCCCGAGAATGCTGTGGTTCTACGACGCGGCCGTTCACCCGAAAGACGAATGCGGCGACCACGAAGTGCTCGAGCTCGACGCGTCGCACTTGCACATTCGGCGCCTGCTGTTGCCGTTGGGCACGACCAAGACCGTCGTCAACGTCGAGTCGGCGGCGTACGTCGGCACCGAATTCGGCGTGGTCGCGGCGGCGAGCGAGGCGAAGGCACGGTCGTGGTTGCGGCGCCGAACCGCCACGGGGTGGACCTTCGACGAAGCCACCCACGAATTGAACGAGTTGCTCGGAGTCGACGACGCGAACTACCGCGCCGAACACCACGTCGTCGCCGCCACCGTCGCCACCTTGCCCGACCACGACTGCGCCCAGAGCTGCGCGAACGACGAGACGCCATGACCACCACGCCTGAATTGCTCGGCGAAGTCGTCAGCATCAACAACAGCATCATGCTGCTGCTCGCCGACGGCGCCGAAGTCGTCACCTGGCGTGGCACGTCGAATGGCACCGTCGAATTCGAGCCCGAGGGCAGCGACTGGCAGGCGGCCTTCGACGCCGTCTACCCCGCCGAAGGAGAGCCCAACACCTTCGTCGCGGTCAAAGGCCCGAGCGGTGCCAACGCCCACGTCGTCACGCTCAGCGAGAGCGGCCCCGGCCGGGTGCACGTCTTTGCGCGCGGTGATTCGTTCGTACTCGTCGAGGGCTATTTCGAAACCGACGCGCAACAGGCCGCGCTGCACGAGTACCTTCGGGGCTTGCCCAGCCCTGCGGCCAAACGCGGGGGCAGCGTCGCCACGCCCACAAAGCGCCTCGCGCTGCTGCCGA
>JBGAIY010000125.1:0-17483 GCA_044225205.1 Myxococcaceae bacterium | reverse complement strand
TACGGGCTCGCCGGGCGCCGGCAAGTCGACCTTGACCGACCGGTTGATCGCGCACTACCGCAAGCAGGGCAAGAGCGTGGGCGTGTTGGCGGTCGACCCGACGAGCCCGTTCACCGGCGGCGCCATTTTGGGCGACCGCATTCGCATGCAGGGCCATGCCACCGACCCGGGCGTGTTCATTCGCAGTTTGGCCACGCGGGGCAACTTGGGTGGCCTGTCTCGGGCGACCGGAGACTGCCTGCGGGTGATGGACGCGATGGGCCGCGAGGTGGTGATCGTCGAAACGGTCGGGGTGGGGCAAGACGAAATCGACATTGCGCAATTGGCGCACACCACGATCGTCGTGCTGGTGCCGGGCATGGGCGACGACATTCAAGCGATCAAGGCGGGCATTCTCGAAGTGGCCGACGTGTTCGCCATCAACAAAGCCGACCTCGACGGGGCCGACCGGGTCGTTCGCGAGCTGCGCTCGATGCTCGAGTTGCGCCACGCGGTGCGCGCGCCGCCGCTCGACCACGACGCCCACCACCGCATGGTGCGCGCGAAAGCCGAAGGCCGCCCCACCGAGCCCGCCGCCACCACCGGCCCCAAAGAATGGGAACCGCCGATTCTCAAAGTCGTGGCCGCGAAAGACCAAGGCGTGGCCGAGTTGGGCGAGGCCATTGCCCGGCATGCGGCCTTCCTTTCAGAGACCGGCCAAAAGCAGCAGCGCGAAGAAAACCGAGCCATGACCCAGTTCGTGGCGTTGCTGCGCGACGGTTTGTTGCGGGCGGGGCTTGAAAAACTCGAGCGCGAACGCGGTAATCTGCACGACATGGCCCGCCGAATTGCCAACCGCGAAGCTGACCCGTACGCGCTCGCCGCTGAATTGGCGGCGCTCTCGTCACCCTCCACATGAACATCGACCCGGTCGCCCACGTTCGTGCGCTTGAAGAAAAGGTGCAGGTCACCTTCGTCGACAAGGCGTTGGCGCTCAGCGCGCTGACCCACAAGAGCTACTGCAACGAGCACAAAGACCAGCCGGTGACCGACAACGAGCGCCTGGAGTTCTTGGGCGACGCCGTCGTCGACATGGTCATCGGCCAGCGGCTGATGGAGCGCTTTCCCAAGGCGAATGAGGGTGAGTTGTCGAAGCTCCGCGCCCTGATCGTCAACGAAGAAGGCCTCTCTCGCCTGGCCCGGCACCTGGGGCTCGGCCACTTGCTGTTGCTGGGGCGCGGCGAAATGATGACCGGCGGGCGTGAAAAGAGCTCGGTGTTGGCCGACGCGCTCGAGGCGGTCGTCGGAGCCATGTACTTGTCGAACGGCATGCCGGTGGTGCTCGACTTCATCGACCGGGTGTTTGGCGAAGCGCTCGACGGCGTGGCCGACGGGCGGCAAGGGCAAGACTACAAGTCGCTGTTGCAAGAAGACGCGCAGAGCCGGCTCAAGGCGGCCCCGCGGTACCGCGTGGTGCGCGAGCAAGGCCCCGACCACGAGAAGATCTTCGAGGTCGAGGTCATGATCGGCAACGACGTGTTCGCACGGTCGACTGGCCGCTCGAAGAAAGAAGCCGAACAGAGCGCGGCCCGGGAGACGCTGTCGATGCTGTCGGGGCTGGGCCCCAAAGTGCAGCTGAGCTGAACGTTGCAGTCACTCCGTAACACCGCAAAACGCTTTGAGGTTCGGGGCGGCACAGGTAGTTTGCGCGCCTCATGACCGCGGTTCTGACTTTGGGTCTGTTGTTGGCGGCTGCTCCAGCGGCGCCGTCGGGTGCCAACGCGAACAGTGCCGCTGCGCCCGGCGACGGCCCCTTCACCAAACTCGCGCTCGACAAGAAAGACCTCTGGGCGACCATTTCAACCAGCATGGGCGACGTGGTCGTGCGGCTGCTCACCAAAGAAGCGCCCAAGACGGTGGCCAACTTCGTCGGGCTCGCAGAAGGTGAAAAAGAGTTCACCGACGAGGCGACCGGGGCGAAGGTCAAGCGCCGCATGTTCGACAACACGGTGTTTCACCGGGTGATCGCGGGCTTCATGGTGCAAGGCGGCGACCCGACCGGCACCGGCCACGGCAACCCCGGCTACACCTTCGAAGACGAGTTTCAGAGCGGCCGCAAGTTCGACAAGGTGGGCCTGTTGGCCATGGCGAACCGCGGCCCGAACACGAACGGCTCGCAATTCTTCATCACCGTGTCGTTGCCGGCGCACCTCAACGGCAAGCACACCATTTTTGGTGAAGTCATTTCGGGCTACGACGTCGTTTCGGCGATCAGCGTGGTGAAAACCGGCTATGCGAACCGCCCGCTCGAAGACGTGAAGGTGCTCAAAGTCACCATCACGGACAAAGCGCCCAAAGTGGCCAAGAAGGAGCCGAAAAAGTGAACACCCTCAGACTGGGCCTCCGCGCCGCGCTGGCGCTGGCCGCCATGGCGCTGGCGTTCGCCGGCTGCAAGAGCGACAAGTCGTGGTCTGACAAGGCCGCCGCGGGCAAAGACCTCTTCGCGGTCATTCACACGACCAAGGGCGATGTCACGCTCAAGCTCTTTTCGACCGACGCCCCGAAGACGGTGAAGAATTTCGTCGGCCTGGCGAGCGGCGAAAAGGAGTGGAAGAACCCGGCCACCGGCGAAACCGTGAAGGGTAGTCCGCTGTACAACGGCACCATTTTTCACCGGGTCATACCGGGGTTCATGATTCAAGGCGGAGACCCGCTCGGGTCGGGCCGGGGCGACCCGGGCTACCGCTTCGAAGACGAGACCCAGTCGGGGCGCACCTTCGACAAGGTGGGGCTGTTGGCCATGGCCAACGCCGGGCCCAACACGAACGGTTCTCAATTCTTCATCACCACGTCGATGCCGACGTACTTGAATGGCCGGCACACCATTTTCGGCGAAGTGGTGAAGGGCTACGACGTGGTCGAAGCCATTTCAAACGTGCCGCGGGGCCCCGCCGACCGGCCGAACACCCCCGTCACCATTTCGAAGATCGATTTGTTCGACGCACAACCGTAAACCCGAAGAACCCGAAAGAACGCCATGGGAATGATGGACGAGGCCCGCTCGGGCCAAGATTTGTACGCGAAGTTCGAGACCACCGAAGGCACCATCGTCGTTCGGCTGTTCGCGAAAGACGCGCCGAAGACCGTAGAGAACTTCGTGGGCTTGGCGACCGGCGAAAAACCGTGGTCGCACCCCGACTCGGGCCCGAAGACGGGAGTGCCCTTGTACGACGGCACGATTTTTCACCGCTGCATACCGAACTTCATGGTGCAGGGCGGAGACCCGCTGGGTCGCGGCACCGGCGGCCCCGGCTACAAGTTCGAAGACGAATTTCAGAGCGGCCGCAAGTTCGACCGCCCGGGCCTGTTGGCCATGGCGAACGCCGGCCCCGGCACGAACGGCTCGCAGTTCTTCATCACCGTCACGCCGACTCCGTGGCTCAACAACCGCCACACGATCTTCGGCGAAGTCGTCTCGGGCCAAGAAGTCGCCGAGCGCATGGCGAACGTCATACCCAAAGGGCCGAATGACCGCCCCAAGAACGACGTCGTGGTGAAGAAGCTCACGATTTCGAAGACGCCGTAACCGCCATGACCGAGAGCAGCTCCGGTGCGCCGAGTGAAAAGACAGCTTCGTACCGGAGCGGCTTCGTCGCGCTCATCGGTCGCCCCAACGTCGGCAAGAGCACGCTGCTCAACCGGCTGACCGGCGAAAAGGTGGCGATCGTCTCGCCCAAGCCCCAAACGACGCGCACCCGCATTTTGGGGGTCGTGAGCAAGCCCGAAGGCCAGGTGGCCTTCTTCGACACCCCCGGCGTGCACGAAGCCAAAGGCGCGCTGCACAAGTACATGGTCGACGCGGCCTTGAACGCCGTCGACGAGTGCGACGTCGTGTTGTTCTTGGTCGAAGCCGAGGGGCTCAAAGAGGGCAGGGTGCCTGAAATTGGGCCCGGCAATCAGTTGGTGCTCGACCGGCTCAAGGCGGTCAAAAAGCCCGTCATTCTCGTCATCAACAAAATCGACGAGGTCAAAAAGTCGCTCTTGCTGCCGCTGATCGACGTGTGGCGCAAAGCGTTCGCCTTCGTGGCGGTGCTGCCAATCGCCGCGAAGACGGGCGAAGGGGTCGACCACCTCTTCGACGTGGTGCTGGGCCAGCTCGAAGAAGGCGAACCACTCTTTCCACTCGACATGTTTACCGACCAGGCCGAACGGGTGCTGGTCGGCGAATACGTGCGTGAACAGGTGCTCCGCCACTGTCGGCAAGAGGTGCCCTATTCGACCGCGGTGGTCGTCGAAGTGTTCGACGAATCAGAACGCTTCGCGCCGCCTCCGCAACGCCCCACGGCCAAAAAGAAGAAGGGCGGCAAGCCCGGCCCCGCGCCCGCGGTGAAAGCCCCGCCGAAGTTGACCGGCTTGGTGCGCATTCACGCGAGCGTCTTCGTCGAGCGCGACTCGCAGAAGGCGATCGTGATTGGCAAGCGCGGGCAGATGCTCAAGACCATTGGCACCGACGCGCGCAAGGGCGTCGAGCGGTTGTTGGGCACCAACGTGTTCCTCTCGCTCCAGGTCAAAGTCGAGCCACGGTGGAGCGAGCGCATCGATGCGCTGCGTAAAATGGGTTACACGCCCACCACGTAACCTCTTTGAACTCTTTGACTGCGTAACGCGCGTGGCACCTGTGAACTGCAGTGCCAGGGCCGCTTCGTCACCGCATGGTCATTGGCTTGTCAGTGCCTGGGCATTTCTGGCTTGTTCGAACAGTCATTCAAGGTGAAGAGGGCCCCCCCATGATGCAAATGAAGCTCGAACCGGCCGCTGACCGCGCCGCCTTGATTCAGCTGCACGGCGTGTTGAGTGACATCGACCCGGTGAAGTGGCGCGACGAAGCGGCGGTGGCGTTGCGTACCCGGCTGAACGAAGCGCAGCGGCGCCTCGAACAGCGCGAACGGTTGGCCGCGCTCGCCGGTGAACTTCGCATCAATTCGAGCGAGCTCGACGCCGAAACGCCGTCGGCCGACTTGCGCACCCGCTGGCTCGCGTTCAAACAGCGCATTCAACCCGCGTACGAAGCGATGGCGGCGAAGCTGCGGGCCGAGCGCATTCACGTGCCGAGCTTGCGCCCCACGAATTGGGCGCGCAGCCTCTTTCACGTGTCGTCGGCTGCGGTGGCGATTGCCGCCATCGAATTGCTGCCGGCGCAGTGGGTGCTCACCACCATCGCTTTCGCGTGGGCCTGCGAAATCGGCCGGCGCAAGAGCCCCACGATCAACGCCATGTTGATGCGGGTGTTCAAGTCGGTGGCGCACGCGCACGAGACCTACCGAATCAATTCGGCCACGTGGTACGCGACCGCGCTCGTGCTGTTGACGTTGACGCGTTCGCCCGTCGTCGAAGTGGTGGCGGTGGCGGTGTTGGGCGTCGGCGACCCCATGGCCGGGCTCATCGGCCGCCGCTTCGGTCGCATCAAGCTCATTCATGGCCGTTCACTCGAAGGCACGCTGGCGTTTTTCGCGAGCGGTACGGTCATGGCCTTTGGGTTGTTGGCGGCGTTTCACCATTCGTTGGGGCTGGGTGAAGCGGCGGTGATTGCCATGGCCGCGGCGGCCTTCGGCGCGGTGGCCGAGCTCGTCAGCCTGCGCCTCGACGACAACCTTTCGGTGCCGCTGTCGGCCGCGGTCGGGGCCCTGTTGGCGATGCAACTGGTCTGATGACGCCGAACCCACCTCCGCCGGGGTACCCCGCGCCGCCACCCGTGGCGCCACCAAGCACGAAGGGCCGCAACACGACGCTGTTGTGGGCGCTGCTGGCATCGTCGTTGTTCTTCTGCTGCCTCGTGCCCGGTGGGTGCGTGGCCTACCTTCAGTCGTTGCCCGAAACCGGCGTGCTGGCGGCGAATGAGCTGAGCCAAGAGCACCTGGCCCACATTCGCGCGCACGTGACCTTGGGCGAGGGCGAAGAAGTCGTGACCTATTCTGATGCCACCATGAGCGGAGACGGCACCACGGCGGCGCTGCTGACCACCAAGCGCCTGCTGACCTGGTCGCCCGAAGTGAAAGCCGAACTGCCGCTCGACGAGATCAAGCAAATCGACCATTCGAACGCGCCCCTCGAGGGCGATGTCATCGACGTCACGTCGAATTCGGGCAAGTTGGTGCGGGTCGAAGTGGCGCCGCTCAACAATGGCGAGCGCTTCGTGGCGGCGCTCGAGCGAACGGCTGGGCTGCAGGCGAAACACCACCTTTTGGTCGACAAGGGTAAGCGCTACCGGGTGAAAACTCGCCCGGTCATCGCGATTGTCGGTCGGCCCAACGTGGGCAAGTCGACGCTCTTCAACCGCCTGGTGGGGCGGCGCTTGGCCATCGTTGAAGACACCCCGGGCGTCACCCGCGACCGGCACTTCGCCGACACCGAATACGAAGACCGACCGGTCACCTTCGTCGACACCGGCGGTTTCGTGCCCGACCACGACGAAGACGTGTTGGCAAAGCACATTCGGCTGCAAGCGCAGGCCGCCATTGAAGAAGCCGACGTGGTGCTCTTCGTCGTCGACGGGCGCACCGGCGCCTCGGCTGCCGACCAAGACGTCGCCCGGGCCCTGCGAAAGGCCAACCGCCCGGTCGTGCTCATCGTCAACAAGGTCGACGGGCGCCGCGACCAAGTCTTGCTGACGGCCGACTTTCATTCATTGGCACTGGGAGAGCCCGTGCCGGTGTCGGCCGAGCACAACATTGGCTTTACCGACCTGGCCGACCGGCTGACGGCGCTGTTGCCCCCGCCACCGCCCCAGCTTCCCGAAGAAGACGACGAAGGGCAGGGTGCGCCAGCCGACGAAGAAGCCCCGAAGCTGCCGAAGGGGCCGACGAAAGACACGCCGATTCGGGTCGCCCTGGTGGGGCGCCCCAACGTGGGCAAGTCGACCCTGGTGAATGCGCTGCTCGGTGAAGAGCGGGTCATCGTGAGCCCCATTGCCGGCACGACGCGCGACCCCATCGACACGGCGCTCGAATACGGCGGGCGCCAGGTCGTGTTGACCGACACCGCCGGCATTCGACGCAAGTCGGTCATCAGCCAGAAAATCGAAGAGTTTTCGGTGTTTGGTGCCATTCGCGCCATCGAAGACTCCGACGTGGCGGTGTTGGTGCTCGACGCGACCGAAGCCGGAGTCGAACAAGACCAGAAGATCGCCGCCATTGCCCAAGACAAGGGCCGCGCCCTGCTGATCGTGGTCAACAAGTGGGACTTGGCCCGTCACGAGGCCAAGGAGAACCAGTACCGAGACAGCCTCAAGTGGTACATGAAGTTCGTCTCGTGGGCCCCCATGGTGTTCGTCTCGGCGAAAGACGGGCACAAGGTGTCGAAGGTGCTCGACCTGGCGCTTCAGCTCTACGACATGCAGCACTTTCGCGCGGGCACGCCCATGCTGAACCGCATCATCGAACACGTGACGACCGAGCACCCGCTGCCCGTGGTCAAAGGCCGGCCCCTCAAGCTGTACTACGCGATGCAGGTCGCCACCGCCCCGCCGAGCTTCGCCTTCATTTGCAACCAGCCCAAAGACGTGCCCGAGCGGTACGAGCGCTATGTGTCGAATTACCTTCGAGAAACGTTCAATTTGAAGGTGCCGATTCGCATGTTTTGGCGCGAACGCCCGGGCCAAAAGCAGCGCGCCGCCCAGGCGCAGCGCTTCAAGAACCGCTCTGAATCGATTCGGCAGGCCAAGAACCGACGAAAGAAGCGCTAAACCCTCATTGACACAACGGTTTCGGGCTCCTAGACACCGCGCGCGATGTCATACAAAGAAGAACAACGAAACCTGAAGGCTCCCGACGAACTGCAGAAGCTTGGCGCCCAAGCGGTGCCGTGGCTCGAGCAGCACGGGCGAAACGTGGTCATCGGCGTCGTCGCGGTGTTGGTCGCGTTCGGCCTCGTCTCGATCGTGCGAGAGTTCAGCACGCGCGGCGAAGTCAACGCCACCCACGACTTCGGCGCGGCGCTCAAGGTGCTCTCGCGCGACGTGAACGCGAGCCCCACGGCCGTGACGCCGGCGGGTGAAGAAGCCCCCTTCAAGAGCGAGCAAGAAAAAGACGAAGCGCTCACCACGAAGCTCACCGAATTTCGCAAAGCGAACGCCGGTCGCAAGGCCGCCGCGAGCGCGGCGCTGCCGTTGGCGCAGGCGCTGCTGCGTCAGGGCAAAGCGGCCGAAGCCGTGCCGTTGCTCGACGAGTACCTCAAAGAGGCCGACGCCAACGACGCGCTGCGCCCGGCCGCCCTCGAAGCGCGCGGGTACGCCTTCGAGGCGCAGAACCAGTACGACCAGGCCTTGGCGGCGTTCGACCAGCTCGCCAAAGAGAACCGCACCGACTTCATGAAGGGCATGGGCCTGTACCACCGCGCGCGCATTCTTCAGCTCAAGGGCGACAAAGACGCCGCGGCGAAGCAGTTCGCCGAATTGCAGGCGAGCGCGCCCGACTCGGCCGCCAGCCGCTTGGCCAAAGAACGCATCACGCAATTGGCGGCGCAGGGCGTCGTCATACCCACCGTGGCGGCCATGCCGGCCGTCGACGCGGGGCGGTGACGACGTGTTCAACATTCGGCAGGTGACGTGGGGCGCCGGCCCCGTGCTGTCGGCCGCCTTGCTCATGGCGACCCAGACGGCGTGCAAGGCCATACCGCTCAACGCCGACCCGAATGCGCCGCTGGCCGACAGCCGGGTGAGCCCGAAGAAGCTGTTCACCGTCGACTGGCGGGCCTCGTTGGTGAAGAGCGAACTGCTCGAGTACCAGCCGCGCGAAACCGCTCAGCCCGCCGTCGACCCCGACACCGAGCGCGTCATCGTCGCGACCCGAGACGGCGCCATTCGGTGCCTTCACGGCGACACCGGCGACGTGCTGTGGGAAGTGAAGACCTTGACCCGCTTCTTCGCGGGCGCGACGGTGCAGCAAGGCGTCGCCTACGTGCCCGGTGGAGATGGGGTGTTGTACGCCCTGCGCACCGCCACCGGCGAAAAAGTGTGGGAATACAAGGCCAACGAAGAACTCGTCACCGCCCCCGTCATTCGTGAGGGCAAGGCGTACGTCGCGTCGCAGTCTGAGGTGATTTACGCGGTCGACCTCAACACCGGCAAATGGGTGTGGCAGTACCGCCGCGACGCGCCGTCGGGGTTTACGGTGCGCGGCACTTCGCGCCCCGTCGTCTCCGACGGCCTCGTGTACATGGGCTTCGCCGACGGCTGGTTGGTGGCGCTCGGGGCCGACGACGGCGTGCTGCGGTGGGAACGCCGCCTGACGTTGTCGGGCGGCAACCAGTTTCTCGACGTCGACAGCACGCCCGTGGTCGACGACCTGGGCCACGTCTTCGCGGCCTCGTACCGCGACGGCGTGTACGCCTTGAACGCCCAAACCGGAGACATTCTGTGGACCGCGGCGCGGCCCGGGCTCACCTCGTTGCTGCTGCGCGGTGACGTGCTGTTCGCCACCGGTGACGGCTCGCTGTCGGCCATTGAGACCAAACAGGGCCGGCTGCTCTGGTCGCTCGACTTGAGCGACCGCACGTCGAAGGGCCGAACGAACAACGCCGGGCAGGCGGCCATGCAGACCCGCCAGGCGATCGTCGTGCCCACCTCGAGCCTGTTGGCCTTTGTCGACCCGTCGACCGGCCAAGTGCTCGAAGCGTGGAACCCGGGCAAGGGCATCACCGCGACCCCCACCAAGTACCAGTCGGTACGCCACGGCACCCGGTTGTACGTGCTCTCGAACCTGGGCACGGTCTACGCGCTGCACTTGGCCAACGGCGGGCGGTGACGTGAAGCGGGTGCGCGTCGTCGCCGCGTTGCTGCCGAACCCCGCCGACCCGACTCGGTTTTTGGTGCAGCAGCGTCTCCCGACGGGCAGCCGCGCCAACTTGTGGGAATTTCCCGGCGGCAAGGTCGAGGCGGGCGAGACCGACGAAGCCGCGCTCGCTCGCGAATGCCAAGAAGAGCTCGCGGTCGAAGTCACCGTCGGCGCCAAGCTCTGGCAAACCGTTCACGAATACAGCGACCTCGTCGTCGAATTGGTGCTGTATGCCGCGCGCGTCGCCCCCGGGGCGGCCGAGCCCCAGCCGCTCGGGGCCCAAGCACTGCGCTTCTGCACTCCGGCCGAAATGCAGCAACTGCCGTTTTGCGAGGCCGACCTGCCGTTGTTGGGCGACCTCGTGCGTGGAGCGATCGCCTTCGCATGACCGCGCGTGCCGGCTTCGTCGAGCGCACGTTTCAGCTCATGTCGGGGGTGGGGGGGTGGCGCGAGCGTGACCTGTGGGCCCGTGGGCTCGCGACGTGGGCCGACTTCGAAACCGCGGCGCGCGCCGGCACCGTCATGTCGACGAAGCTCGACGGGCCCTTGCTGGCTCGAATCGACCAGGCGCGAACGGCGTTGGCGGCGCACGACCTCGCCGCGTTGGTGAAGCTGATACCCGCGCGAGAGAGGTGGCGCCTGTACCCGACGTTCGCGCAAGACGCGGCGTTCTTCGACATCGAAGCCGACGGCGACAACGTGCCCACCGTCGTCGGAGTGATGGACCGTTTCGGCCTTGCTTCGTTTCGGCGAGGCGGCCGCTTGAACGACGTGCCCGAGCGGCTCGCCCAAAGCCCCGTGTGGGTGACGTTCAACGGCGCCGTGTTCGACGTACCCGTGTTGACCCAAGCGTTCGAACATTTTCCCAAGCCGGTGCTTCACCTCGACTTGCGCTTCTTGGTCAGGCGCACCCACCTGACCGGAGGCCTCAAGGGCATCGAAGAGGCGCTCCACCTGCACCGGCCGCCACACCTCAAAGGGCTCAAGGGGTTCGACGCGATTCGCCTCTGGAGGGAGTGGACGGAGAACCACCGGCTCGACGCCTTGCGCATTCTGGTCGAATACAACCTGTTCGACGCCATCAACCTCCGCACGGTGCTGGAGTGGACGATGTGGCGCTGCGCCGACCTCTTCGCGTGGAACGTCGAGCGCCAGCCGATCTTCGAGCGGGGCGACGTCATGTACGACCTGTCGCGTTTGGTGTTGGCGGTCGACGGGTTGTGAACTTGCGGTTGCCCTGCGCGCAGGGTATTTCGTAAGCATGCCTACGAGCCCCGGGTTCATGTTGTGGCGCATTTCGAATTTGTGGCAGCGCGCGCAACGAGAAGCGCTCGAGCCGCTCGACTTGACGCCCGTGCAGTTCGCGTTGCTCGAGTCGATGGCCGAGCTGCAGAACGTCGACCAGACGGTCACGCAAAAGCGGTTGGCCGACCACGCCAAGACCGACCCGATGATGACGTCTCAGGTCGTGCGCACGCTCGAGAGCAAAGGGCTGTTGAAGCGCGTCGAACACCCGACCGACAAGCGGGCGCTGTCGCTCGCGCTCACGACCAAGGGCGCACGCCTGGTCGAACGCGCGGTGGGCGCCGTCGCGCGAATTGATTCGAAGTTCTTCGACGCGGTCGACCCGGCGTCGCTGGTCGAAGCGCTCGAGGCGTTGGTGCCAACGGCCCCGGCGCCCGAGCCGAGCCCTTCGGCCCCATAAAGCCGCTACTTCGTTTTCTTCTTCTTGGCTGGCTTGCCGGGTTCAGGCTCGACGTCGCCGCGCACCTTCAGGGTGTAGCGCACGTCGTCGTGGGGAGCGCCCTGGACGTCGGTGAATTGCGTACCGCTCTGGGCTTCGATGGTCAGCGTGTAGGTGCGACCGGCCTTCAGCGGCTGAGTGAAGTTCATGAGGTAGACCAGGCCGCCGTCGACTTCGGTGGCCGTGTCGTCACTCGACACGACCTGGTCGACCCAGTCGATGACGCGAATTCGGTAGTCGCGCAACCCCACCGAGTTCACGTTCAACCCGCGGAGCACCTCGACTTGGGCCGTGTTGTTCTCGTCAAAGGCGACGGCGCTGAGCCCCCCGTCGGAGATGGCGTTCACTTCGACGAGCAAGACCGCGTGCTTCGCGACCGAAACGCCGCCGTCGGCTTCGACCACCGCGCCACCGTCAGTCGCCGTGGGTTGCCCCGCGTCTTCGCCCACCAGCCCAGCATCGACGGTTTGACTCGCAGACGCATCGAGGGCGAGCGACACCGGGGGTGACGACGGCGGGCAGCCGGGCAGACACCCCAGCACGAGCACCACGAGCAGCGAGCGAACAAGCATGCGCCGGCTCTACACCGGCCCCGCACCGTCGTGATCAAATTCTCAAGTAAATTCGAAACACTGCGCGATCTTTCAAAGTTGCGCGTTGTTCTTCGAGGGCGGTTGCTGAAGACTTCGGTGCTCTGCTTTCTCACTCGCGAGGTCGACATGTGGCGAACGGCGGTTCGACTGTTTTTGGTCGTCGGTGGTGCCACGCTGGTGAGTTCGGGCTGTCGCGATTTCAGCTTGCCGCCGCTGCCGGGGCCCCCGAAACCGGGCTCGATTTCGGGTCGGGTGGTCATGGCGTTGCCGGGTCGGCCAACGGTCACTCCGGTCGCTGACGCCAGCGTTGAAGTGCTGGGCACCGGTCTTTCGACCAAGTCTGACCAGAACGGCTTCTTTCGCATCGAAGGCATCACGACCGATGCGGGGCAGTTGCTCTTTCGCGCCGACCTCGACCACAACGGCAGCCCCGAACGCCAGAAACTGCTGTCGCTCCAGGCGCTGAAAGCCGGCCTCGACAAGCAGGTCGCCTTGGGTGACGTGTTGTTGTCGGAGAACGCCATCGTGCACGGCGTGGTACTGCGCGACGACGTGTCGACCGCCAGCGGGCACGGCGGCACCACCGTCTTCGTGCCCGTGGGGCCGTACACCACCACCACCGCCGACGACGGGTCGTTCACCTTCGGCGACTTGCCCGAAGGCACCTTGAGCCTCGCCTTTTTTCGAGCGGGCTACGCGCCGGCCGGCTTCGACAACGTCACCGTGTCGAGCGGTCAAGAGCTGACCTTGCGCACCGTGCGACTGCGCGTCGAGACCACGATGCCCGTGCCGTCGACCGTCACCGGCAAAGTCGTGACGGCCGAAGGCGCCGCGGCGTCTGAGGCGAAGGTGACTTTCGTGAGCAGCACCGCCAGCCTCGAAGTCACCGCCGACGACAGCGGCGCGTATTCGTTCACCAAGGTGCCCGTCGGCATTTACACGCTCACGGCCAGCCGCGTGGGGTCGAGCAATGCACGGCTGCTCAACATTTTGGTGGCCGGAGGCCCCTTGGCCTTGCCCGACATCGTGCTCGGGCCCGGCGCGACCGGCAGTGGAGGCGGGCAGGGCGGCGGGGGCGGGGGAGGCCAAGGCGGGGGCGGCGGCACCGGCGGCGGAGCGGGTGGTGGTGGAGGCGGTGGAGGAACGGGCGGTGGGCAAGGAGGAGGAACTGGCGGCGGCGGAGGCGGCGGAGGCACCACCGACGACGGCGGCACCACGGGCCTCGACGGCGGCACCCTCGACGCGGGCACCAACGATGCGGGCAGCCCGGTTGACGCAGGCACGGTCGACGCGGGCCTGCCACCTCCAGCGGCACCTGCCACCTTGTCGGCGACGCCCGGCAATGGCCAGGTGACGCTGACGTGGGCCTCGTCGGCTGGGGCGGCGCGCTACACGTTGTACTGGTCGACTTCGCCAGGAGTCACGAAAGCGACTGGCACGGCCCTCACCAACGCGACCAGCCCGTTCATTCACCAGGGCCTGACCAACGGCACGACCTACTACTACGTGGTGACGGCATCGAACGCCGACAACATCGAAGGCGCGGCTTCGGGCCAGGCGTCGGCGAGCCCAGCCGCGCCGTCGGGCAATCAGCCGCTCATTGTCGCCACCCGGCCTGATTCGAATGCGACCGCGGCCCTCGCGACCAAGCCCATCACCCTGCGGTTGACCAAGCCCGTCGACGGCAGCACCGCCACCGGCTCGGTCGTCTTGAGCAGCGACGGCGGGGTGATTTCGACCGCGGTTTCGGTCAGTGGCAACACCGTCACCATCGTGCCGAGCACCGCACTGGCGGCCGAGACCGACTTCAATGTCACCGTCGCGGCGACCCTCAGAGACACGTCGGGGCAAAACCTAGCGACGCCGTATTCGTGGCGCTTCACGACGGGCTCGCGGCCGCCGGCGGGGCTGACGGTCATTCAGGGCAACGCCGCGGCGACGTTGCAGTGGAACGCGGTGCCCGGTGCCACCGAGTATTCGGTCAACCGGTCGACGACGTCGGGGGGAGCTCCGCAGTACACGTTCACCACGACGGGCCAGACGTTCACCAACACGCCGTTGTCGAACGGAGTGACCTATTACTACACGGTCACCGCCCGCACCCCGTTCGGAGCAACCGGGCCCTCAAACGAAGTGAATGTGACGCCGTCACCCGCGCTGCTCGGGCCCCCCAGCAACGTCAAAACGATCGTCGGGCGAACGACGGTGCTGTTGACGTTCAACGCGGTCTCGACCGCCACCGGGTACACGATTTCGCGAGCCCCCAGCCCGCAGGGCCCGTTCACGCCCCTCGTCACCGGTTATGGGTACACGACCTACCTCGACAAGGGGCTCACCCCAGGCACCTCGGCCTACTACGTCGTGCAGAGCGAATTGCCGGCAGGCAAGAGTGCCTATTCTGACGAGTCGGGTGGCGCCCTCAACACGGCGCTGTCTGCTGCGCCCGCGAACCTGGTCATGACGCGAGGCAACGCCTGGCTGCGCCTCACGTGGGACCCCGTGCCCTCAGCCACCGGCTACGTCATCACCACGACGTCGAACACCTCGGCCCCGACGCAGAACGGCTACGTGACCGCCGGCACCCAGTTCGACGACATTGGCCTCGCGAACGGCACGACCTACCGGTACTACGTTTTTCCGGTCGTGCAGGGGCTTCGGGGTGACCCGGCCGAAGTCAGCGGCAACCCCTCAGTCACGCTCGCGCCCCAGCCCATGAAAATGGGGCGACCAATTGTTCGCGTGAATCGAATCGACCTTTCATGGTCGGGTGGCGGGGGAGCGACGACGCAAGTGGTGGGTCGCTCGCTGACCAGCGGGGGCCCGTATACCCCGATCGGCTCGAGCAACGTCGACAGCACCGCCGTGGCCGGAACGACGTATTACTACGTCGTTACCCCGTACAACGGCTCAACGGCGGGTGACGTGTCGAACGAGGTGTCGGCCACGCCACTGTCGGCGACGACGCCAGCGGTACCCACCGGCCTCAGCATCGAGGGCTCGAACGGCGCCTTTCAAGTGCGGTGGAATTCGGTACCCAACACGCAGTACTACGAGGTCGGCTACTCGGGCACTTCGGGCACGTATTCGTTCGTCACCACGTGCGGCACGATCTACGAGCCGTTCGAAAATCAGTGTGCCGTGTCGGTGCCGTCGATGAATGAGACGCCGGTGTACGTGGCGGTTCGAGCGAGCAACGGCGCCACCACCAGCGCTTGGAGCTCCGAAGTGACCGTCACGCCGACCGCCAATGGCTCCACGGCTGGGCTCGCCGCGCCAAACCCCACCGTGACCGGGGGCAACGGAGAACTCACGGTGTCGTGGCAACCCGTGCCCAACGCCACCACGTACCGGGTGTTTCGCCGAACGCCGACGACCGAGTGGGTGCTCAAAACCACCACCGCGTCGATTTCGTGGCTCGACTCGCCGATCACCAACGAGACCGACGTGAAATACGCAGTGCAGGCGGTGAACCCCACCGGCCCCCGAGTCAGCGTGTGGAACACGACGGCCTATGCGACGCCGACCGCGCGAAAAGTCGTGCGACCCAGCGGCCTGGTCGTGACCCCCTACGACAGTGGGCTCATGGTTCGGTGGAACCCGATACCCGGAGCGCTCAGTTACGGCGTTCAGGCCGGCTATACGGCAGGCTCGTCGCCGGGCAACTCCGTCACGTACTGTGGCTCGAACGACCCCTACGAAACGTTTTGCGTCATTTCGGCCACCAACGGCACGACGTACTACGTGAGTCTCTATGCGTACAGCAACGAGGGCTACAGCGCGTACTCAGACGAGGTGAGCGCCCAGCCACAACCGGCGTCGCCAGACATGGCCGCGCTCACCGTGTCGCCAGGCAACGCGTCGGTCTCCTTGCTCGGGTCGATCGTCGCCAACGCCGCTTCGTACAACCTGTATCGCCGCACCGAGTGGTCAGACTGGGCGCCCTTGACCACGAGCGGGCCACCGTACTTCAACAACGACCCGGTACCGCCTTCGAGCTTGGTTCGCTACGCCATTCAAACCGTGGGCAACGGCGGCACCAACAAGGGCCGCTGGGTCGCGTCTGGCTGGTTCTCGCCAGAACCCGAACGACCGCCGTTTCCGGCAGCGGTGACGGCCATACCGGGCAATGCCGGCGTGACCCTGTCGTTTGCTCCGGTGCTCGGCGCGGTGGCTTACAGCGTTTACAACGCACCTGACGCGGGTGGCCCATACAGCTACATGACGCAGACGACCGACCCGTACGACACCCACATCAACGTCACCGCGACGAATGGGGTGAGCGAAACGTACGTGATCGTTGCGCAAACGGGCGGGGCGATGACCAGCTCGCACTCGCTGCCGGTGTCGGTCGCGGGTGATTCACTGGCTCCGGCGCGGCCCGCTCCGGTGGTCGTTTTCGGCAACCAGGCGACGTCGGTGACGTGGCCCGAAGTATCGGGAGCAACCTCGTACCGGCTCTACCGCCGCCCAAGCGACGGCGATTGGCGGTTGCTGGTGACCCAGAGTTCGCCTCGGTACACCGATTTGAACGTCGAAAACGGCGAGAGCTGGAAATACGCGGTTCAGGCCGTGAATTCACACGGGGGCGGCTCGTGGGGCCTGTCGAATTTGCAGCCGATTGACGCCACCGTGCCGACCGTGCCGACCGGGCTCACCATTCAGCCCGCGAACGCCTCGATTCAACTCTCGTGGGACGTCACGCCCACCGCGACGAGCTACACCGTCTACACCGCGCCCGCGCAGAAAGGCCCCTACACGTATGGCTGCACGGCGACCGGTCAGTACGAAACGCGGTGCCGAGCCACCGCCACCAACGGTCAGGCCATTTGGGCCTATGTGCAGGCTCAAAACAGCAACGGGCCGAGCGCGTTTTCGCCCGAACTGTCGACCACGGCCTCGGCCATGCTGCCAACGACGCCGACACTCAATGCCACCGCGGGCAGCTCGGCGGGCACCATGAAATTGACGTGGTCGACCATTGCCGGCGCGACCAGCTACCGGTTGTACCGGCGGCTGCCCAACAGCACGGTTGCTCAACTGACCGAAACGGCCCTGACGAACTACGACGACTCGGGTCTGACGACCGGCACGGTCTACACGTACTACGTGCAGGCCTTGAACGCGGTAGGCCCTGGTGGCTGGAGCGCACCAGACAGCGCCACGGCGCCGTAGAACCTTCGTCTGCTTTGGTGTGGCCGCATTGAGCTCGAACGCGAGTCAGGAAGAAGATGATGGGGTTCGCGCGGAACTTTTTCGCGTTCGAGCGACGCAACAGGAGTTCGAGGAGCATCTGCGCTCGAAGATGCTTGAGGATGCTGTCTATTTGTCACTCGAGGA
>JBGAIY010000124.1:0-18093 GCA_044225205.1 Myxococcaceae bacterium | reverse complement strand
CATGACCTTTGAGGTACCAACCGTGAAGGAGGTGGACGCCAGCGACGTCAAACGCATCACAAGTGAGCCGCTGAAAAAAACCGCGTAGCAGTCGCAAAGGGTGGCGCAACGACGGACACCACTTGACGGGACGTGACCCCGACGTCGCTGTATGCGAGCCAGAACAAGGCGTTTTCAAACCTGGGTGACGACGGTGACTTGTACTTGGTGACGGTTCGCCCGCCCGGGCAATTGTGTCTGGTGGCCGTTCTCGAACGACCTCGGCACGGCGACGACGGCTGGAGCGCCGCGCCGAACACCACGCCGATTCGAGACATCGACGCCTTGCGCACCCGCCTGACCTTCGTCGGAGGCGCGGCGCTCCCGAGCGACGTGGCCAAGTTGGGCATGTCGTTGCAGACGCCCCGGGTCTTGACGGCCGAGGCGGTCGCGCTGTTGCGGGGGCCGGCGGCACGAGGGGCCGCGGCGAAGGCACCCGCGCCGCGTAAAGCCGCGACGACCACCGGCCAAACCGAAGCGAAGGCCAAGGCCACGACCGTGCCGGCCCGGGCCGAGCCGGTGCGGGGCCAGACGAACGGCGCGGAGTCGATCGCCCAGGCACTGCAGACGGGCAACGACGAGAAGGCGCTGGCGGCGATGTTGTCGGTGTGGAAGTCGGCGCCCAGCGTCGAGCTGTCGGCGCTCATCACCGCCACGTCGAACGCGGCGCGGGTCGAAGTGCCGAACGTGGGGGGCAAGAAGAAGGCGTTGGAGGCCTGGGCGGCCGCGGCCCAAAACGCGAGTGAGCTCGAGAAGCCGGCGCTGCTCGACCGCTTGGCCGACGCGGCGTCGCGTGACGCCATGGAGCGCCTCGACGCGGTGGCCGAGTGGTTGCCCGACCCGCGCGTCGACGAACTGTTCGTGCGCTTGTTGGAGACGCCTCCGTACACATCGACCGGCGCGCGGGTGTTCTTCACCCGGCTCTTCACCCACATGGAGCGGTTTTCAGACCCGTCGTTGCTCGAACGCCTCGAGGGCGCCGACGCGAAGCTCGGGCGGCTCACCTCAGACATGGAGTGGCACCGCGGCAAGCTCAAGAAACTGCTCGGGTCGATTTCGCCTCGCCTCAAGGCCCTGCCGCGGGCGCCTCACCTCGCGGCGCTCGGAGGCGCGAAAAAGCCCGACACGGCCAAGGCCAAGACCGCGAGCGCTTTGCTCGAAGCGGTGTACGAAGACCCGACGAGTGACTCGGCGCGCGCGGTGTACGCCGACGCGCTGTCTGACGCCGGAGACCCGCGGGGCGAGTTCATTACGGTGCAGTTGGGCTTGGCCAAGAACCCGACCGACGCGGGGCTGCGAAAGCGAGAAAAGCAGCTGCACGACGCGCATGGCCTGCAGTGGCTGGGGCCGCTGGCGCAATTCGTGAAAACGCGGCACCGCTTCGAGCGTGGGTTTCTGGCCGAAGCGGTCATCGACTTCAAGTTGGGTGAGCGCGCCGACGAATTGGCGGGCCTGCCCGTCTGGTCGACGGTGCACACCTTCGATGGGCCGGCGAACATCGGGCTCCATTCGGTCATGCGGTCGCTGCGGTCGCTCGGCTTTTCAGTGAACGCCGACGGTTCGGAGCGCGCGGGCGAGCTGTTGGCGGGCACGACCCGGCCCATCGAAGTGCTGCGCCTCGTGGGCGACCACCCGTCAGCGCTGACCTGCCCGGCGCTGCCGCGCCTTCGCGATTTGACGGTCAAAGACGACCTGCCCTTCTTGGTCACCCTGCTGACCTCGCCCGTCGCGAAGCGCCTCGAGCGGTTGGCGCTGGGTTTTTGGGTGATGAGCAGTTCAGGGGCAGACGTCGCGGCCTGGGTCAGCCGGCTGGCCCCGGTCATCGCGAAAGCGACGCCGGCCGAACTGGCCTTCTTGCCCAGGCCCTACGACATGGAACAGAGCTTTCGCCTGTTTCGTGGGCCGTCTGGCTACACCCGCGCGAGCATCGAGGTGGGCACCGACCGGCAGGTCGGCAACACGGTGTGGTCGAGCGAGTTGGTGGGCATGGCGCTGGAGTTCGTACGGCAGCTGCCGCTGCTCGAGTCGGTCGAGGTCAAGCTTCGCAAGCACACCGAGCCGGTCGACCGCGCGGCCATGGTGGCGGGCCTCAAGGCACTGAAGCTCAAAGAGGTCAAGGTCACCTGACGTGACGGGCGCAAACCCGTGTCGCGCCCGAGGGCACGAAGCGGAGTAGACTTGGGGCGTGCGACGGGTCGCGATCATCGTGTCTGACATGCACCTGGGCACGGGGCACCGCCGAGGCCGCATCAACGTCTACGACGACTTCAAAGAAGACGAGCGGTTCGCGCAACTCGTACGCAGCCAATCGACGGCCGACGACGAAGTGCACCTGGTGCTCAACGGCGACATCTTCGACCTGCTCAAGGTGCCGATACTGGGCAAGTTCCCCGAGTTCATTGATGAGCGGCTCGCGAAGATAAAGCTCTTTCGGTGCCTGCGCGGGCACCCGCTCTTCGTCGACACGCTCAAGCGCTTTCTCGAAAAGAACGAACGCGGTTTGCTGCACGTGCAGCTCGGCAACCACGACATGGAATTCGTGTTTCCCGGGGTGCAGCGGCTGTTTTGCCGGGCGGTGACCGGCGACGACGAGCACCCGAGGGTGCGGTTTCACGTCGAGACCCCGTTCTTCGAGATCGACGGAGTGCAGTTTCACCACGGGCACCAGTTCGAAGCCATTCACGCGATGGACTTCAGCCGCCTGGTGTTGCCGAGGGCGAACCGGTCGCCGATTTTGAACTTGCCGTGGGGCAGCCTGTTCGTGCTCAACGTGGTGAACGAGCTCGTGCGTGAACGCCCCTACCTCGACAAGGTGCACCCGTTCTGGCCGCTCTTCGTCGGAGGCATGATCATCGACACCCGCTTCACGACCAAGATGATCGCCAACAGCGCGAAAGCGTTGGTGCAAGCCCGCTTCAACCCCAATTGGTGGAAGAAGCGACCCTTCGAGAAGTTCACGCGTTTCTTGCGCAACGAAATTGGCTTCTTCGAGTCACTCGACCACCAGGCCGAGCGCATTTTGGGCGCGAACGCGCGGGTGCGTGCGGTGTTCATGGGCCACACCCACGTGCCGAAGCTGCGGGGCATGGGCCGCGACGGCGTCTACATCAACACCGGCACGTGGATACCGATGGTCGACTTGAACCTGGGCCGCCTCGGGCAACGGCTCGAACTGCACTACGGCTTCGTCGAATGGGGCGAGCACGGCCCGGTCGCGACGCTGCACCGCTGGCACGGCAAGCAACCGGTGAGCGAAGAAGTCATCGCTTGATGCCCAAGAGCAACCCGTCGGGAGTTGGAATGCACACGGTGTCGAACGCTTCGCGCGCCTCTTCGTGAAACGCGCGCATGGCGGCCGCCCGAGGAGTCGCCTCGAGCAAGTCACCGAACAAGAACACGTTGTCGCCGAGCAACAGGCCGCCGGGGCGCAGGTGCTTCGCGGCCCACCGCCCATAGTTCGCGTAGTTTTCTTTGTCGGCGTCGATGAAGATGCCGCAGAACGGGCCGTGCGCTTCGAGCGAAGGCAGCACGTCGAGCGCCGCTCCCTCGACGACGGTGATTCGTGCCGATTCGCCCGCGGTGGCGATGACCTGGCGGGCCACCGCGGCGTGGCGGGGGCTGAATTCGACCGACCAGACGTGGCCGTCTGGGGGCAGCGCGCGCGCCAACCTCAGCGCCGAATACCCCGCGAGCGTGCCGAGTTCGACGACGCGCTTGGCCCCGGAGAGGCGCAGCAACAGCTCGGTCAACTTCGCTTCGGTCGGCGCGAGTTGAATGGCGGGCATGCCGTTCTTCGCGGGCGCGTCGAACGCTTGCTGCAGCGCGGCGTCGTGTGGCACGTGGCACCGCGTCGCCCAGTCGAGAATCGCCTTGGTGAAATACACCTGCCCTGCCCGCGAGTCGTTGTCGGCCATGACCACACCATCGCACGAGGTGGGCGAGCCGGGTGAACGGTGAAAGGGCCTTGGGTTGCAGAACGGCGCGGGCCGATTATATTATCGAAATAATACGAAACGCCTCTGGCACAGCACCCCGAAAGAGAGCCCGCCATGAAGTTAGACGCATTTGTGGTCGACGCCGTTCGCACCCCTCGAGGCCGCGGCAAAGCGGGCAAAGGCGCGCTGAGCGGCATTCACCCGCAAGAACTGTTTGCGCAGCAGCTCAAGGCCTTGGCGGCTCGGGGGTTGCCGGTGAGCGCGGTCGACGACGTGCTGGCGGGCGTGGTGTCTCAAGCCGGGCAGCAGGGGGCGAATTTGGCCCGCAACGCGGTGCTCGCGGCGGCCTGGCCGCAAGACATCACAGGTGCGACGCTCAATCGGTTCTGTTCGTCGGGGCTGCAAGCCGTGAACTTCGCGGCGATGGGCGTGGCGAGCGGAGCGCAGTCGTTGGTGGTCGCGGGCGGGGTCGAGAGCATGTCGCGGGTGCCCATGGGTTCAGACGGCGCGGGCCAAGACGGAGACAACTTCGCCCTGCGTGAACGGCTCTTTCAGGTACCGCAGGGGCTGAGCGCCGACCTCATTGCGACCCGAGAAGGGTTCAGCCGCCGCTCGCTCGACGAATGGGCGTTGACCTCGCAACGTCGCGCGGCGAAGGCGATTGAAGAAAAGCGCTTCGCCAAGTCGTTGGTGGCGGTGACCGACGCGGGAGGCCAGGTGGTGCTGGGCCATGAAGAAATCGCCCGGCCCGACACGACGCTCGAGGGCCTGGGCGCCCTGCCCGCCAGCTTCGTCGCCCTGGGTCAGAGCGAGCCGCTCGACGGCCAGACGTTCGACGCGATTACCCTGCGGGGGTACCCAGCGACCGCCAAAATCGACCACCGGCACACCGCCGGCAATTCGAGCGCGTTGGCCGACGGAGCGGCGGCGGTCGCCGTGGCTTCGGCCGAGAGCGCCAAACGGTTGGGGCTCAAACCCCGGGCTCGCATTCGCGCGTTCGCCACCCTTGGCAGCGAACCGGTCATCATGTTGACGGCGCCGGCCCCGGCGAGCCTGAAGGCGCTCAAGCTCGCCGGCATGACGGCCAAAGACATCGACCTGTGGGAAATCAACGAGGCGTTCGCGGCGGTCGTCTTGCAAACGATTCGCGAACTGAACGTCGACCCCGAGCGCGTCAACGTCAATGGCGGCGCGATCGCGCTGGGCCACCCGCTGGGCGCGACGGGGGCCATGCTGCTCGGCACCGCGCTCGACGAACTCGAGCGGTCAAACAAGACGACCGCGCTCATCACCATGTGCATTGGAGGCGGTCAAGGCATCGCCACCATTCTCGAACGGGTCTGAAACTTTTGGGCGCCCGCGGTCACCCGGGGGCATGAACCGGTACGCCTTGATGGTTTTTACGGTGCTCGGCCTCGGGTTGGGGCTCGGGGCGGCGTGGTTCTTCGGGGTTCGCCCGGAGGGCCAGCGCCCGCCACCGGCCGTGGGCGCTGAACCGAGCCGCCAGCATCGCGACCAGCGCGACGACGAACCGTTTCTGGCTCGAGGCGGGGCGGCGGCGGCCACCGCCGGGCTCGAGGTCGAAGTGCGCGACGGCGAGCAACCGGCCGCGGGCGTCGAAGTGCAGTTGTTCGAATTCGAAGCGGTCGACGGCGAGGCCTTGGGCCGCTGGCGGGCGCCGCGTTCGGCCCGAACTCTGGCGTCGGGCGTCGCGCAGTTCACGGCGGTACCCGCGCGGAGGCACCTGGTGGTGGCGAGGCTCGGCCGGCCCGTCTGGGCGCAGCACGACGTCGCCGCGGGCCCGACGGTCGACCGGGTCGTGCTCCAGGGCGTGGCCACGGCCCAGGTGTCGGGGCGGGTGGTCGACGCCGAGACCCGCCAGCCGGTGGCCCTGGCGCAACTGGTCTGGCGCCCCACCCTCGACGCGCTCGCTCCGGCGGCCGCGACCATTGCCGGCCAGGCCGACTCGCTGGGTCGGTTTCGGCTCGACGTGCCGAACGACGGTACCTTGGTGGTCACGGCCGAGGGGTATTCGGCGAAGACCGTCGAAGCAGGCGAGCTGAAGGCGGGCGTCGACGTCGCGCTCGACGCGGCGAGCGTGGCCGAGGGCGTGGTGTTGGTCGACGGTCAGGGCGCTCCGGTGTACGGCCCTGGTGCGTTCCGCAACCCCGCTGAAGGCCCAGGCGTCACCACGTCGCGTTCGGGCCTGTTCTTGCTGCCCATACCCGCGGGCGGCGTGACGCTCGAAGCCCAGCGAGCCGACGGGCGTCGCGGTATTTTGCGGCTGCACGCGGCGCCGGCGCGCCAAACGGTACGAGGGCTGCGGTTGGTCATCGACGAAGGCACGGGGTTGGCGGGCACGGTGGTCGATTCGGGCGACCAGGCGCCGGTGAGCGACGCGACCGTGCGGCTGGTGACCGAGCCCGACGGTCTCGAGGTGGCGACCGGCACGACCGACGGTCAGGGCCATTTTCGCTTCGCCGCGTTGCCGCGGGGCCGCTATTCGCTCTTCGCGCGGCACGGGTCGGGCGCGCGGGGGCGGCTGGCGGGGCTCGAGTTGCCGACCGAGTCGACGGTGGTGCTCCCGCTGACGTCGGCGTCAACGGTGGTGGGCACGGTGGCCAACCAAGACGGCGCGCCCGCCACCGGCGTCGAAGTCACCCTCGAATTTCCCGGAGGGTTGCACGAGCCGGGGCTTCGCACCCGAACGGGCGAATTTGGCGAATTTCGCTTCGACGGCGTCATGGCGAGCATGGTGACGGTGCGGGCCACGAGGCCGCCCGACCGTGGGCGGGAGCGCCAGGTGTACGCGCCGCCGGGAGGCACGGTGCAGGTCGAGCTGAGCTTCGCTCCGCCGGCGCGCGTCGTCGGTCGGGTGGTGGGGGCGACCCACGCCTACCACGTCAGCGGCTGGTCGAAGACGGGTCAGGCGCAAACCGTCACGAGCGAAAGCGGCGAATTCGCGCTCGAAGTGACGGAGGGGCGCTGGCACGTCGCCGCGTTCGACCCGAATCGCGTCGTGGCCGAGCTCGACGATCGCGAGGTCGACGCGCTGGGGGGGCAAGACGTCACCGTCGAGTTGCCGGCCCCCCGAGAGCGCGACGGCGGGGTTCGAAGCCTCGCGCTGCCCCACGTGGCCGACGGCATCGCGTTCGACAACGAAAATGGCTCTCCGTACCGAGCGGGTCTGCGTTCGGGAGACCTGGTCATCAGCATCAACGGGGCGGCCATTGGGCATTCGCTGCAAGCATTTGAAAAAGCTCGTGAAGCCCCGGCCGACTACGTCATTCGCCGCGAGGGCTCCGAATTGCGTTTTCGGGTGGCTGAAGAATAGAGACACTGCGGGGCAGGTCATGCCCCCGCCGAGAAAGCCGCTCAAAAAGTCGAAAGCGCCGACGACCGCGACCGACTCGCAGCGGCTGTCGCGGGCGCGTGGAGCGCTGTTGGGGCTCGCCGTCGGTGAAGCGCAGGGAGTGCCGTTCGAAATGCGCAACCTGCCGGCGGCCGACTTTCCCCAATTCAATGACGTGCCTCGGTGGCCGCAAGGGGGCGGGCGGTTTTCGTTCAAGCCGGGGCAGACGACGTGGGGCACGCAAATGGCGGTGGTGTTGGCGAACCACCTGCGCGCGACCCGCCAGTACCACGCCGTCGAAGTGTCGCGGGCGTACCTCGACTTCGCGCCCTTCGCGGTCGACCTGCCCGAGACGACCCAGCAGGCGTTTGCGTTGCTGGCCGACCACCGGCACCCCGACTTCACCGGGTACCGCGTCTGGCTCGACAACGGGCAGCGCCCAAAAGACAACGCCCCGCTCGCCCGAACCGCGCCGATCGGCGTGTTCTATTCGACGAACCGAGAAGCGCGTTTTCTGGCGACGGTCAAAGACGTTCAAATCACGCACTATGCGCCGCAGGTGACGTTGGCGTGCGCGACGTTCAACGGGGTGATCGCGGCGGCCCTGCAAACGCCCGAAGCGAAGTTGTCGACCGCCGAACTGGCGAAGGTGGCCGAGAACGAATTGTCGTACGCCGCGACCGAATTGGGCCGCCTCAACAGCGACTGGGTGCAAATGATCAAAGACTCGGCCGACTGGCTGCGCGAAGACTTGCACTTCGCGCAAGCGGCCGACCCCGAGCTGTACGGCCCCGAGCTGCACCTCTTTTTTCCCAACCCGACGTGGGTGCGAATCGCTTTTCGGTTGGCGCTCTGGCACGCGTTTCACGCCCCGAACTACGAGGCCGGCATTCTCGACGTGGTGAACCGCGGAGGCGACGCCGACACGAACGCGTGCATCACCGGGGCGTTGCTCGGGGCCATTCACGGCGAGCAGTCGATACCGCTCGAGTGGCGCGAAATGGTGCTCGAGAGCCTGGGGCACATGGCCGGCGCCCTGTGGGACGCATATCACCCGCGCTTTTTGCTCAACTTGGCTTCGGTTCGGCCGGGTGATTCGGTTCACGTCGACGACTTCGGCTGACCCTTCGCTTCAGCGGTCAACGAAGAAGGCGCGGGCCGCGGCGACTTGCGCCGGCACGATGAACGCGGGCGCGTGGCCCGTGTCGGCGAACTCGACGGCGGTGGCCTGGCGGTTTCGGCGAAGCATTTCGGCGACGGTCTCTTTCGACAGCAAGTCAGACCGCTCGCCTCGGGTGATGAGCACCTGGGCCGAGGCCGCGCTCCAGGCGTGCCAGGCGGCCGCTTCGGCCAAAGCGCTCAGTTCAGGGGTGGTGGCCCTGAAGGCGGCCCCAATGCCGGGGTCGTAGTGCAGGCCCCAGCCATTCTCGTAGTGGCGAATGAGCGGTCGGTTGAGCGCGTCGCTCTGCTCGGGCGTGTGCGGGCCGAAGTTCTTGGTGAGCGCGTTGAGGTACGCGACGCCCTCGTCGGCGGTCGCGAAGCGGGGGTCTTGGCCGACGTAGTCAGAAATGCGCGAGAGCCCCACGGGGTCGATGACCGGGCCGACGTCGTTGAGCAGAAATTTGCGAATGGGGCTGCCCGGCAAACCAGCGAGCACCATGCCGATGAGCCCGCCCATTGACGTGCCCAGCACGTCGACCGTCTCGGCGTGGAGGGTGGCCAAGAGCGTGGCGACGTCGTTGGCGTGGTGGGGCACTCCGTACAATTTCGGGTTGCGGAGCCGATCAGACAGGCCGCGCCCGGCGATGTCGGGGCACACGACGCGGTACTGGTCGCGCATGGCGCGGGCGAACACGTCAAAGTCAGACCCGGCGCGGGTCAACCCGTGCAAGCAGAGCAGCACCCGCGGGTTCGAAGGGTCACCCCACTCCCGAAACGCCATTCGGTGAAAGCCGGCGGCGCTGATGCACTGTACGAAACGAACGCGAAAATCAGTCACCGCCCTCGATTTTCACGAACCGGTGACGCTGTCTACGGCCTCTGGAGTGCGAAGAACGCCCACATCGCCCCGGGTGTTGGCAATGGCACCGATGCGTTGAACGAATCGGGCCTGGTATTCGAGGTGGTGACTTGGCCCGCGGCAGAAAGTACGCAGTCGCTCATGAACGCACCGTTGAAGGGGAAAACCGCCCTCGTCACTGGGTCGACCAGCGGCATTGGGCTCAGTTTGGCCAAAGCGCTGGCGGGCCAAGGCGCGAACGTGGTGATGAACGGGTTTGGCGACGTCGACCGGCCCAAAGCCGAAGTGGCGACGGCCGGAGCCGCGCACGGCGTTCGCGTGGGGTACCACGGGGCCGACTTGAGCCGGCCCCACGACATTTCGAGCATGATGCAATTCGTGGCGAACGAATTCGGCGGGGCCGACATTTTGGTGAACAACGCCGGCATTCAGCACGTCGCGAACATCGACGACTTTCCCCCCGAAAAGTGGGACGCGATCTTGGCGGTCAACCTCACGTCGGCGTTTCACACCACCCGCTTGGCGCTCAAAGACATGAAGGCCAAGAACTGGGGCCGCATCGTCAACGTCGCGTCGGTGCACGGGTTGGTCGCGTCGGCGGGCAAAGCGGCCTACGTCGCGGCGAAGCACGGGCTCGTCGGCTTCACGAAAGTCACCGCCCTCGAAACCGCCCAGACCGGCATCACCTGCAACGCCATTTGCCCCGGGTGGGTGCTCACGCCCCTCGTGCAAAAACAGGTCGACGACCGTGCGGCGAAAACCGGCCTGTCGGTCGAAGCGGCGAAGCAACAGCTCGTCAGTGAAAAGCAGCCGTCGGGCACCTTCGTGACCCCCGAGCAGCTGGCGGCGCTCGCGGTGTTTTTGTGCAGCGACGCGGCCAGCGAAGTGCGAGGCGTCGCCTGGAACATGGACGGCGGGTGGACGGCGCAATGACGCGCGTGAAGGGCCGCTACGGTTCTTCACAGTCGTTCACACCCACCCCGGTTACAGAGCAGGGGCATGCCGTCTCTCAAAGCCATTTTCGGTGACACCGTCGGGCGGTGGGTCTTTTCAGAAGCCACCGTGCTCGCCGTGCGCGAGCTGGGCCCGCATTTTCGCAAGCTCGAGCTCGACGCGCCTGACGTGCGCGCGACCGGCTGGGCCCCAGGCGACAAGGCCCAGGTGCTCATTTCACGTGAAGGCCTGCGCACCTACACGCCTTTTCAGGTCGACCTCCAGCGCGGCCGAATGGCGTTTCTCGCCTTCGTGCATGGCCACGGGGTCGCCGCTCGCTGGGTCGGGGCGGTGAAGCCCGGCGACACGTTTCGCTACTTTGGCCCACGTTCGTCGCTCAAGCTGGGCTCGGTCGAAGGCCCGGTCACGCTCTTTGGCGACGAGACGTCGTTCGCGGTGGCGCGGGCGTTGGTCGAGGGGCGCGGAGCGACGGGTGGGCTCCAGTTCGTCTTCGAGGTCAGTTCGCCGAGCCAAGCCGAAGAAGTGACTCGAGCGCTCGAACTGCCCCAAGTCGCCTTCGTCGAAAAGCGAAATGACGACGGCCACTTGCTCGAGGTCGAAGCGCGGCTGCGCGGGGCGTTGAGCGCCCAGACGACCCTGGTCTTGACCGGCAAAGCGCAGTCGATTCAGCAGCTGCGCTCGCACTTCAAGCACCGCGCGGTCGCGCACGCGGGCCAGCTCGTCAAGGCGTACTGGTCGGTGGGCCAAAAGGGCCTCGACTGACGCTCTGGGGGCGGGCGTCAGAACTCCACGCAGTCACCCGTCAAACCAATTCGACGGTGACGGCGTGCTGCCGACCTGAAAGGCGTTGATGGGCACGGCGTGAAGCGTACGCACCCGACGTTGCCCGCGCGCCGCGGGTACGACCGTCGGCCGTCGAGCCGTATGCGACAGCCCCGGGTGAATGTTCACCGACCGCGCCAACCGAGGGGTGGTTCTGCCAAGGCCGAGCACGCGCGCGCCGCATCGATTTGGTGACCGCCGCAGGCTTCGAGTACGCGCAGCACGTGGCGGCGCTCGGCGACCTCCAGCGTCACCAAGTCGTCGGAGTCAGAGAGGCCTGGGGGAAACGCCGAACACTCTTCGGGCAGGTGAGCGACCTCGACCGGAGGCCATGAGTGCTTGCTTGTGCGAGGTGTCGAAGCGCGCAAGCTGCGTTTGCGCTCACGAGGCCGCATTACCGCGTGGCGGCGACCGAGCGTCGTGGCCGACCCGGTGGTGACGCCGTCGCGTCGCCCAACATCGACCGGTTCGGGCGCGGCGAACGACATTTCTGGCGGGCTCCGAGCGGACTCTTTCGAATCGGGCGCGCCGATCAGCCCGCCCCAAGCCAAGTGCCTCAAATGACCCGTGTTTCAAAAACAATTACGGGTTCTGACCGTCGGTTGCGTGGTGGCGGGTGGGGAGAACCACATGAGCGCATCACACCGAAACCACCTTGTACGCATCACCCTCGCCGGGCTGCTGGCGGCGATCGCCACGGGCTGCCCGGGGCCCGTCGTTGAGTCGAACTTGGGCACCGATTCAGGTTCAGGGCCTCCCGGCTCGACCGATTCGGGCCCGGGCCCGGTCGACGCCGGGCGCACCAGCGCGCCCGACGGCGCGGTCGCCTCTGACGGCGGCACCGCGACGACCGCGGGTGACGCGGGCCCGGCCGACGCCGGGGGCGGCGGCTTCGACGCCTGCGTGCCACTGACCTGCGCGAGCGCCGGCGCCCTGTGCGGCATGGTCGCCGACGGGTGTGGCCACACGCTCGACTGTGGGGTGTGCAACTGCACGCCGCAGACGTTCGCGACCGACTGCCCGTCGCGGCCGTGCGAGGTGGCGAAAGGCTGCGCGGCGAACGCGTGTGAATACGAGCCCGTCACCTGCGGCTTCGTGCAGTGCAGCGAGTGCACCGACTCGGCCGACGGCGGGTGCAGCGACTCGACGCGACGCGCCTGCGGCCTCGGCTGCGCGACCAATTTCTGCGAGCCCCGCAAGTCGCTGGTGGCGGGCAAGTACGTCTACGCGAACCAGTGCGTCGGTCGCGACGAAGTGCGCTGTGGCGTGTGCGATTTGGGCGGGCTCGCCTGCGTGCCCGACGCGGGCGCGCAGTGCCAGGGCATCAACTTGGTGGGCGTGAACCCCGACTTCGTCGAATGCAACGGGGGCTCGCCCGCGGCGACGATTCTGTTTGTCGACCCGGCCTACACCGGCGGCGCGCACACCGGAGCGAAAGAGGCCCCGTTTCTCACGTTGAACGACGCGCAGAGCGCCGCGGCGACTCGCAATTCGCGGGTCATCATCATCGGGGGCAGCCCGACGTTCACTCAGGGCCTGACGGTCATGAATGGGGTGTCGGTGCTGGGAGGCTTCAGCGGCGCGCCGAGCTGGGTTCGCGACGATTCACGCCGACCGGTCTTCATGGTGCCGGCGAGCGACCTGGCGAACGGCGCGCTCGTTGGGCTCAACGCGACCGACATCACCACGCCCACTGAAGTGGCGAACCTCGACGTCGTGACGCCCGATTTGGCGGCGAGTGCGACCGCGACGGGGGCCAGCAACATTGGGGCGAAGCTGCTGCGGGCCACCGCGTTGACCTTGCGCGATGTGCACTTCTCGGTCGGCGACGGGCAACCGGGGGGCGGCGGGCTCCCCGCGGCGAGCCCCGTCGCCGCCCTGCCCGCTTCGAACCCCGGCCAGGCCGCGCGAATCGGCGGCGCGAATCAAGACTGCGCGCACGCCCTGCTCGCACCCGCCCAGGGCGGAGCCGCGCAGGCTCCGGTGTGCAATGGCGTCAGCGACCCGGCCGGCCTCGGCGGCAATGGTGCGACCGTCTACTCGGTGACGAGCTCGAGCCAAGGCATCGTCTTCACGACGGGCGGTTCGGCTCCGACGGGCGCCCAAGGAGGCACCGCCAACTTCACGACGGCGTGGGTGCCGGGGCCGGGCCAAAACGGCGCCGATTGGGCGTCTGCGGCGGCCGCCGGTACGACCCCCGCGGCGACCGTGAGCTGGGTCGCGGGCGTGCCGGTCGCGCAAAGCGTGGGCGGCGAAGGCGCGAAAGGCACCGCCGGCCGGGGCGGCGGCGGCGGCGGCGGTGGCGCTTCGAGTGAAGCGGGCAGCACGGTCTACTGCCGGGTGGGCGGCGGAGGTGGCGCTGGGGGCGCGGGCGGCTGTGGCGGCTTGGGTGGCCACGGCGGGTACCCCGGGGGGTGGGCGTTCGGCATGGTGGCGAGCGGCTCGACCGGCCTCACGCTCAAGCGCATCGTGGTGCAAGTGGGCCGCGGCGCGAGCGGCGGCGCTGGCAGTGAGGGCAGCGACGGCGTGGCGGGGGCGGCCGGCGGTTCGGGCGGCCCTCAGTCACTCGGCCTGCCCGCCTACACCGGCAGCGTCGGCGGCAATGGCGCGAAGGGCCAACGCGGCGGCAAGGGCGGCGACGGCGCCAACGGTCAGTCGCGGGGCCTTTTGTGCGAGGTCGGCACAGTCGTCACCACGAGCGAGGTGAACGCCAGCCCCAAGACCTCGAGCACCGGCTTCGTCGCCACCGAAGGCTGTCTCTAAGCATTCTTTTCACCAACTCGAATTGATGAGCGAAATCATATGAAAACGACACTCGAAGCGTTTCGCGGTTCAACCCTGTGGCGACCTTGGGCGTGCCTGGCGGCGGCGCTCGTCTTGGCGGCGTGCCCGGCGAAGAGCCCCGGCAGCGACGGCGGCGGCACCGGTGGTGCGGCCGGTGGGGGGTCGGGCGGAGGGGGCGGCGGCGACCTTTCAGACGCGGGCTCGGGGCCGACGCGCGCCGACTACTACGTGTGCGTGCCCGACCCCGCGGCGTTGAACAAGGTGACGTCGTGCCTGAGCGACGACGGGTGCCCGTGCGGCAGCCACTGCAGCCTGGGCCGCTGCGCCGCCAGTTGCCAGACCGAGGCCGATTGCACGGCCGGCCAAGCGTGCGACGGCTTCGGTCGCTGCGTGAAGTCGGCCGCTCCGGTGAAACCGTCGGCGGCGACGGCCAAGAATTCGCCAGTCACCCCGACGGCGCTCGACCAGTCGTCGGTTGGGTTGCTCACGCTCGACTCGAGCACCGTCACGCTCGACGCCCAACACCCGCTGGGCACGGTGTCGTTCGACGTGACCCAAGCGGCGGTCGACGAGGCGAGGTTTCGGGTGACCGGCCCCATTGAAGTGCAGTGCGCCGAAGGGGCCGCGTTCGCCGACGAATGCGCCTTCACGAACCTCGCGAAAGACACCCGGCACGGTGCGGGTGCGGGTGAACGACACCAGCGCGGCGAGCGCGAACGAGGTGGCGGTGAGCACGCGGCGGCAAACGACCGCGTTTCGCGTGAATTACGTCAAAGACGCGACGGTGGCCCCCCGGGCGCTCGAAGGCGTGTACCGCGGCTGGGCGCACCCGGTGGGCTTCGGGTCGATGGCGCGGTCGACGATGAGCGGCATTCCCGCTCCGCTGGCCGAAGTCTCGGTGCCGGTGACGATGACGGTGTACGCCGAAGCGGCCGGCGCGCGGGTCGTCGAGCTGAGCGACGACTTCAGCGTGCTGTTCCCCGAGCAGAACACGGTGGCGACGTTGTTGCGCGCGTCGAACGGCGACCTGCAATTGCGCCAAGGCGCGCGGCCGTTCTTGAACGGCGGCGCGACCGACTCCGACGTCGACGTCGCCGTGTCGATGGAGTCGTTGGCCGTCGAGCGTGGCTCGAGTGGCCTCAACTTCACCCTGCGCGCGCGCTACGCGGGGGTGCTCGACACGGCGAACGACCCATACGTCGTGTGGCAGGTGTCGTTGGGGTGGGCGAGCGCGCTGCCCCAGAACGCGACCCCGCCGACCGTGCCGGCCGAACACGCCGTGGGCGACCCCGTGGCGCGGGCGAGCGTGCCGTTCGTCGAAGAAGCGGCGGTCGAAGCGGCGTTGGGAGCGGCGTTCTCTTCGGCGTCGCCGCGAACGACCGAGCACTTGGCGCAGGTGGTGGTGTGCACGCCCTACGGCGCCCAAACGGCGACCGTCATGTCGGCGGAGATCGGCTCGACCTTCACCGGCGACTTGGGGTGCACGGCCCTGCCCCCCGCGACGAGCCGCGCGCGCAGCCGCTCGACTTCGGGTTGCTCAAAGAGCGCACCTGGCAACTGGCGACGACGCTCGCCCACTGCATGACCGACCTGCGCGTCGGCGCCGCGGTCGCGAGCGGCACCATGGCTCCGGGAGCCAGCCAAGGGTGCCTCGACGGGGCGCGCGCGCTCACCGCGCTCAAATATGCGCTCGACACCGACCGCCGCCGGGCCCTCGGCGAGCAGGTCGTGCCCAATGAAGTCGAGTCGTCGTTGGGCCACCGGCTGCTGCAACAGTGGTTGCGGGCCCACGTGTTCGTCGCGAAGCAAGCGACGCAGGTCGACGTGCTCAACGACGTGTTGGCGAACGAGTCGCAAATTTCGCGCGGCTTCAAGCAAACCGAAATGCTCGACCTCACGGGCCGCGGGTTCAACGCCTTGCTCAAGCCGCGCCTGGCGTTGCCCCTGAGCCGGCTGTGGCCACACGTGGTCTTCGCGCCCGACTACCGCCCCCGCGTGGCGCCGGGCGTCGACGTATCGAGCGCGGCGCGCGACGAGCATGCCGTGGGCTTGCCGGTGACCCTGCTCGACTCGGTTCAGCAGACCCTCGGGGTGTACGGGGCGCTCTACGAGCGGGCGCGCTACGTGTCGGCCGACCGCGCCGACCTCGAGAACTCGGCACGGCTCTTCATTCGCAAGAGCTTCGTGCTGGCGGCACTGGCGACCGCGCTCAACGACTCCACCCGGGCCAACAACCCTTCGGCGCCGAGCTGGAGCGCCCAGTGGACGCGGGCGCAGGGGCTCTACGGCATCGGTGTTTCGGGGCTGTTGCGCAGCATCGACAACTTGAAGAAAGGAGAGAACCCTCTGGGCATCGACGACCAGCTCGACCTGCCGCTGTACCGGGTCGGAGACCAGGAGCGGGTCGATCGCCAAGTTCTCGGCGGTCAGCGACTACTTGTCGGCCCGGCGGGCACGTCGGCGAACACCGCCGTGGTGCCGTCGCTGGCAAGCTGGCGGCGCAAACGGCCTCGACGCGGCCGCTTGGCCTGGTCGCAGAACCTGCAGCAAGACTTCGTGCAGGCCCAGAGCACATCGGCCGTGTCGGCGCGAATCGAGGCGATCAACCGGCGCTACGGCGAACAGATTTACAGCCTGTGCGGAGACCCCAGCATGAACGCGGCGACGGTGCTGGCGACGGCCGACACCATCAACCCCGACTCGTGCTTCGTCAAACCGAGCTGCCGGCCGAGCGCCGAGGAGCGCCACGCGCGGCTCGAGCCCGGCGCGGTCGCGAGCGTGCTGTGTCTGGCGTCGAGCGTGCGAGAGCGCTTGGGTGCCGCGGCCGACCCGGTGTTGCTCAACGGGTTCAACCTGGCCGACGTGCAGCCGCTGCTCAGTGGCCAGGTGACCGTGAAAGGCCTTCGGGCCACGGGGCCGACCCTCGCGGTCACCATGAGTGACGGCTCGGTCGTTTCGGTGTCGGCGAAGCTGTTCGACCGCGACTCGGCGCAGCCCCCCGGAGGCGTGTTGACCCCCGACGACCTGGCGGCCATGCGCACGCGGTGCGAGGCGCTGGCCGCGGCGACCGAGAACACCCGCCCCACCGACGCGCCGACGACGTGCGCGTTCTCGGGTGAATGCCCCGGCGGCTATTTCTGCGGCGCGCTCGGTGCTTGCCAACCCGCGAGCGACTCGGCCAAGCAACTGGCCTGCTACACGGGCGCGCTTGGTGAACTCACCGTGGCCATTCGGTCGACCGCGAAAGACGTCGACATCGCCCGAAGCGAGCTGGCCGAGCTTTCTGAAGCGTACAACGTGCAAATGCGCAAGTGCGCCATCACCGAAAAGGGCGCGCAAGACCAAATCGACGCGCTCAAGAAGCACAACGCGACGATGTTGAAGTTCGCGGCGGTGAAGGTGGCCGCCGACATCGCGGCCGACTACGCGGCGGGCGTGGGCGAGTGCGCTTCGGCCGTCGCCGAAGACAACAAGTTCGGCGCTCCGGCGGCCGTGGCCTGCGGTGCGCGCATGACCCAAGCCGTGGCCGAGTCGGTGTCTGACGGCATGGAGTTCGCCATGGGAGAAACCGAGCGGGCGCACGAATTGGCGGCCAAGCAAATCGAAGCGAACACCGAGAACCAGGCCTGCGTGCAAGAAGCCGAAATGGAACTGGTGGGCGTGAAGACCGCGGTGCTGCGCATTGAACGGGCGGCGCAAGAAGTGGGCGCCCGCTTGGTCGAAATGAACAACAAAAAGAACGACTTGCGCGCGTTGATTCAAGAAGGGCACGAGGCGCTGGCGAGCGAAACCGAGCGAACCGTACCGGCCCTGTCGCTCGAATTTTGGCTCGACGAAAAGGTCGAGGCGTACAACACCGCGTTTCGCGCAGCGCGGCGCGCGGCGTACCTGGCCGTGCTCGCGGTTGAATACGAGTACCAGCTGTCGACCATCGAGCGGCAAAACGTGCTGGCTGCGACCCGGGTCGCCGACCTGACGGGGGTGCTGGAGCGGCTCCACAACCTGATCGCCACGGGCACGGTGCGGGGCCGGGTGCCGTCAGACTTGCACTCGGTCGTGAGCGTGCGGGCCAACCTGTTGCAGCTGGCCGACCAGTCGAACCTGCCACCGGGCTGGCACACCTTGACCGACGCCCAGCGCTTTCAGGTGCTGCTCCTGAGCCCGCGGTTCGCCGTGTACGACGAGCA
>JBGAIY010000712.1:0-2290 GCA_044225205.1 Myxococcaceae bacterium | reverse complement strand
GTGCTGACCCAACCGGCGTTCAAGAACGAAGACGTCGAGCGCGTTCGCAACGTGCTGTTGACGGGGCTTTTGCAGAAGAAGTCGTCGCCCATCGCGGTCGCTTTCGATGAGGCCGCTCGACTCTCGTACGGCCCGAAACACCCGCTCGGGCAACCGGCCGGAGGCACTCCGGAGACCCTCAAGTCGATCTCGGCGGCAGACTTGAAGAAGTTTCACGACACCTGGTACCGGCCCAATGGCGCGGTGATCGGCGTCTCCGGTGACGTGACCGCCGCGGGCATTCAAGCCCTGCTCGATTCACGCCTCGCCGGGTGGAAAGCGAAGGCCAATGCGAAACCGAAGCTGCCGGTCGCCCCGCCGCTCGCCCGCCAGGTCGTCTTGGTCGACAAGCCCAGCGCGTCACAAAGCCAGGTCTGGGTGTTTGGGCGGCTGTTCTCGGCCAAAGACCCAGACGCCGTTTCGGTGCGCGTCGCCAACAACGTGTTCGGTGGGTTGTTCGGCAGCCGCCTCAACATCAACCTGCGCGAGACCAAGTCGTGGAGCTACGGCGTTCGCTCGAGCGTGCGCCTCAACCGCACCGACGGTTTCGTGCAGGCCGCGGGAGGCATTCAGGCGCCGTTCACCGCCGAGGCGCTCGCCGAGTATTACAAAGAACTCGACGCTTTCTCGACCGGCGAGCTGCGCGAAGGTGAACTTGACCGAGCGAAAGAAGCCGTCATTCGGAGCCTCCCCACGGTGCTCGAGACCAACGACGCCGTCGCCGCGTCGATCACCGCGCTCGCGCTCAACGGCCTGCCGCTCGATTATTACCAAACGTTGCCGGCTCGGGTCGCCAAGGTCGACCCCGCGGAAATCGCCCGCGTCGCCAAGAAGTACTTCGTGCCCGCTCGCATGCCCGCCGTCGTCGTCGGGCCCAAGGCGTTGAGCGAAGAAAAGCTCAAGGCGCTCAACCTGGGCAACGTCGCCGTTCAGTCGGTCACCGCGCCTTAGCGCGAAGACCTCTGTCGGCAGGCGACCCCATGAGCCTCGCTTGCGGCCCGCTGTATACGTGATGTATACAGCGGGTTCACGCCGGAGGAGTTCGCCATGTCGCTCATGTCCGTGCAGGGGTTCACGTTTTCGCCGCCAGCCGGGTTCAGGCCTGAAGAGAGCACCGTGGCGATGCGGGTGGGGTTGCCCGACGGCGCCCACCCGACGCCGAGCCTCGTGGTTCATGCGCGGCCGGCGCCTCCGTCGGCAACGCTCGAGTCGGTGACGTCGTCGATTCGCGCCGAGCTGGCTCAGATCATGGCTGGGCTGAAGCAGGGGAGCGTCGGTGCGCTTCGTTTTGACGACGGCGGTGAAGGCGCGGTGCTCGCGTACGGCCTCGGTTCGGCGAAAGGTGAGCTGCGGCAGTACGTCGCCATTCGGTTGCACGCTGGTCGCGTGTGCACCGCGATGGTGACGGTACCGGCCGCCAACATGAGCGAGGCGCTGGCCGTCGCGACGATGAAGGCGCTCACCTCGATTCGGCCAGAGGTGTTGCCGTGAGTGGGCCTGTTCGAACGGCCGCGGGGCAGAGCCTCCCGGCTCGGGCAACCACCGACCCGGTGCCACGGCCGATTCCTCTGACCGTGGTCGCCGTGCCACAGCCCCAGGCGCCTCTGTCTGGTTGGCAGGCGGCTGGCGCGTTCAAGATGCCCCCGACACCCGAGGCCCTCGCCGAGCAACACGAAATGAGCATCGTGTGCCCAGTGCTGAGTGCCATGGTGAGGTCGGGCCAGTTGCCGATGGCGGCCGACGGCACGGTGAAGTTGAGCGAGCTTCGGGCGGCCACCGACGCCATGGGGTTGTCGGCGCCGTTGCGGGCGATGCTGACGACCATTGGCTGGGCCGCCAATCGGCCGAGTGAAGTCATCGGCAATTTGGTCGATGGGCAGATGAACGTGCTTGAACTGCGGAGTGGGTTGACCAAGCACCCGTCAGACTCGGCCGTGCTCAATCAGGCCCAATTCGACGAAGTGCGTTTTGCAGCGCTGACTGCCCACGCGAAGAAGGGGGTGATGACCGAGGCGAGCTTCGTCGCGGCCATTGCCGACAATGCGCGGCGCGATCTCGGGGCCCAGTCAATCGGCGAGGCCGTGGGGTTCGGTGCCGCAGCTTCGAGCGTCGAATTCTCGGCGCTGCTGAAGGTGTTCGGCACCAAAGACCCAGTTACGGGTGAACTCGGCATCTCGGTCGATGCACTGAGGAGCCTGTACCGCGACCGTGTGCTGCCTCCCTCGAATCAGACGCATTTGGTGAACACCAT
>JBGAIY010000123.1:0-17608 GCA_044225205.1 Myxococcaceae bacterium | reverse complement strand
GTCACCGTGACCCTGCAGGTCGACCCGCCGTTCTCCGTGCCCGCCAGCGTCGACATCGAAGGCGGTGGCCAGGTCGACATTCCCGTCACGTTCGTCGCTCCGAATGGCCCGGCTTCGAGTGAAGTCGTGTTGTCGGCGAACGGCCAAGACGTGCGCGTGCCCGTCACCGGCGTGGGCGTACGCAAACCCATTTGTGTACCCTCGGCGCCGTGCCGCACTTCAGAGTATTCGCTCGAAGCCGACCAGTGCCTCGAGACCGTCGTGCCCGACGACGCCGCGTGCGAACCCACCAGCGACTGTCTCGAACAAGGGCGCTGTCGCTCGGGCGAATGTCTCGGCGTCGCCCGCCGGTGCGACGACAACGACCAGTGCACGAACGACGCCTGCGCCATGGGGCTTGGGTGCGTTCATTCAAAACGAGTGTGCCCGGCGCCCGCCAACCCCTGCCGAGTACCCACCTGCGACTCGAAAACCGGCTGCGGCGACGCCCCCGCGCCCGACCTCACCCCGTGCGGCCCCGTCAATTGCGTTTCGCTCAGCGTGTGCGTCGGCGGCGAATGCGTCACCATGGCCACTCCCGACGGGGTCGAATGCTCGGCGGCCGTCGCCTGCTTGGGTGAAGGCCACTGTCACGACCAGAAATGTCAGCGCGCCGACGCCGGCCCCTGGCTGCCAGAGTGGACGGCGCCTCTCCCCGCCAGCCCCGTCGGCGGCCCCAACGCACTGCTCAGCGGCGGCTCGAACGGCGTGTTCTTTTCGGTGTGCGGGCTGGCAACCGACGCCGGCCCCACCGACGGCGGTGAACTCGTCGACGCCGGGCAGGGTGACGCCGGCGAGAGCGACGGTGGCGAGAGCGACGGTGGGGCAAGCGACGGTGGTTTCGACGCCGGCCCTCCGCCGCTTGCTCAATGCGCTCTGACCTCGTACGCCCGTTCGGGCTTCGAACGGTTCACCACCCCATTCGACGACGGGGCCCCGCGCCAGCTCGTGCACGTGAACTCCGCCGGAGTCGTGCTCGTCGCCGACGGAGGCCTCGAATTTCGTTCGGCCGTCAATGGCAGCGTGCTGCACGTGCTGCCCACCCCGCGCCCGCTGCCCTCGACCCGAGCCATCGCCGCGCTCAACGACGGCACCGTGCTGGTGGCCCTGCCCGAAGACGACGGCGGGGTGCGCGTCGTCGCGTGGTCTGACGCCGGCATCGAAGACGTCGCGTACCCAGGCGTCGCGGTCAACGTGTTGGCTGTCACCGAAGTCGAGGGCTTGCTCGGCTACGACTCGCGCTCGGGCCAGCTGTGGGTGCACCCGCCACGGCCCCGCCGAGTCGACGCCGGCGTCAGCGACGGAGGTGACGCTGGCCCCTTTGACGACGATGGGGGCACCGACGGCGGCGTCGCCGTCGGTGATTCAGTGCTCAACCTCGACGGAGGTCTGGTGTCGCTCGTCACCGCCGACGGCTACGCGGTCACCGGCGCGCAGCAGGTGCTCGTGCCGCTCGTCGACGGCGGGTTTCAAGTCGTGTCGCTGTCATGGGTGAGCGACGCAGGCCAAGCGCTCGACTTCGAGCCCCGGGAGTCGCTGTTGGCTTCGGGCCTGTCGGTCACGTTCTACCGGCGCTGCCCCGACCTGCTCACCAGCTGCAACCCCGAAGACCGGCCGCTGTACCTGCGCCGAGTCGAAACGGCCTCGAGCGAGTTCACCGCCACCGAGACGCAGGTGCTGCCCGCGGGCCCCGTGTTTCTCGACGAAGCCGCGCTCATCGGCGGCGTGTTCGGCGGCGTCGTCACCTTCGTGCACGGAGACCTCGACGCCGGTACCAATGCCGGCATCGAGTTGCTCTTGCCCGGCCAGCCCCCCGTGTTGTGTGGGCTGCCCGCGCCCGTCACCGCCTTGCGCGGGGTGCTCTTCTCGGGTTCTCGCCTCTTCGTGCTCGACGACCGCGGCCCCGCGGGCGCCGTGTTGCAGTCGTACAGCTTGGGCGCCTTGCCGCTCATGTCGTCTGGCTGGGCCCAACCCGAGAGCCCCTTTGGCGGCATTCGACACGCGCAGTAGCGACTTGGCCCTGACCGCGAGCGAGTTGAGCTTCTTTGCTGGGCGCTTGTTATAAGAAGCTGTCATCTGCCGCCAGGAGGCTGTCGTGGGCGACCCGTTGGTGTGGCACCGGTTTCAGTTCGCGTTCACCATTGTCTACCACTACCTGTTTCCCCAGCTGACCATGGGGCTCGCGCTGCTCATCGTGGTGATGAAGGGGCTCGCATTGCGCCCGGGCGGAGCGGGGTGGGCCAGCGTCGCTCGCTTCTGGGTGCGGGTGTTCGGCCTCAACTTCGCCGTCGGGGTCGTCACGGGCATACCCATGGAGTTTCAGTTCGGTACGAACTGGGCGCGCTTCTCGCAACTCGCCGGTGGGGTCATCGGGCAGACGTTGGCACTCGAGGGCCTGTTCGCGTTCTTTCTCGAGTCGTCGTTCTTGGCGATGCTGGTGTGGGGGGAGGCGAAGTTGGGCCCGCGCAAACACTTCGGGGCGGCCGTCGCGCTCTTCGTCGGCAGCTGGTTGTCGGGGTTCTTCATCACCACGACGAATGCGTTCATGCAGCACCCGGTCGGGTATTCGCGCTCGGCCGACGGCGCGCTCCATTTGGCCGACACCGCCGCGTACCTGTTCAACCCGTGGGGTCTGGCGCAGTACGCGCACACCATGGTCGCCTCGGTCGTCACCGCGTCATTCGTGGTCAGCGCCGTCGGCGCGTATTGGGCGCTCGAAGGCCGCCACGCCGACGCCGCCGCGCGCAGCTTGAAAATCGGCACCCTCGCGGGTTTGGCCGCCACCGTCGTCGCCGCGTTTCCCACGGGAGACACCCAGGCGAAGCTCGTCGCCCACCACCAGCCGGCGTCACTCGCCGCCATGGAGGGCCGTTTCGATTCGGGGCCCAGCGCGTCGATTCACCTCATCGGGCAACCCAACGTCGCTGAACGCCGGCTCGACAACCCCATTTCGGTACCGCTCGCGTTGTCGTTTCTCGCCTTCGGCAGCTTTCACGCCGAAGTGCAGGGCCTCAACGACTTCCCTCCCGACGAGTGGCCGACCAACATCGAACTGCTCTACTACGCGTTTCACGTGATGGTCGGGCTGGGCACGCTCTTCATCGGCCTCATGGCCCTGGCGAACGTGCTGCGCTGGCGGGGCCGGTTGCTCACCACCAAACCCATGCTCTGGGCGCTGCTGCTGGCCGCTCCGTTCCCCTACATCGCCAACACGGCGGGGTGGGCGACGGCTGAACTGGGCCGGCAACCGTGGCTCGTTTACGGCTTGTTGCGCACCGCCCACGGCGCGAGCCCCACCGTGCACTCGGGTTCGGCCGCCTTCACCGTCATCGGGTTTTGTGGGCTCTCCCTGGTGTTGGGGCTGGCGTACCTGGCCCTGCTCGGGCGCGAAATCGGCCACGGGCCGCTGGAGTCGCACCATGGCTGAGCTCTGGTTTTGGTTGGTCGCGTTCTTGTTCACCGGCTGGGCCGTGCTCGACGGTTTCGACTTCGGCGTCGGCGTGCTGCACCGCTTCGTCGCCCGAACCGACCGCGAACGGCGCGAAGTGTTGGCCGCCATCGGCCCCCTGTGGGACGGCAACGAAGTTTGGCTGCTCGCCGGCGCCGGGTCGATGTTTCTCGCGTTTCCCAAACTGGTCGCGGCGGGGCTGTCGGGCCTGTACTTGCCGGTGATGTTCGCGGTGTGGTGCCTCATGGCGCGCGGCGTGGGCATCGAGCTGCGCAGCCACGTGCCCAACGCGCTGTGGCGCTCGTTCTTCGACGCGGTGTTTCAGTTGAGCTCACTCGCCTTCGTCGTGCTCATCGGCGTGGCGTTGGGCAACGTCATTCGCGGGGTACCCCTTCGGGCCGACGGGTTCTTCGAGCAGAGCTTGTTCGCCGACGAAGCCGGGCCCGGTGCCATCGACGGGTACACGCTCGTCGTCGCCCTGTTCGTGCTGCTCACCCTCGTCGCCCACGGCGCCAACTACCTGAGGTGGAAGACGGGCGGCGAGGTGAACGCCCGCGCCGCCCGCTGGGCGCCCAAGCTGTGGGCCAGCGTCGTCGCGGCGTGGCTCGGGTGCACCTGGGCCACCGCCGAACGCGCCCCGTGGGTCGTCGAGGCGTTGCCCCACCGGCCGCTCGCGTGGTTCGGTGTCACCCTCGTCGGCGCGGGGTTGGGGGCGCTCGGGTGGGCGCTGCAACGCCGACACGAGCTGGTCGCGTTCTTGGGCTCGAGTGCCTTCATTGCCGGCCTGCTCGTCGCCACCGTCGCGTGCTTGTTTCCCACGCTGCTGCATTCGACCGTTGACCCAGAATTCAGCCTGACGGTGAGCAACGCGTCGAGCGGCTCGGTCGCCTTGAGCAGCGGCCTCGGGTGGTGGTTTCCCGGGGTGGGGTTGGCCCTCGGCTACTTCGTTTGGGTCCTCAAGCACTTTCGCGGCAAGGCCAGCGCAGCCGAAGACGGTCAAGGGTACTGACCAACAGCCCAAGCATTGACCGGGCGTTCGTGGTTGTCAGTTGTGCTGATTTTTGGCCGCGGCGGCATTACATGGGCTGCATGTCGCGCCACATCGTCATCGTCGGTGGTGGGTTTGGTGGGCTCTATGCGGCGCGGGCGTTGGGCGCGCTGGGCGACGCGGTTCGGGTCACCCTCATCGACCAGCAGAACTACCACCTCTTTCAGCCGCTCCTGTACCAGGTCGCCACGGCCGGGCTTTCGCCCGGAGACATTGCGTCGCCCATTCGTTCGCTCGTCGCCACGCAGAAGAACGTCACCGTTCGCATGGGCGAAGTGGTGGGCGTCGACCTGACCGGCAAGAAGGTCGCCCTGCGCGACGGTGGCTCTGTCGACTTCGATTCACTCGTCTTGGCGACGGGTGTGCGCCACTCGTATTTCGGCCACGACGACTGGGAGGCGTTCGCGCCGGGCTTGAAGACCCTCGACGACGCGCTCGAAATTCGTCGCCGGGTGTTGACCGCCTTTGAAGCCGCCGAACGAGAACCCGACCCGGTCAAGCGGGAGGCGTGGCTCACCTTCGTCGTCGTCGGCGCGGGGCCCACCGGGGTCGAGCTCGCCGGAGCCATTTCGGAACTCGCCCGCTTCACCGTGCGCCGCGACTTTCGCGCGTTCGACCCGCGCACCGCCAAGGTCGTCTTGGTCGAAGCCGGCCCGCGCGTGCTCGCCGCCTTTTCGCCCGACTTGTCGGCCCGAGCGCAGACTTCGCTGCAGAAACTCAAGGTCGACGTGCGGCTGTCGACCCGCGTGACCGACGTTGACGGCAACGGTGTCACGCTCGACGGCAAGACCGTCGTGCCCGCGCGAATGGTGCTCTGGGCCGCCGGCATCGCCGGCTCACCGTTGGCCAAGAGCCTCGGGGTGCCCCTCGACAAGGCCGGGCGGGTGCTCGTGCAGCGCGACCTGTCGCTGGCCGGGCACCCCGACGTCTTTGTCATCGGTGACTTGGCCGCGTTCACCCAAGAAGACGGCACCGTGCTGCCCGGCCTGGCGCCGGTCGCCATGCAGCAGGGCCGCCACGTCGCCAAAATCATTCGCGACTCGTTGGCAGGCAAGCCGCGCACCGACTTTCGCTATTTCGACAAAGGCATCATGGCGACCGTCGGTCGGGCTTCGGGCATCGCCCAGACCGGCCGGCTCAAGCTCTGGGGCTTCGTCGGGTGGCTCGCCTGGTTGTTCATTCACATCATGTACCTCATCGGGTTTCGCAACCGCGTGCTCGTGCTCATCGAATGGTCGTGGGCGTGGCTCACCTACGGCCGGAGTGCCCGGCTCATCACCGGGCAGACGCCACCCAAGCTGCCGAGCCACACCCAGTCATGAAAGACGAAACGCCGTGCCCGTGCGGGCAACCTGCGACCTATGGTGCTTGCTGTCGGCCCCGACACGACGGCTCCCTGCCCGCCGAGACGCCCGAAGCGCTCATGCGTTCGCGCTATTCGGCATTCGCGGTCGCCGACGGTGCGTACCTGCGCGCCACCAGCACCGTGCCCATGGGGCCCGACGTCGAAACGTACGCCCGCTCGGTGACCTGGCTCGGGCTGACGGTCGTTCGGGCCGAAGGCGACACGGTTGAATTCGTGGCGCGCTCACTCGACGGCGACGGCGTGAAGGCGCTGCACGAGGTCTCGCACTTCACGCGCGTCGACGGGCGCTGGCTCTATGCCGCCGGCGAACCGACCGTGACGCTCGAAAAAGTCGAACGCAACGCGAAATGCCCGTGCGGCAGTGGCAAGAAGTTCAAGCAGTGCCACGGCTGAACATGAACACGTGGGTTACAGCGACGGCGGCGGCGGGGGAGGGGGCGGCGGCGTGCCCACGGGCGGCGGCGGCGGCAAGCCCCGACCACCTCCGGGGCCAAAGGCCGGCGGCGGTGCCCGCTGTTGCCAACCCGAACCATTCAGCGGTTGGAGGTCGGCGCTGCACACTGGCGAGTCGAGCTCGTTCCACGCGCCTCCGGCGTCAATGAACGCCACACACCCGAACGGAAAGAGCAGCACGCACATCACGATGTCGGCCACCAAGTAGCCCGTGCCCGGCTTCGACAGCGTTCGGCAGGTGTGCGAGGCGTAACCCGCGGCCCCGACCGTCACCAACGGTGAACGCGTGGTCTTCTCGAGTTCGAGCCTCGTCGGCGCCTGCCCCGTCAGCACCCCGTCGACCGTCACATCGGCGCCAGCAATGTTCGAGTTGATGGTCAACGGCATCGTTCGTGGTGCGGTGATGCTCGCGCAGCCGGTGGCCAGCCAACCGACCGTCGCCACCAACCCCACTTGGGCCATCATGAACCGATTCATGGGTCGTCTCCTCTATGCCGGTATGGCGACCACCACGCTCGTGGTGTTGTGCCAGCCCTCGCTGCGGCCCCGAAAACGGGCGATTTCACCGTACGTGAGAAACCCCGCGACCGGCACGTCGGGGAACACGTCTCGCACGGCGTCGATTTCTCGCTGAAATTCACGACCTAAAATCATACCGCGACAGATGCAGTCGAACACCAACACCCCCGCGACCGGCCCCGCCCCCACGTTCGCGCGCGCCTGCTTCGCCGCCCGCGCGCACGCCGCCACCATCGAATCGGGGTCGCCGTCGAGAATGCACACCGACGCGCCCTGCGAAATGCTCGCAATCAAATGCAGCTCACCCTGGGGGCCCACCCCCACTGGAGCCCTGGCGTGGTGAATGTCGTCGAGAAAGTACACCCCCAACTCGTTGGCGATGAAAAAGCTCCCTGAATTCGCGGGCGTGAGGTCGACGCCGCGGCTCGCCGCATATTCACGGTACACGTCGTAAGCCGGGCGACCGTCGAGCTTGGCGATGATCGACCCCGACCCCGAAGTCACCGTCATGCGCGGGGTCGCCGCTCGCAGCCCATGGTCGACCCCCACGCCCCACGGCCGTTGGTCGAACACGTGCGCCACCACCGCGGTGTCGACGCCACATTGCCCCGCCCCCGCCACCGGGGTCGCCTTGAACTGACCCTCGTCGCCCGCGGCGCCGCCGACGATTTGCTGAAAGAGCCGCGTTCTCGAACGCAGCCCCTGCACCACCTGCTCTCCGACCCCAGTCAACGCGTCGAGCAACAAGACCGACGTCGAAAGCCCCAGCCCCTGCGTCGCCGCACGCGCCACCAACTCGGCGAACGGCGCCGCCAGCTGCCCCACGGCCCGGTCGACGTCTTGCGACAGGCCGGTCGCCGCCGCCGACGCCACCACCAGGGAGTCAGACGCGAGCAGAAAAGCGACGACCGACCCGCGCGACGCGCCCCGCTCGGTGAACTCACCCGCGGTGTGCGCCCCGAAAAACTCACACTCGGGCGCGAGGGCGCGCGCCCCGGCCATCACCGTCTTCAAGTCGTGCTGTGGTGAACAAAACAGCCAGCCCAGCCGCGCAGACCCGCGGAGCCCCTGCATGGCCTGTGTCACTGCTTCTTGCGTCGCCGCCGGTGTTTCGGTGCGTTGCGACGCTCCGGTCGCTGCGTGGGTCATGAATTTCTTTTAACAACCTTACGGTGACTTCGCGGGGGCCGCGCTCGCCAGCCGCTTGAGCGCTTCGGCCGCTTCGCTCATGCCCAGCTGCGCCGCGACGTCGTATTCTTTCTTCGCGTCGTCTTTCTTGCCGTCGTTTTCATACAGCTGCGCCAGCGAAAAGTGCGCGGTCGCGAAGCTCGGGTCGACCGAAATCGACGACTTGAACGCCTCGGTCGCGCGCGGCTTGTTGCCCTTCGCGTACAGGCAGACGCCCAGGTAGTTCAACGCCAACGCGTGCCGCGGCTCGGTCGTGAGAATGTCAGACATGGTCGCGACGCACCGGTCGGCGTTGGTCGGGTCTCCGCGAAAGAGCAAGAACCCCAGCTCAGCCCGCGCGTCGGTGAGTGACGGGTTCAGCTGCACCGCCTTCTCGAGCGGCTCGAGCGCTTCGGTCGGCCGCTGCATGCGCGACTTCATCAGGCCAAACCGCATCAACGCTTGGGCGTCGTTCGCGTCGGCCGCCATCGCGTCGCGCAGCATCAATTCGGCGTCGGCGTAACGGCCCATGGCCGTGTACAGGTCGACCAACCCCATTTTCGCGGTGCGGTTGTTCGGCTCGTCGGCCAACACGGTCTTGTAGAGCGGCTCGGCTTGTTTGGCGATGCGGCTCTTCACGTACGCCCGCGCCAAGTCGAGCCGCGCGTCGGTCGACGGCTCGAGCGCCAGCCGCTCTTTGAGCTGCTCCACCGCGCCCTCGGTGTTGCCTTGCGCCAAGTACGCCTCGCCCAACGCCACGCGCGCCGCCGCGTCTTTGGGCATCTTGTCGACCGCCTTTTTCAAGGTGGCCACCGCGTCGTCGACCTTGCCTTGCGCCAGGTACGCCAAGGCCAGGCCGCGGTACGCGTCGCTCGTGCGGGTCGCGCTGAAACGCTTCTTGAGTTGTTTGAAGGCCGAAGCGTCTTTCTCTTCGGCGTCGAGCAGGTCAATGGCCTTCTTGAACGCCTCCAGCGCCCGGTCTTTCTTGCCCTGCTTCAAGTAGAGCGTGCCCAGCTGCACGTACGGGCTCGACGACGCCGGCTCGAGCTTCAGCGCTTGCTCGAACGCCTTGGTCGCCTCGGCCTGGCGGTTGAGGCTCATGAGGCTCATGCCCTGGTTGAAGAACGCCTCGGCGAAGGTCGGGTCGGCCGCGGTCGCCTTCTTGAAGTACTCCAACGCTTTTTTCGGCTCGGCGCGGGCGTCCCAGGCGACGCCCAGGTTGTTGAGGGCCTGGGTGTGCTTGGGCGAAATCGCCAGCGTGCGCTCGAATTCGACAATGGCGCTCGACACCGCGTTCTCGCGCATCAGAATCACGCCCAAGTTGTAGTGCGCTTCGGCGTCGGCCAAGGTCGACTTGGTCACGCCGCTTAGAACCTCTTTGGCTTCGCTGAATTGGCCTTTCTCGGCCAACGCCTTGCCCAGGTTCACCCGCGCCGCCGACAAGTCAGAATTGAGCAAAATCGCCTTGCGGTAGCCGGTGATGGCGGCGTCGAGCAGCCCGTGCTTTTGCTGCGCCTCGGCCAAGTTGAACACCAGGTCGGCGTTCGACGGCGCCAACGCCACGGCTTTCTCGTAGTGCGCGATCGCGTCGACAATTTCGTCGAGGCTGCGAGCCAACATCGCCCGCTCCGCCCGCAAAGACGCATCGTCGGGAAAGACGAGAATCGCTTTGTCGAGCAAGTCTTTCGCGCGCTGGGCGTCTCCCGACGTGCGGTACGCGCGAGCCAACAACAACTTCGCGTCGATCGAGTCGGCGTCTTTCTTCACCAACTGCTCGAGCGGGTTGATGGCTTTCTTGGGTTCACCCAAGGTCAAGTAGGCGAAGCCCAACCGGTACAGCGCGTCGGTGTCGTCGGGCGTGCGCTCGACGTTGGCCGACTCCACGGCGATGGTGCGCTTGAGCACTTCGGCTTCGGCCGCGCCTGGCGCCGGGGCGGGCGCCACCGCCGGTGCGGGTGCCGCGGGGGCCGGCGCGGCTGCGGCCGGAGCGGGTTGCGCCAACAACAGCGCGAGTACGAAAGAGGGGGTCATGGCCGGTCACTCCACGTAGGGGCTGGCGCGGGCGTCGAACGTCTTCTTCGCCAACGCCGCGCGCGTCTTTTCCCAAGTCGCGCGTATTTGCTCGGCTTCGGTGTTGGTCTCTTTCAGCTTGTCTTTGAGTTCGGCATACGCCGCGTCGCAGTCTTTCACTTGCTGGTCGAACACCGCGGGGTCGAGCTTTTCACTGCCCTCGAGCTTCGCCTTGCGAGCCGACGTCAACTTCGACTGCTCGTACCGCGCGTACGCACAGGTCTGGTTGCGCTCGGCCAGGTCTTCTTCTTTCACGTTCGAGCGCTGCTTCGCGCGGAGCCATTCGACCCGCGCTTCGCTTTCTTGCACCGCCAGCTCGGCCACGTCGCGCGAGGTCTGGTCGGCCGCCGCGCTCACTTCTCTCTTCGCCGCTTGCAGCCGGTCTTTCGCTCGGCGAATTTGGTCGCGGGTGCGCGCCACTTCGGCTTTCGCCTCGTCGAGCCGGTCGACCGCCAAAGCCAAGTCGTTTTCTGATTCGAGCAATTCAATTTTCGCTTCGTAGGGCAACTTGTCGAGCACGTTGCCCGGCACGCGCTTGAGCCCGCACGCCGTGCCCAGCAAGCCCAGCATCGAACAGAGGAGCACTCGTTTCATTGTGGCACCTTCGCTGAAAAGCTCCCGAAGACCGTGCGCCCCGACGCCGTTTCGACGCCGTTGGTGAAGGTGATGTTGAAGTCGCCACTCACGGTGCCTCCGGGTTTCGGAGTTTGGTTGAAAATCAACGTGCCGCGCTCGACCGTCGGGTACGTCTTGCGCGGGTCGTTCAGCACGTCGCGGCTGATCACCGCGCGCGCTTGCATCGCCATGTTCATTTCGGCCAGGTCGACCCGCTTCTTCACCGGCAAGGGGTCGCCCCACAACGCATAGGTGACCTTCAGCGGGTAGTCTTCGCTCACGCCTTGGTTGTTGTTCATCGCGCTGCCGCCGTCGGGCAAAATGGCGTTGAGCGGCCGCTTGCGCACGAAGACCAACGCCACGTCTTCGTCGGTTTGCAGAATGCGCGCTTCGTCGTAACCCAAGTCGAACAGCTGCGTCGTGCTGCCCTCGAGCTGGTACTTCGCCGGGGGCGCTTTCGTCGGGTCGTTCGGCGCGCACGCCACCGTCAGCAACAACACCCACGCTGAACGCTGTGCGATGCGCGCGACCCGGTTCATTTGCAGCTCTTCCATTCAGGGTCGACGTCGGGGCCGGCCAAGCCCCCGAGCTCTTTGATGACGGCGATTTCGCGCTTGGCCCCTTCGACGTCGCCGAAGCGGCACCGCAACGCCGCCAAGTTCGCCCGCGCCTTGTCGCTCGTCGGGTCAGACTCGAGCGCCCGCCCGTATTCGGCGCGCGCCGCGTTCGCGTCTCCTTGAAGAACGAAGGCGTACCCCAACGCCGAGTGCACCGAGGCTCGCGAGTCTTCGAGCTCGAGCGCGCGGTTCAAGTTGAGCACCGCGTTGTTGAGCTGGTACCCACCCAAGTACGCCACCCCCAACGCTTCGAAGTCGGCCGCGTTTTGGGTCGTCTCGGCTTTCTTTTGCAGCTCTTCGGCCGCGCCCACCGCGCGCTCGGCCGGAGCCCCTCTGAGCGGTGAACTCGCCTCGTCGGTCTTCTTGCGGCAGCCCACGACCGAAGCGGTGAACACCTCGAGGCTCTCGGCGCGCGTGAGGCAGTTGGTGAAGTACTGCTCGGCTTGCGCTTTGAGCGGCTCGACCTGCGCTTTGACCGCGGCTCGAAATTGTTCGAGCTCGTTCGGCTTGAGCCCCGCCGGTGCCGGCGTCGCGTCGACCGTCTCGGCCACGTTCTGCAACGAGTTCGCGATTCGCCAAATCGACGCCACGGCCCATTCGGCCGAACCCATGCCCGCCGCCTGTTGGTAAATGCCCTGCAACTGCTGCAAGGCCGCCACCTTCTCGTCGAGCTTGTCGGCGGGTATGCCCTTGAATTGGCGGTAGAGAATTTCACCCACGTACCAGAGCGCCTTCGCCACGTCGTCGCCACCCGCGTTGGGCGCGTTCGCCACCGGCGTCAGCAACGCAATGAGCGGCTCGGCTTTTTCTCCCGGAGTGCTCGCCGCCACCTCGGCGATGATGCCCGCCGCCGTCGCGTTGGTCTTGTCGATGCGCATGACCTGTTCGGCCGTCGCCCGGGCTTTTGCCGGCTGTTTCTGCTTCATCGCCGTCTGGGCCAGCAGCACCAACACTTCGGCCTTTCGCGCGCCCGCTTGGTCGACCGTCGTCTCGAGCACCTTGATGGCGCCGTTGTAGTCGCCCATGGCCAAACGCAACCGCGCCGACGCGAGCAACGAGTCGAGCCCGGTCGAGTCGCCCGCGAACATCTTGCCCATTTGCTCGTAGTACTGGGCCGCGTCGGCGAAGCGACCCGCCTCGGCCGCGTGCCGGCCCAACGTGAGAATCACGTCAGAAATGAACTGTGACTTCTGGTACTCCTTCATGAACCGCTCGCCGATTTCTTTTTCTTTGCGCAGGTCGCGCTTGTCGCGCGCCGCCGCGAACGCCGCGTAGAGCGCTTTTTCGCCCAGCTCGGTGCCCTTGTTCTCGTCGGCCGCCTTGAGCAAACCCGTCAACACGTCGCCCGTCTCTTCAGACCCTTTGATGGCGATTTCACCGAGCTCGTCGCTCTTCGCCGCCATGAGTATTTTCTGCACGTCGGCCTTGAAGGTCGCCGACAGGTTCGACGCCAGAAACGCCTTGCCGTATTCGGCGATCGACTTGAAGTCGTTGAGCTGCCGCAACGAGTCGAACGCCAGGTTGCCCGCCACCGGCGCGTCTTTGCTCTCGGTGTGGTTGAGCGCGAACTCTTTGAACAGTTCTGACGACTTTTTGTAGTCGCCGTCTTCGTAGTACGCGCGGGCGATGTTGAACTTCACCTCGAGCGCGTGCTCGTTCTTCGGGTACCGCCCGATGAACTGCGCCCCCAACAGCTTGAGCGCTTGCCGCGCGTCGGCCACTTCGAACGCATTGAGCTTCTCGACTTCACCGGGCTTGAGCGCCGAATAGTGCGAGAGCAGGGCGCCGTACAACGCTTCGTCGTGCGTCTTCACGTCGCTGATGGTGCGCTCTGACGCCGGCGCCGCGTTCGACACCGCCGCCACCGCCGCCAGCTTCGAATTCGTGGGCGCCTTCGGGTCTTTCGCCGGCGCTTTCGCCGCGTCGGCCGTCTTGTCTTTCGCCACGTCGACCTTGTTCGGGTCGTTCGGCGCCTCTTTCTTGTCTTGCCCCGGGCCCGGCTTCGCCGTGTCGAGGTACAGCGCCAGCTCTTCGAACTGCCGAGCCGACTCGGGAAAATGCTTCGCCGCGAACAGCGCGTCGGCGCGGTTCTGCATCATCGCCGTCGCGAACTGCTTCGGGCGAAACAGCCCCAAGTATTTTTCGTACGCCGACGCCGCTTCGACGTAGAGCGCCTTGTCTTCTTTCTTTTGCGCCTGGCTGTGAATGCTGGTCGCCAAGTCGCGCGACATTTCTTCGAGCTCGGCCAACGTCTTCTTGCGCGAGACCTCGTCTTTCGCCGGGTCTTTCTTGATGCCCACCGCCGCTCGAACCAGGTAGGCCACGTCTTCGGCTTTGGGCTGCACCTTGCCCTTCGCCGCTTTCACCGAGTCGTACAGCTTCTCGACCCGTTCGACTTCGAGCTCGGGGTCAGGCTGAATTTCGAGCAACTTGCGCAGCGCCGGTATCGCGTACTCGTACTGCTGCTTGATGAAGTAGCGGTTGCCCAACTTGTCGAGCGCCAACGAGAACGTCGCCCGCGAATCAGACAGCTTTTCGAAGTACTGAATCGCCCCCTTGGCCGGCCGCGCTTCGGTGTAGCTGTAGACCAGGTCGAGCAACGCTTCGCGCTTCACGTTGAGCGCCTTCGCCACGTCGACTCCCGCGACCGGCGCCGAAGCCGCCGCCGCTTCGAAGAACGTCACCGCTTCTGAATGGTTCTGCTGGTTAATGCGTATCCACCCCATTTTGTAGCGGGCCAGGTCGTGCACCGGAGACGGCGGCGCGTCGAGAATCGCCTTGTAGTGCTCTTCGGCCTGCTTCAGGTCGGCCTTGTCGAACCAGTAGTCTCCCAGAATTTGCTCGGCGTCGAGCCGCAGCGGCGAACTCGGGTACTTCTTGATGAGGTCGCCCAACGTCTTGAGCATGTTCTCGTCGACCGGCTTGTCGAACTCGCCCAATTCGCGCTGCTCGTGCGCCAAGTAAAACGTCACCTTGTCGGCGTCTTTGAAGTCAGGAAATTCGCGCAAAATGCGGTTGTAAATTTGAACGGCCTTTTGCTTGAGCAGCTTCGTCTCGGGCGACACCAAGGCGCCTTTTTGGCCCTCGGGCCGCGTCTCGGCCTGCAAGAAGTAGCGGTACCGGCTCTTCTCGACGTACAGCTCGGCCAGCCGAAACTGCAGGTCGGGCAAGTACGGCGCGTTGCGGCTCTTCGAAATGAGCTTCTCGGTTTCGCCCAAACTGCGGTCGACCTTGAAAATGTCGCGCCGCAATTTTTCGATGAGGTCTTGCTTCTCGCGCTTCTTGGTCTCGAGCGGGTTCTCGAGCGTGCTGTTCGGCAGGCCCGGCGCCGGCTGCGCCAACAACGCCAACACCACCAGTGAAGAAAACGCCGTCATCGCGCGGTCTCCTCAATGCAGCGTGACTTGAGCGAGAAACGATACGAGCGCAATTCGTCGTTCCAATATTCGTCGGTGAATTTGAATGCCACTTGGTGCGCCGTGAGCGGCTCTTCTTCGATGAGCTGAACCAGTTTCGAGCCTTTCTTGATGCGCTCGTACAATTTGAGACCCACTTCGTATTCCATCACGCGCACTTGTTCGGCGGCGCGCAACAGCTTGTCGGCTTCAACCCGCACCGATTCACGCAGCCGGTCTTGGTACACCCGCACGCCTTCGGCCCGGGCCAAGTCGTACAAGCGCGTCATGTACCCGAACATGCGGTCGCCGAAGCTGCCCGCGTACCGACCCAATTGCTCGCCCTCGAACTCCAGCGACTCCAGAAACTTGCGCGCCCGCTTCGTCGACCCCTTGGCCGACGCCGCCCGCAACAGCCGCGCGTCTTTCGTCAGGTCTTCGCGTTCGCGAATCGCGTCGAGCGACTCGGCGTACTTGCGGGTCAACTCTTTCGCCGCGCGCTTCGCCGGCAGGTAGTGACACAGGTCGCGGTAAATGAGCGACTTGAGCAGGTACTTGTCGGGCAAGAACTCCTCGCGAAACGACGGCGCGTCGAGCGTCGTCAGCAAGCCCATGGCGGCGTGAATTTGGCCCAGCTGATAGCGCGTCCACGCTTCTTCGAGGTAGAGCGTCGCGCGGCCCGGGTCGAGCGGGGGCAACTTCACCAAGTCGTACGCTTCGAGCGCGCCCTTGAAGTCTTGCGCTTCGTACCGCAACCGCGCCACCGCCAGCATGGCGTCGTTGCGCGCGTCGGCCGTCAGCTTGTCGTCTTTCGCCAGCTCGAAGAACTGGTCGATCATTTCTTTGGGAAACTCTTTTTTCGACTGCTTGAGCCGCGTCACCAGCATCGCGTACTTCGCCCGCGACGCTTCGGCGCTGCCCTCGGGCAATTTCGAAAAGTGCGTCGTCGCCCAGCGTTCGTTGCCCACCCGAAGGTCGACCAACCCCTGCTGGTAGTGCGCGTAGCCCGCCACGTCTTCAGGCAAAAAGCCCAGGTCGAGCGCCCCGAACACCTGCTCGTCGATCATCACTTCGTCGTGGGGCAGGTCGGTCAACTTCTGCAGCTCTTCGAGCGCTTTCGGCAACACCGCCGGGTTCGTGCGTTCGCGCGCAATGCGCGCCAAGTACACCGCCCCCGCGTGCCGCAACTTGAGGTCGATGAGCGACTTCGCCAAGAAGAACTGCGCCCACGCGTAGTTCTCGTCGGTCGACGGCAGGTTCTCGGTGTAGTCGAACAGCTTCGGCGCCGCGTCTTTCGGGTGCCCCGTGAAATAGTCGTTGAGCGCTTGGTCGAAAATCTTCGGGTCTATTTTCTTGGCCGTGGGGGCGGGGCCAGCCACCGGTGCGGCTCCCGCACCCGTGCCACCGGCCGAACCGGTCGCCGCCGCCGCCGCCACGCCACCGTCGGCACTCGCCGGCGCGGTCGCGGCCGGTGCCGGCGCGTCTTTCTTCGTTGCTGCTTCACCCGTCACCGGGTCGGTCGCAGCTTTGGCTCCCTGGGCGCTCGCCACGAGCGACACCGAGAGGGCAATCGAGAGGGCCCATCGCATGTCGTCGCGCTCCGTTATTCGGTGCCGCCGAAGTTGATGCCAAGACCAAACGTAATCATCATCACGTTCGTGAAGGTCGTCGAGCCTCCGCCGGTCGGCAACACGACGTTGTCGGTGATGTCGAGCCGCAAGCTCGCGTACTTGGTCAAAAACACCCGGCCGCCCGCGCCCACGTTGATGCCGGGGCGAAAGGTGTTGGTGAAACGAAAAATCGTGGCCCCCAAAATGGCGAAGACTTCACCGTGCAGCACCCACCGGTTGAGCACCGACAGCTTGCCGTACAGCGGCTTCCACATCAGGTCGCTGCCCACGAAGAACTGAACTTCGTCGAACGCGGTCGGCAACACGCCGAAGTCGCGCTCGAGCTGCTCGCGCAACCCCGTACGCGCCGAATACGAATAACCGCCACGCCCCACCTGCCACGCGAACGAATCGGTGAAGTGAAAGACGTAGCCGACCTGCGCGTAGAGCCCCTTGTAGAAGGCGTCGAGCGGCAGCACGCCCACCGACAGGTTCAGCTCGTGCTGCATGCGGTACGCCCGCTCTTGCACCGCCGACACCGTGCCCGGGTTCTCCAACTCCTCCGCCTGCGCGAAAGCCGCCAACGGAGCCATCAAACTCAGCACCAGAATTGCTCTGTGCACGTCACCCCTCCCGCGCAGCTGCGCGAGGAAAAAAAGCGCTCGTTTCACGAATGAACCGTACCGTAATGCAAGTACCCAATGCTTTCGAATTCAAAGCGACATTCGCTTCTCACATTCGAAAGCCTCGTCTCGTCGTGGCGTTCGCCTGCGGTCTAGTACCCGACCGAGTTGAACATGAACGGGTAGGTAATCACGACGCCCGCTCCCTTCGCCGAAGGAAAGTGCCAGCCCTTGAGCGAGTTGATGATGCACGATTCGACCGCCGCGCTGCGCATGGTCGACGACTTGGTCTTCGCGTAGCCCACCGTGCCCGTCGTGGTGATTTGCCACTCGAGAATGATTTTGCCCGACAACCCGGGCTCTTTGAGCAACGCCCGCTCGTAGCAGCTCGACACTTCGGCCAAGTGGGAGTTGATGGCCTTCGCCACCGCCTCTTTGTCGATGTTGCCTTGCGCGCCAATCGTGCGTGACACCGCGTGCGTCACCGTGCCCGACACCGACCCTTTGCCAATGTTGCCCGCTCCCAACGCGCCGATGCCCGCCCCACCTTTGCCCCGCAACAACTCCGCGCCCTTGATGCCCATGCCGCCGCCGCCCCCGCCGCCCAACCCGAAGGTGCCGATGCCCGCGTTCGCGAT
>JBGAIY010000122.1:0-18073 GCA_044225205.1 Myxococcaceae bacterium | reverse complement strand
TGGTGCTGTCGCTCGCGCAGTTCGACGCGGGCTGGTCTTCGCTGCCGGGCACGCAGTTGCAACCCGTTTGCCCGCCAGCGACGGCTGACTACGACTTCACCTACCACTGCCCCATGCTCATCGCCGCGTGGAACAGCGCGGCCTTCGACCCGGTGCGAAACCGACTGATTCTTTTTGGTGGGGGCCACGCCGACTACGCGGGCAACGAGCTGTACGCGCTCGAACTCGACGGCACGGCGACCATGAAGCGGTTGACCGACCCGTCAACCGACCTCAGCAACCCCGGCTGCTCTGGCGACGGCCACACGTACCCCGACGGGTTGTTGGTGTCGCGGCACACCTACGACTCGCTCGCGTACTTGAGCCACGTCGACCGCTTCTTCGCGTACGGCGGGTCTCGTTGGCAATGCGGCTATCTGTACGACGACACGTGGACGTACGATTTTCAGACGCAGAAGTGGTCTGAAATGCACCCCACCGGCGAGCACCCGCGGCCGGTGCCGGGCATCGTCACGGGGTACGACCCGGTGACGAAACTGCTCTTCGCGCATGATCAGGCGCGCCTGTACTCGTACGACGTCGATGCGAACAGCTGGGCCCTTTTGTCGAACGACGACTTCTTCATCGACTACCACATGACGGGTGTCGTCGACCCTGACGCACGGCGCTTCTACATTGTCGGAGCCGGCAGCGTGCACGTGTACGACCTCGAAGGGCCGAACCGGTACGTCGGTCGCAAGCTGACGACGACCGGTGGAGCCGCCGTCGTCGACCCGGTGTACCCGGGGCTGACGTACAACAGCCAACTGCGCCGCGTCGTGGCGTGGGCCGGTGGTGACTCCGTGTATTCGCTCAACGCCGACACCAACGCGTGGGACACCCAGACCGCGCCCGGCGGCTTCGCCGAACAGCAAGGCAACGGTACGTTCAAACGCTTCGCGTACGTGCCCAAGTTCAACGGCTACGTGCTCGTCAACAGTGCGACCGAGAACGCCCGCTTCTTTCGAGCGGGGGCTCCGCCGGTTGGCTACGACGCGGGGTCGCTGCCGGTCGTTGACGCGGGCTCGGCGATCGACGCGGGGGCCGGAGCCGCTGGCGACGCGGGTACCTCTGCCGATGCGGGCGAGGTTGGCGCCAATGACGGTGGGCCGCGGAGTGATGGTGGCCTCGGTGACGCGGTGGCCGGCCATTGTGCGAGCTGTTCGGTTGGTTTCGACGGGCTGAGCGCCGCGGCGCTGTTGGCGCTCGTGTGGGTTTCGCAACGCCGTTCGGCGTCAGCTCGACACGGTCGGGGTCGGGGCCGGTAGGCGCCGCCTGCGGTCGAGCTCGAGTTCGGTCGGGCGATTCGCCCTCAGTCGAGCGGAGGCGCTTGGGCACAAACGGTAGTCGCCCGCTCATGAACACCGTCGCGGCGCTCGACCAGATCACCATCGAGGCGCGCAACTTCGGTGCTTGGGGTGTGAACGTCTCACCGTCTCAACGTCGCAGACGCACCGACCATGAGAAAGCGTTGGTCGCACTGGTCGTTCGTACCCGCACCGACGACAACCAAGGTGGCTGGCTGATCACTTAGCCCTCACGGGCGAATTTGAGCATCGCGCTGGCGACGCCCTTGAGTGGAACCACGCGTTCGACACCGCCCAACGCGACGGCCTCTTTCGGCATGCCGTAGACGACGCAGCTCGCTTCATCTTGGGCGATGGTTCGTGCTCCGGCGTCGCGCATGAGCTTGAGGCCTTCGGCTCCGTCGGCGCCCATGCCGGTGAGAATGGCGGCGACGGCGTTGTGACCCACCGCGCGCGCCGCCGACTCGAAGAACACGTCGATTGACGGGCGGTGGTGGTCGACCGGTGGTTCGTCGCTGAGCGACAACACATAGGTGGCGCCGCTCCGCACGATGCGGAGGTGACGGTTGCCCGGGGCAATGTAGGCGTGGCCGGGCAAGACCCGAACGCCGTGCGTGGCCTCGGTCACATGCAATGACGTGACTCGGTCGAGACGTGCGGCCAACTGCTTGGTGAATCGCTCGGGCATGTGCTGAACAATCACGACACCCGGGGCGTCGGGCGGCAGGCCGCAGAGCACTTCGGTGAGCGCCTCGGTGCCCCCCGTCGAAGCGCCCAGGCACAACACCCGGTCGGTCGTGTGGATCAGGGCCGGCTCGAGCTTGGGTCGGAGTTCGGCAAGCTGGGGTGCGGCTTGTCGCCGAGCGACCCGCACCGTGGCCGCGGTTCGTACTTTGCGGCCCAGCTCTTCGGCCAACGCGTGGGTGCCAGCACTGACGTCGAGTTTGGGCTTGGTGACGAAGTCGACCGCGCCCAGCTCGAGCGCCTGCAACGTGGTTTCGGCTCCACGGTCGGTGAGCGACGACACCATCACCACCGGCATTGGCGCGTTGCGCATCAACCGAGCCAGAAAGTCGAGCCCGTTCATGTGGGGCATTTCGACGTCGAGGGTGAGCACGTCGGGCTTGAGTTGTTGCAGCCGTTGCACCGCGACCTTGGGGTCTGACGCGGTGCCCACCACGTCGCACCCTTCGTTGCTCAAAATGTTGGTGAGCAATTGCCGCATCAGCGCTGAGTCGTCGACCACCAAGACTCGAGGCCCGCTCATTTAGAAGAGCTCCACGTCGTTGTCGGGAGCGACGGGCTCGTGGCTGACTCGGGCCAGCTGCTTTTCGTCGAGCATGCTGACGGCGCGCAGTTGGGTCATGGGTATGGGGCGGGTGAAGGCCTGGCCGGTGGCGGTCAAGAAGGTCACGTCGAGGCCGCATTCGCCGCCTTCACACACCGCGGTGACGGGTATGCCGTCATTCTCGAGAAACGAGCGAGCGAACGCGAGGTTCGAAGCGCCAATTTCGTTCACCCCTCGGCTTTGCAACATGCGGCCACCGCCGAAGATTTTAGCGCGGAGGTCGCTGCGATTGGCGCCCAGGGTCAGCAACTTGTTGATCAGCAGCTCGATCGCCCACGCGCCATAGCTCGCCGCTCGCTCCTCGGTCACTTCGCTCGTGCTGGGCAACAAGAAGTGATTGAGCCCGCCGATGCCGCGCTGTGGGTCGTACAGGCCAATGGCGACACAAGACCCCAAGAGCGTCGACAGCACGGCGGGTTCGGTGCGCGCCTCGACTTCACCCACGATGATGCGGGTCATGGGCAGGCCTTCGGTGCCCGGTGGCCGGTTGCGGCTGGGGCGCGAGGGCCGGGGCGGTGCCGAGGCTGCTGGGGCGGGGGGCTCGGTGTTCGGCGTCGCGTCTGGCGAACCTGGTTGGTTGACGTGCTCGTAGGTGCTGGGGCCGACTGGTCGCCAGACATCGTGTGTCCAGTAGATGGCTTCGGAGAGGCCGACGAAGAGCCGACCGTCGGGTGCGACGTGCTTGACAAACTTTCGCACGAGCCGGTCTTTCGTCGGCTGGTCGAAGTAGATCATCACGTTGCGGCAGAAGACGGCGTCGAATTGCTGTTTCAGCGGCCAGCGCTCGGCCGTGAGGTTCATTTGCCGAAAGTCGACCCACTTCTTGAGGTGCGGCCGCACGACGTACCCGCCGTCGGCGCGCTCGAAGTGCCGGTCGAGCAGGTTGGTGGGCAGCTGCTCGACCCGGTCGGCCGAATAGAAGCCGGCCCGGGCCTTGGCGAGCACCGCGGTGTCGATGTCGGTACCGAGAATGCGCACGTCCCACCGTTCAGGGTCGGGGAGCGCGCCCCAGACGGTCATGGCCAACGTGTAGGCCTCTTCACCGGTCGAAGCCGCGGCGCTCCAAAGCCGCAGCCGCGACCGCCGACTGGCCTTGAGCAGAGGCAACAACGTGTCGCGCAGGTAGGTGAATTGCACCTCTTCGCGAAAGAAGTCGGTCTTGTTCGTGGTGATGCAGTTGATCAGTTCTTCGACCTCTTCGGCGTGGTCGAGCACGAAGTCGTAGTAGGCCCCGAAGCTGTCGAGCCCGTGCTTGCGCAGGCGCTTCTGCAGACGCGAGGTCACCAGCGGCTTTTTCGAATCAGACAGCGCGATGCCGGTCTTTTCGTAGACCAGCCCCGCGAGCGACTTGAATTCTTGGTTCGAAAGACCTTCAGGTTCCATGTCAGGCGGCGGCTGCCGTAGGGGCGGTGGCCACGCCCAGGGTTCGGTCGATGTCGAGAATCACGATGAGCTGCTCGCCGCTGCGTGCGAACCCCTTCATGTAGTCGGTGCCGCCCTGTTCGAGGTGCGGCGGTGGCGCAATTTGGTCTGACACCACGTCGAGCACGTCAGACACCGCGTCGACCACGAGGCCCATGGTCTTTTCACCCACCCGCACGACGACGATGACCGAGTACTTCGTCGGCTCGACGTCGGGCATGTGAAAACGCCGTCGCAGGTCGATGACCGGTACCACCGCGCCGCGCAAGTTGATGACGCCGCGCACGTCGGCCGGCGCGTTCGGCACTGGCGTAATGGCCACCCACGACTTGATTTCTTGTACCTTCAAGATGTCGACCGCGAACCATTCGGCGCCGAGCGTGAAGGTCAAAAATTGAGAGACTTCGCGTTGGGGGGCCATGTTCAGATCTCCTGCCATTCAGACCAGCCGGCTTCTTCGGTGGCGGGGGCGACGGCCGCGGCCGGCTCGACTGGGGCCGAGGGTCGGGGCGTGCTGGGCCGAGCCGCCTTGGGGGCCGCTGCGGCTTTGGGGGCCGCCGCGGCTTTGGGGGCGGGCTTGGGTTGCGCGCGCGGCGCCGGCCGGCTCGGCGGCTTGTGAGCTGGAGGCTGCTCGCTCTCGGCACTCTGGCTCAAGCGAAAGAACGACACTTGCTCGAGCAACTTGCGCGTCTGGTCGGCCATCGACCGGGTCGCGGCGGCTGACTCTTCGACGAGCGCCGCGTTCTGCTGAGTGATCGAGTCCATCTTGTTCATGGCGATGTTGACTTGGGCGATGCCTGAACTTTGTTCTTTGCTGGCGGCGGCGATCTCAGACACCACGTCGTTCACCTTCTTGGCCGAGGTGACGATTTCGGCGAGCACCGAGCCCGACTCGTTGACGAGGCGAGACCCTTGGCCGACCTTTTCGACGCTGTCGCTGATCAGCGCCTTGATTTCTTTGGCGGCGGAGGCGCTGCGTTGGGCGAGGTTGCGAACCTCTCCGGCGACGACGGCGAAGCCGCGGCCCTGTTCGCCGGCGCGAGCCGCTTCGACGGCGGCGTTCAAAGCGAGCAGGTTCGTCTGAAACGCGATTTCGTCAATGACGCCGATGATGTCGCTGATCTTCTTGCTCGATGTGTTGATCGCCTGCATCGATTCGACCGCTTGGCTCACGACCTGGCCGCCTTTCTCGGCTTGGCCCCGGGCGGCGCTGGCCAGCTGCGCGGCCGAACGCGCGCTCTCGGCGTTCTGGTTCACGGTGCTGGTGAGCTCTTCGAGCGACGCCGCCGTTTCTTCAATGGCTGAAGACTGCTCTTGGGTGCGGTCGTTCAGGTCGTCGGTGCCGGTGGTGAGCTCTTGAGAAGAAGTGGCGATGGCGTCGCTGCCTTCACGAATGGCGCTCACCATGCGCGCGAGGGTCGCGACCGTGCTGTTGAGGGCGTCGCGCAGGGTCGCAAAGTCGCCCTCGTAGGCGCCTTCGAGCTTCTTGCTCAAGTCGCCGCGCGAGAGCCCCTCGAGCACGGAAATGCTCTCTTGCAGCGGCGTGACGACGGTCTGAAGAATGGCGTTGATGCCGTCGCCCACCACCCGCGTGAACCCACTGTACCTTTCGGTGTTGAGTCGGTTGTTCAGCTCGCCCCGGCTCGCCGCCGCGAGGAGCTGTTCGATTTGCTGCTGGGCGTCGTTTTGCTCAGTGATGTTTCGTTGTCGTTCGGCTTCGGTCGCCGTGATGTCGCTGGCGAACTTCACGACCCGTTCTGGTTGGCCTTGGGCGTCGAGCACCACGTTGTAAATGGCTTGGAGCCAGACAGGCCGCCCCCCTTTGCCGACCCGAGCGAGCGCGCCCGACACCGATTCACCCCGCCGGAGCTTGGCCCAGAATTCGACGTAGTCGGGCGACGACGTGAACGAAGCCGGGCAGAACAAGCGGTGGTGCTGCCCGATGACCTCGTCGCGTACGTAGCCCATTGTTTGGCAGAAGTTGTCGTTGACGTCGAGCACCCGACCTTCGAGGTCGAACTCGATGCGCGCCTGTGATCGGTCGAGCGAGGCGAGCAGCAGGGCGCCGCTGTCGGCTTTGCGACCCTTGGTGGCGCGGTTGTTCTTGGGGGCGGTCGGTTTTCGGTTCGTTGGGTTCATGCGTGTTGTGGGTTGCCTGGGGTTGAGCTCGAGGCGAACAATTCGTCGCGAGCGAAGCGACTTCGATTCGACACTGAGGTGACTGGGCGAGGGGTCACGCGGCCTCCCGACCGTGAGCCAGGCGCGCGGGCCGGAGTCGGCCCAGCGTCGCGAGGGCTTGAACGTCGAGAATGAACGACACGGTGCCGTCACCCAAAATGGTGGCCCCCAGCACTCCCTCCATGCGGCGGTAGTTGGTCTCGAGGCTCTTGATGACGAACTGGCCTTGCCCGAGCAGCTCGTCGACGGTGAGCGCGTAGGTCAATTCTGGCGCTTCACACAAGACGACCAAGGGGTGGGGGTTGTTCTGGTCTTCGGGCAGAGCGAGCAGCTCGGAGAGTCGCAACAGCGGCAGCGTTTGCCCTCGTACCGAGAGCACTTTGCCGCCGTTCGGCAAGTGGCGCAGGTGCGCGGCGGTGAAGGGCAGCGTTTCGACCACTTGGCTCAGCGGCAGCACGAAGGTCGAGCGGCCGACCCGCAGCGCCATGCCGTCGAGAATCGCCAAGGTGAGCGGCAGGGTCAGCACGAACTTCGAGCCGCGGCCGCGTTCGGTGCTGATCGTGACCGAGCCTTTGAGCGCCTCGACGCTGCGGAGCACCACGTCCATGCCCACGCCGCGGCCCGACAGGTCGCTCACCTGGGCAGCCGTCGAGAACCCGGGCGCGAAAATGAGCTGGTGAATTTCTTCAGGGCTCAGCGCGGCGCCCTCGCTGATCAACCCGCGCTCCACCGCGCGAGCGCGAATGCGCTCAGTGTCGAGCCCTTTGCCGTCGTCGCTCACTTCGACCAAGACGTTGCCGCCCTGGTGCCGAGCGCTCAGCCGAATGGTGCCTTGGGGGGGCTTGCCCGCGGCGACCCGCTCGGCGGCGGTCTCGAGCCCATGGTCGGCCGAGTTGCGAACGAGGTGGGTCAGCGGGTCGGCCAGCGCCTCGACCATGCTCTTGTCGAGCTCGGTGCCCTCGCCCACCACGTCGAGCGCGATGTCTTTGTTGAGCGTCTCGGCCACGTCGCGCACGAGCCGGCGAAAGCGCCCGAAGATGCTGCCAATGGGCACCATGCGTATGTTCATCACGCCGTCTTGCAATTCGCGGGTGTGGCGCTCCATTTCGAGCGCGGCTTCGCGCAAGCGAGGCAGCTCTTCGGTGGTGAAGTTCGCGAGTGAGCGACTGACCATGGCTTGGGCGATGACCAGCTCGCCCACCAGGTTGATCAACCGGTCGACTTTCGACGTGTTCACCCGCAGGGTCGCGTGGTCGGTCGTTCGCTTGTCGCCGGCCCCCGTCGCCCGCGGGGCACTGGGGAGCGCCGTGGGCTTGGCGCCGGGCTCGCTGAAGCTCAGTTCGACCGGGTCGGCCACGAACATGAACACGTCGCGCAATTGCTGCTGAGAGGCCGTCGTTGTCAGTTCGATGCGCCAACCCAGGTGGCACTGTTCGGGGTCGAGCGACGCGAGCGAAGGCAGCGCGTCGGCCAACAGGGTGGCGTGACCCGTGCCGAGTTCGAGCAATTCACGCACGCACAAGCCGGGGTCGAGCCCCTGGGCGAAGACGTCGGGTGGTGGGCGAAAGGTGACGACCACCGGCCGGGCGGCCCGAGGGGTGGCGTCTGGGAGGCCCACTGGGTGCGCCACAACGGTCGCGGCGGTGCCGGTCAAGGCCTCGAGGCGGCTGACGAGCGCAGCAATGTCGGGTGCCTTTTCTCCGGTCGACGCGGCGTGGAGACACTCGGCGAGCAGGTCGGTGGCGTCGAGCAGCGTCGACGCGACCAACGGGCTGCTGCGCAGCCTGAAACCCCGAAGGGCCTCCAACACGTTTTCCATCGCGTGGGTGAGCGCCGCGAGCGTCTCGAAGCCGAGCATGCTGCTCGCCCCTTTGACCGAATGCGCGGCCCGAAAGAGCGCGTTGAGCAGTTCGGAGTCACTCGGGTTGGCTTCGAGCTCGAGCAGGCGCGCCTCGAGGGTGCGCACGTGGTCGGCGGCTTCGTCGAAGAACGTCGAGAGAAACTGCTTGTGGTCGTCTGACGCCATGTCTACCGCACGACCTTTTTGACGACCGCCAACAATTTCTCAGGGTCGAAACGGCTTCACGAGCCAGCCCGTGGCCCTCGCGCGCGCCCCTGGTCTTTGCGACCGGTCGACGCCTCGGTGGTCAGCACCAGCACCGGCGTGAACTTGTGGGGCAGGGCGCGCAGCCCTTTGATGAAGGCAATGCCGTCCATCTCCGGCATGTTGAGGTCGGTGACGATGAGGTCGACCGGCCCGACAGCGAAGCGTAATCTTCTTTGCCGTTGCCGGCCTTTTCACCCGAAAGCCCGCCTTGGTCAGCGCGGTGGCGACCATTTCTTGCATGTAGGAATCGTCGACGACGAGTGCAGCGCGGCTCATGGGGTCTCCTGCTGAAACAGCGAGCGCTCGATACCGAGCGCGGTCACCCGGCCCAAAGGGCCTCTGAAAAGCGCCACTGCGCTTTCCCCGCGCGGGCGGCGGCGACGAGCAGCTGCGCGCCGGCCGTGTCGCAGCGCTCGACGTCGGTGCCGTCAATTTCGGCGCCGACCGTGGCGAGGTGTACCCGCAAGGGTTCGAGCAGGCCGGCGACCCCGCGAATGTCGAGGCTCGGTGGCAGCTTCAGAGGCGTGGTCACACCCTGGCTGATTGCTCGTTTCGTGCCCACGCGAATTCTGACGCATGATCGGGGGTTTGCTCGAGGTGCCGCGGGTCGCGGGAGAGCCGCGGGTCGCTCGCTACACCTTCACCGCCAAAAGCGTGACGTCGTCGGCGTCGTTCGAGAAGGCACCGACGGCCGCGACGAGCGCGTCGAACGCCTCGGTCGGCTTCACGGTCTCGAGCAACGCCCGCACGCGCTCGCTCCCGAACAAGTCTCCGTTGGGGCCTTTGCGCTCGACGATGCCGTCAGACATGGCATAGACGTGGTCTCCGGGCTGTACCCTCAGTCGTACGACGTTGAGTTCCATGCCCTGAACGATGCCCAACGGCACGTTGGTCGACGTCACCTCGCGTACGCCGTCGGCACTGACCACGAACACCGGGGGCATGCCCGCGTTGATCAACGTGACTTCGCCGGCCGCTCGGTCGAGCTCAATGAAGACGCCCGCCGAAAACAGGTTGGTCGGCATCAACAGCGTCAGTTCTCGGTTGATGCGCTGGGTCGTTTCGAGCAGTGGCAGGCCCGACTCGGTCGATGTGTAGAAGGTGGTGCCGAGCGGCAGGGTGCCGAGGGCGCCCATGAGGCCATGGCCGGTGACGTCGGCGAGCAACAGGCGCAACTGGCCGCGGGGCGTCACCGCGCTCAAAATGGCGTCGCCGTTGAAGTCGCCCAGCAACGACGACATCATCATTCGAAGGCCGGGGTCGTGCGCCGCCCGGCTGCTCATTCGCGTAAAAATTTGCGCGGCAATGGCGTGGTCGGCGCGGGTCTCTTGCTGGTAGGCGTCGAGGGCGTGGTTCTGAGCCAGAATTCGCTCTTGCTGGTCTCGAAGCCGCATAAACACCGCCAGCTTCGGCATGAACACGTTCGCGTTGAACGGCTTGGGCAGAAAGTCGTCGGCCCCCGCCCCCAACGCCCGAATCAGCGTCGGCTGTTCTTCAGCGCTGCTGATGACGAAAATCGCCACGAACCGGTTTTGGGCGAGTTCTCGAATTTGCCTGGCCGCGGCCACCCCATCGAGCACCGGCATGTCGACGTCGAGCAACACCACGTCGGGCAGAAACGTCTTGAAGGCCTCGACCGCCTCGGCACCGTCGGCTGCTTCGAGCAGGTCGAATTCGCTTTCGAGCGCCGCTCGCATGAGCCGCCGGCTGATTCGCTCGTCATCAACCACCAGCACTTTGAGCCGCCGTGGGGGCCGGGTCGTGGCGTTCATGGCGTCACCACCGTCGCGACCACGCGGTTGCCCCGGCCCTCGAAGCGAATCGAATCGAAGCTCATGGCGCGCGCCAAGGCGATGCCTCGACCCCGTGGCAGCTGGGAGGGGGCCAGCGAAAAGTCGACCTTCGCGTGGTCGAAGCCGTGGCCTTCGTCTTCAATGGTGAGCACCCACTCCCCGGGCCGCTGCTCGAGCGTCACCGCCACGGCGCGGTGCGCGTACGTCTCGAGACTCAGGCGCCGGTTCACTTCGCCGAGCCAGCGGCCGCTCATCACGAGCGCTTGTTTTTCGGCCGCCGAAATCTCCAAGTTGCCGTGCTCGATGGCGTTGAGCAGCAGCTCGAGCAGGCCGGTCAGCCGTCGCACGGGGTTGGGCAGCTCTTCAGCGATCAGGTGCGCCAGCACTTCGGCTTCGTCGAGCGTGCGAAACCGAAAGCGTCGGCACAGCGGTCGTTGCAGGTCGGGAGCGACCCGCAGGGCTTCGACTTGCCGGCGCAGTTCTCCCATGGGGCTCAAGCGCGTGCTGAAGCAAAGCGCTTGCGCCTGCGCGCGGGCCGGGTCGTCGTCGGCCACGCACGCGACCGCGCGCCCGCCCCGGCGCCGAATGTCGCGTACTTCGTCGGGCCACCCGGGGCGCCCAGCGGCGACGACCACCACCGCCGCCGCCAAGTCTGCCGGCAGCTCGTCGGTCGAAGCGACGCGCGTGCCGTCGGTCGCGTCGTCAGGGGCGCCGAGCCAGTACAGCGCGGTGGGCCCGGGCGTCATTCAGGCCATGGTGAAGAGCGACGAGAAATGAGCGAGCTTGAGCACTTCGGTTGGCTGCCCCGGCCCCAGCAGCAGCTTGACGCGGGTGGGGTCGTTGCCGGCCCGTTCACGCACCAACAGCAACATGCCCAGCGCCGCGCTGTCGAGGTACTCGGTTCGGCGGAGGTCGATGACGAAGGCTTTGACGGGCTTGTCGCCCAGCGCCCGCTGAAATTCTTGAAAGCAGCTGAAGTTGAAAGTGCCGTCAATGGTGACCGTCAACTCGTCTTTTGAATGTGTCGATTGAATCATGGTTGGTCTCGCTAGAAGAGTTCGGCGGTACCTGCGTCGAGGCTTTCTTGCCCGACGACTTGTCGACCCTCGAGGTCGGGTCGGTGGCGCTCGTAGGCGGTGCGCAGACGCTCGGCGTCTTCGGGGCTCAGCGTCGCGGGCAGCGATTCGAGCCACACACTCTCGAGCAAGCCGATGCGTTGACCGATGCTGCCGAGCAACTGCATGAGAATGTCGTCGAACTGCAGCGCCCGAATCGAGTCGCGAACCTTGGTGTCGAGTTCGTGCAGCGTGGCGGCCATGCGTTGGTTGGCGTTGCCAATGGAGGTCACCGTCGCCACGACGCCGGTCTGCGCGCTGAGGGCGACGGTCATGTCGTGCGACGCAAAGCTGGTGACGAGGTCATGCGTTTCGGTGAGGCGCCGCTTGCACCGGCCAATGGCGTCGCGAATGTTCGAGCTGAAGGCTTCGGCGTCGCCCGCCAGCCGTTTGATTTCTTCGGCGACGACCCGAAACGGCCGGCCGGCTTCGCTGCGTTGCGCTTCGATGGTGGCGTTCAATGCAATGAAGTGCGTGGTGTGCGCCATTTCTTCGATGTCGCGCGCGTTGCGCATCACCGAATTGACCTCTTTTTCCATCAGCGAGACGCGCTCGACGATGCGCATGCTTTGGTGGCTGACGCCGACGAGGTCTTTCACGAACGTGTCGATGACGACGCGCATCGAGCCCACGAGGCCGCCGTCGCCGCCCGCCCCCTGCAGCTGGTTCGAGAGGTCGTCGACCATTTTCACGTGGCCCGCGACTTGGTCTTGGAGCCCTTGAAAGTTGTTCACGATGCCCGGCATGGCTTCGCGCAGCAGGCTTTGCGCTCGGCGGGTGTCATTCACCAAGTCGGCGAACGCCGAGCCGATGAGGCTTCGCACAAGGTCGGTAGCGCTGTTGGGTTGGGCCATGGTCAGTGTTTGCTGATCTGAACTTCGAGGTCGACGTCTTCATCGGTAGAACGCAGGGTGATGCACTGCGAGTGGCTCGACGCCGTCGACCACGGCTCTGAACCGATGAGAATTTTCGGCAGCCCGAGGGCCTGGTCGATCGACATGGCGCGCTTCACCTGCCCGGCGGTGATGTTCGCCAGTTCGCGCAAGGTGTCTTCGACCATGGCCACGTCGACCTCGGCCAACTTCACCATGAACAGGCGGCTGCTCAGTTTTTCGCAGCTCGACTGATCAGACATGATCACGATGGAAATGGGGTTGCTGCCCGGTATCGGCAGCACCGCCCGCCGGTACGGGGTGAGGGTCGAATCGTGGTTTGGTACCAGCGCAAACTTCAGGTTCATCATGCTCGTGGTGATGTCATTCACCATCGACGCCAACGAAGTCGGAGATGGAAACGCGCTCAAGACACCCTCGCCAAGAACCTGACGGCCGCGCCGACGGCGCTTCAACCGCGTTCTCCAACTGACAAAAAGCAATGGCCATGCCCCTGGAATTTCTCCCAGTTTTCGGGGGTTGCCGGTGCCCTCCCGGGGTCACGGCTTACCGGGTGAGTCACACCAAGCGGTTGGCCAGCAGATCTTGCACGTCGAGCAGACCGACCGGGCGGCCGCGCGCGTCGACGACCGGCAGCTGATCAACACGGGCCTCGCGCATCAGCGCCGAAGCCGAGAGCACCAATTCGTCGGGGCTCACCCACTTTGGGCGCTTCGCCATGACATGCTCCACCGCGCTCGCCATGTCGAGCCGGCGCTGCTCGGCCAACCGCCGCAAGTCGCCGTCGGTGAAAATGCCCACCAAGCGGCCCTGGGCGTCGACCACCAACGCCGCCCCCGGGCGGCCCGGCGTCTGCGTCATCACCGCCAACACGCGCGACAGCGGGGCCGTTTCACGCACGACCGGGTTGGCTTCGCCACGCCGCATCAGCTCGCTCACTTTGAGAACCGACCGGCCCAGCTTGCCGCCCGGGTGGTACAACGCGTACGACTCGGGCGTCAGTTGGTTGCGCCAGGCCAGGGTCATGGCCAGTGCGTCGCACATGGCGTGCAAGGCCGCGGTCGACGCGGTCGGCACGAGGCCAATGGGGCATGCCTCGTCGATGACGCCGATGTCGATGACGACGTCGGCCCCGGTCGCCAGCGCCGACTTGGCGTCTCCGGTGAGCGCCAGCACTTTCACCCCGAGCCGTTTGAGCGGCACCAACAACCGCGTCACTTCTTCGGTGGCTCCCGAGTTCGACAGCGCCACGACCACGTCGCCTTTGACGATGCGGCCCAGGTCTCCGTGCGCCGCTTCGGCCGGGTGCAGGTACAGCGACGCAATGCCCACCGACGCCAACGTGGCCGAAAATTTTTGCGCAATGAACCCCGGCTTGCCAATGCCGGTCGCGACGATGCGGCCCTTCGCCGCGCTCAGCAATTCGAGCGCGTCGACGAAGTGGCCGTTGAGCCGCCCCTCGAGCGACGAAATGGCGCGCGCCTCGGTTTGCAGCACCGTGCGCGCCCACGCCAGTTGCGCTCGGGGCGACGGTTTCGGGGGGGCGGGTGCCTTGCGACGCGGGGGCCGACGAGCCATGGCGGCCAGCGTGTACATCGGCTACGAGGTCGGCACCACCTTCAACCGGCTCGAACCGGGTCGAAAGATGAAAACATGAAATTCTTTATCGACAGCGCCGACGTGAAAGAAATTCGCATTGCCAACGACATGGGCTGTGTCGACGGCGTCACCACCAACCCGTCGCTGTTGGCCAAGGTCGGCCGCCCGCTCGAAGAGACCATTCGTGAAATTTGCAGCATCGTCGACGGGCCCATTTCGGCCGAGTGCGTGTCGCTCACCGCGCCTGAGCTCATCGCCGAGGGCAAGACGCTCGCGAAAATTCACCCCAACGTCGTCATCAAAGTGCCCATGGGCACCGAGGGCATGAAAGCGGTGAAGGCGTTCACCGCCGAGGGCATTCGCACCAACGTGACGCTGTGCTTCTCGGCCAACCAGGCGCTGCTCGCCGCCAAGGCCGGCGCCACCTACATTTCGCCCTTCGTCGGCCGCCTCGACGACATTTCTCAAGACGGCATGGCGCTCATTCGCGACATCGTCACGATTTACAAGAACTACGGCTTCAAGACGCAGGTGCTGGTCGCCAGCGTGCGCAACCCCGTGCACGTGCTGACGTCGGCCCTCATTGGAGCCGACGTCGCCACGCTGCCGCTGAGCGTCATTCAACAGCTCGCCCAGCACCCGCTTACCGACGCCGGCATCAAGAAGTTCTTGGCCGACTGGGAGAAGGTGCCCAAGGCGAAGTGACGGTCACTGCGGGTAGGTGACCGAGAAAGGCGGTGCCAAGGTCGGGCTCGCCTTGCTGTTGTTGCCGACGAGCTGAAACGAGCTTGAACTCGCCCCGGGCGGCGCGTTGACCGGAGGCCCCGTCAGCACCAACGTGCCGTTGACGGGGTTGGTTCGCCAGCCTGCGATTTTGAAGCGCCTGAAGCACCGCTCTCCGTTGGTGGGTTTCGCTCGGTCAGGCCCGTCACACGTACCGGTCTCGGTGACGACGCCCGCGGTCTCGGAGCCGCGGGCGGTGTAATAGACGAGGTCGTGGCCCCAGGTTTCGCCCGAATTGTTGGCGGTGACCGAAGCCGAGCCCCGGGCGCCACTGAGTTTGGCCACGGTGATCGAATCGACACCCGCTCGGTTGTAGAAATTGTCCCACCACTTGAACGGTATGAGCGAGGTCGCGTCATTGAGCACCGTGCTCGGGTAGGTCACTTCCAAGAATGGGCCGCTCTGACCGGTGCCGAAGAACGCGACGTCGGTGTAGATGATGTGCACGGGTCTCCACAGCAGCACGCTTGAGTCCCAGCAACCGTTGGGGCCGTCCCAGTGCATGTTTTTGGCTTGCTTGGCGCCCGTCGCGCAGTCGATTCGCTCGGTGTCGAGGTATTTCTCGCCGTCGTCGTAGATGCCGTTGTCGTTGGCGTCGACAAACGGTTCGGCTTGGTCGACGAACCATTCGCCGGGGTCCCATTGGCCGTTGAGAACGCCGCCGTCACCCGAGCCGTCCCAGAACTGTTCTTCGCCGTTGGTCGCGGCGACGATGGTGACGAATTGATCGCGGGGGTTGCGATCGAGGTCGTACGGTTCACCGACGAAGGGCGTCGTCGCGACCGGCAAGCTGCTGCCCGTTTGGTAGTTGTTCATCGACCGGCCAGAACCGTCTGACTGGGTACTCGACTGCAGCGAGCCCGCTTCGGTCACCCACAGCACGTCGACGGCAAAGGGCAAAATGGCACCGTCGCGGTCGGCCATCGACACCGTGCAGGCCGACGACAAGTCGTTGCGCGGGGGCATGGCGTCTTGCAATGCCGGCAACGTCTTTCGGGTGCAGGCCAAGCTGAAGTTGTTGTCGGCCGGCCGACCGATGATCACCTCGAACGAGCGCGCCGCCAGCCGTTCACCCGAGGTGCCGGCGGTCGCGGCCACGACGGCTTGCACGGTGACGCTCCCGCGGGCCTCGCCGCTCGTCAACGTGGTTTGCACCAACCCCATCGCGTCGGTGCGACCAGAATTGGTCACCGTGCACCCCGCGGGAGAACCCGGCCCTATGTCGAAGTTCACGTCGACACCTTGAACGGGCAGCGTGGTGCTGTCGGTGACCCTAAAAAACACGGGAGTCGACGAGACGCGGCCCGTGCTCTTCAACGTCAACGGGGTCTTCGTGCGCGGGTCGCTGGCCCATTCAATGAGGGCGATGTTGGCGACCGGTATGGCGACGTACGCACTCGCGTCGAAGGCGCTCGCGGTGAGCACCACGGCCGAGCTCGCCGTGCCAACAAACAGCGTCACCACGGCATCGCCGTTGGCGTCGGTCGTGGCGCTCGTCGCCGCGGTCGGGGTTTGGGCAAACGAAGCGCCTCCGGGCGCGGTGAAGGCGACCGTGGCTCCGGCCACCCCTACCGTCGGAGTCGCGGTCTTCGTCACGTGGGCGGTGACCCCCATGCGGTCTCCGGTGCCTTTCAACAGCACCACTTTCTCAAGCTTGAGCGACACCGTGTATTCGCCCACGACCCCGCCGTCGAAGACCGTGAGCACCGTGCCCGCGTCGGTGCCGGCGTCGACCGTCGAGCTGCCGCCGTCGTCACCCGACCCGGCGTCTTTGGTCGGCACGGGCCCCAGAATGGTGATGTTCGCGTTCGCCGTCAGTTCGTTGGCTCCACTGCCCCACGTCGCCGTCACCGGCACCGTGCCCACGCAGCCCGGGTCGGCGCTCAAGTCACAGGCAAAATCGATGGTGCCGGTGCCCGCGGCCAAGGTGACTTCGCCGCCAGCTTTGAGCGTGCCGGCCGGGGCCGAGAAGGTCACCTTGCCGGTGCCCGGTTTGCCAGCCGAGTCGGCGGCGGTCACGGTGAGCTTGGTGACTGCGCCTTTGTTGTCGATGCTGCGCGGAGACGCGCTCAGGTCGAGCGTCGGGTCGACTTTGGCTGGCCCACAGCCCGTACCCACGGCGAACACAAACAACGTCACTGCGACGAATGCGCGAACTGAAACCCGATACATGTGTGGTTGCCCCTTGCCCTGAAAACCCAAATGCTGCGGCCCTGGCGGCGGAGTATTTGCTCGCTTGCTCACTCGGTCAATTCTGCTGTGCTATTTCACCCGACATGAACTTCTCGCTCAGTGACGACGAAAAGGCGCTGCAAGAGACCGCTCGAAAGTTTGCCCGCGAGGTCATGCGGCCCAAGGCGGCTCACTTCGACGAGAAGTCAGAAATGCCCCTCGACATCATTCGCCAGGGCTGGGAGGTCGGCCTCGTCAACATGACGATACCCCAGGAGTTCGGAGGTATGGGGTTGTCACACATGGCCCAAGTGCTCATCGGCGAAGAGCTGGGGTGGGGCTGCTCCGGCATGGCGACGTCGATGTACGCGAACGACTTGGCGTTGCTGCCCATTGAGCTGGGTGGCACCAAAGAGCAGAAAGAAAAATTTCTCAAACCGTTCACCGAGAAGTTCAAGCTCGCGAGCTTCTGTCTCACCGAGCCGGGCGCGGGCAGCGACGTCGCGGGCATGCGCTGCACCGCTCGGCGTGAAGGCGACTTCTACGTCATCAACGGCCAGAAGCAGTGGATCACGAATGGTGAATTCGCCGAGCAGTACACCCTGTTCTGCACGACCGACCCCGCCAAGAAGCACAAGGGCATCATGTGCGTGGTCGTCGAGGGCCGCCCGAAGGGGCTGACCGTCGGCAAACACGAAAACAAAATGGGCCAGCGCGCGTCGAACACCGTCACGCTCACGTTCGAAGACGTGAAGGTGCCCGTGGCGAACCGGCTCGGCGCCGAAGGTGAGGGCTTCATGCTCGCCATGGCCACGCTCGACCATTCGCGCCCGCTCACCGCGGTGTTCGCGGTCGGCAACGCCCGCGCCGCGCTCGAGCACGCCATCGACTACTCGAAGCAGCGCAAGCAATTCGGCAAGGCCATTGCCGATTTTCAGGGCATTCAATTCATGTTGGCCGACATGGCGACCGACGTGCAGGCGGCGCGGTTGCTCACCTGGCAGAGCGCGTGGCTGGCTGATCAAGGCGAGCGCAACACGCTCATTTCGAGCCACGCCAAGCGCTTCGCCGCCGACATGGCCATGAAGGTGACCACCGACGCGGTGCAGGTGTTCGGTGGCTACGGCTATTCGAAAGAGTACCCGGTCGAAAAACTCATGCGCGACGCGAAGCTCGTGCAGATCTACGAGGGCACCAGCCAAATTCAGCGCATGGTCATCGCCCGCGAATTGCTGAAAGGGTGAAGGCGACCTTCAGTACGAGTGGCCCTTCACCACGACCCGAAAGTCGCGTGAGCGCTTCAACTTCGCGAAGACC
>JBGAIY010000711.1:0-2314 GCA_044225205.1 Myxococcaceae bacterium | reverse complement strand
GTTCGCGTTTCACTCGATCAACGCCTCATACACTTCTTCGGCCGTTTGGTACCGGTCGTCGGGCTCTTTGCGAATGAGCCGGTGGGCGACACGGGCCATGGCGCGGTCGCCGCGCGAATTGAGGCTCAGCGCCGGGGCCGCTTCGGTTTCGAGCACCTTCTGCCACAGCTCGTACGGCGTCTTCGCTTCGAACGGGGGCCGCCCGGCGAGCAACTCGTAGAGAATGACGCCCAGCGAATAGAGGTCGGTTCGGGCGTCGAGCTGCTCGCCCAAAATTTGCTCGGGCGCCATGTACCGAAACGTGCCGACCAGCCGGCCGCCGGCGGTCACCGCCGCGTCGTCGGCCAGGTACTTGGCGAGGCCAAAGTCCATCAAGCGAACGATGCGGTCTTCGTCGACCATGACGTTCGACGGCTTCAAGTCTCGGTGAATGAGCCCGTGCTGGTGAATGTACGCGAGCGCCTCGCACAGCTGGAGCATGGCGTCTTTGAGCCGGCCGACCCGCTCGGGCCGGTTGAGCGCCACCACCTCGGCTTCGGTCAATTTCACCCCAATGGGCCGCTCGAGGGGGGGCGCCACGTCGAAGGGCAGAATCAATTCGCCCGACAGGTTGGTGTTGGTGTCGGGCTCGTCGGCCATGGCGGCGAGCCCTCGCACCGCGTCGGGGCCCGACTCGAACGACGGGTCATCGTCGTCGTCGGCCGAGCCTGAATATTCTTCGCTCGGGTCTTCTTCGGCGAAGGTCGACAGGTTGAAAATGTCGCTCTTCACGTCGGGGTCTTCTTCGTCGTCTTCGCTGTCGTCTTCGCCCGAATTCAGGCTCTGCCGGTGCAGGGTGATGGCGCGGGCGAGGGCCTGGTCGCTCTCGAGGTCTTCGTCACTCAAAGCCAAATAGTGGCGCAGGGTGAGCCCTTCGACCAGCTCCATGGCGAGGTACGGGTACCCCTGAAAGACGCCCGTGTCGTAGACCTTCACCACGTTGGGGTGCGAGAGGTGCTGCAGCGTTTCGAACTCGCGCGCGAGCCGCCGAGCGGCTTTGGGGTCGAGCGCCGGCCCCGTCGACAACAATTTGAGGGCCGCCATTTCGCCGCTGCGTCGGTCGATGGCACGGTAGACCGTACCCACCCCTCCGCTGCCGAGCGTCTCGAGTACGCGGTAAGGGCCGATGACTTTCGGGGGCATGGGGCGACGGCATCGTAAGACGCCCTCGAACGGAACGCGAACGTTGCGTGGCCTGGCCCACCCCGACCGTTCATTTGTCGTTGGCGACCGCTGGCCGACTTCTGGCCCCGAAGCAACGGCAGAATGCGTCATGGTGGTCAGGCCCGAAAGCACCTTCGACGCGCCGCGCCTTTCGGGTAGGGTGCGCGCCCTGTCGTGGAGCATGGACTCTCTTTCTGAACTCGAAGCCGCCGTTCGAACCCGCGGGTTGCCCCGCCACGTCGGCATCATCATGGACGGCAACGGTCGGTGGGCCGAGGCCAAGGGCTTGCCTCGTCTCGAGGGCCACCGCGAGGGCTCGAATTCGGTTCGCGACGTCACCCGCTGCGCCCGCCGCTTGGGGCTGTCGGCGCTGACGCTGTACGCGTTTTCCTCACAGAATTGGTCGCGCCCGCCCGATGAAGTCGCCGGCTTGATGGACCTGCTCCGCGAGTACTTGCTCAAAGAACGGGCCGAAATTCTCGACAACCAGGTGCGGCTCAACGCCATTGGCGAGTTGGGCAAGTTGCCCAACTACGTGCGCGAGCCGCTCGACGAGCTGCGCGCGGCGAGCGCGAACAACACGGGCCTCGTGCTGACCTTGGCACTCTCGTACGGAGGCCGCGAAGAGCTCGTCGCCGCCGCCAAGGCCCTGGCCCAACAGGTCGAACAGGGGGCGCTGCGGGCGAGCCAAGTCGACGAAGCCGCGCTCGAGGCCCAGCTCACGACGTCGAATTTGCCGCCGGTCGACCTCATCATTCGCACCAGCGGCGAGCACCGCATTTCGAATTTCATGCTCTGGCAGAGCGCGTACGCCGAGCTGTTTTTCACCGAGACGTTGTGGCCCGATTTTCGGGCGCGTGAGCTGCTGGGCGCGCTCGAGCATTTTCAAGGGCGAGAACGACGGTTCGGTCAGACCTCCGCGCAACTTCGACGAGCGGGTACGTGACCGAAAAGAATCGCAATTTGCTCATTCGGGTCGTGACCGCGGTGCTGATGCTGCCGGCGGTGCTCTACTTGTTGTACCGCGGGGGCTGGTACATGGCCGGCCTGTTGGGCTTCGCCGCCGCCGCCTGCGCCCGCGAATACATTCTCATCACCCTCAAGAGCGTGT
>JBGAIY010000710.1:0-2332 GCA_044225205.1 Myxococcaceae bacterium | reverse complement strand
TGGTCGGCTGACACCGACGCCATGCCGTCGACCCTGTAAGGCCCGTCGGCTTCGCGGGTCGACACCTCGGCGGCACGCCCGTCGAGCAGGCCGGCCAAGCGCATCGCGTTCCACACGGGTTTACGCAGGCCCGAGGTCGTGGTGAGGCCCTGGCCTCCGTGAAACTCGCTCGCGCCGGCCGACCAATCGGCCGCGGCCGACCAGGTGTGGCGGGTCAGCCCGGCGCGCTGCATCGCGAGCAGCGTACGAAGGCCATACGCGGCGGCGACTTCGGAGTCGCTTTGGGTCGCGTCGGTCGAGCTCGGGGGAGGTGTGCTTTCGAGCTGAATGTTCCACTCGTCGACTTGCAGCTCGGTGTCGTCGACCGAGTAGCCCGCGTCGGCGACCCAGTGCCGCACGTCGCGAATGGCGCGCGCGTGACTGTCGGGCAGCAGCCCGAACGCGTGCCACACCACGAAGTCGACCGGCGTTCGGCCGAGCCCGAGTTCGGTGATGGGGTGCGACGCGCAATACGCCAAGAACCGCTCGATGAAGCCGCGAGTCGCGCTTTCGTGGGCGCGGGTGCCCGCCCACGGCCACGACACCGTCGGCCCGCCGACTTTCGCGCTCGGGTCGGCCCGGCGTATCGCTCGCGCGGTCGCCCGGTAGAATTCGAAAAATTGCTCGGGCGTGCCGGCCCAAAACGGGCCGTCGGGCTCGTTCCACACCTCCCATGTGATGCCTCGGTCGACCCCGAGCTCAGCGACGAGCGCGCCGACCAGGGCCTCCCACTGGGTCACGTCGGCCGGTGGGCAGGTGGCGTACTTGGGCCAGCCCGACGCCGGTTCGGTGCCCGTCTCGTCGGGGCAGTTCGACAGGTACCGCGGCATCTCGGTGACGTTGAGGGTGACGGTGACGCCCCGGGCCAGCAGCGCGTCGAGTTGGCCTTTGACGAAAGGCGAGCGCAACCGGCTTCGCGCGTCGTCGAGGTTGGTGGCAGGGCGCAACACCCAATAGCCCAAGCCCAGGCGCACGTGGCCGAGGCGTTGCTCGGTGCCAAGGGCGGTGCCCACTTCTCCGGTGGCTCCGTTTTCTTGCACGCCCAGCCGAAACAGCGTGGGCACCGGGCCCGAATCGCGAGCGAAGTCAACGAAGACGGTGCGCGGCTCGCCCGCGTCGGGCGCACCCGCCGCATCGGGGTGACCGGCGTCAAAAGCACCACCGTCGACGCGCGCTCGCTCCCCGCCGTCTGCGGTCGTCGCTGGAGGCACGACGCACGCGGCCACGAACGTCGCCAACGCCAACCCAGCGCACTCCAAAACGGCTCGCATCGCCGTTTGACACGCTGGGGCCGCGAAAACAGAAAGCGAAGTCGAACCGTACGGTTGCCCAGCTCTGGCCAGTGCGAATAGAACCGACGGCCATGGGCTTGGTTCCTCCCTTGACATTGCGCGCAGCGGCTCGCGCCGCGGCCCCGCTGACCGGGGCGGCCGTCAACGCCCGGCTGACGGCGGCTCTTGCCTCGGCCGACCCCCACACGTTGGTGTTGGCCGGGCTGGGCACGCAGGTCAGCGGCAAGTTGGCGGCGGTGCTCCGCGACGACGCCGACCAACCGTACTTCATTCGCTTCACCGGCCCGACCCAGTTGGCGCGCGGGGGCCGTGAGTTGTCGAGCCAAGGCCCCGCCTACCACCGAGACGGCTTCTCGACGCCGCTGGGCCCCTTGGCCGACGGCCGCACCACGGCCGACCTGGGCGAGGCCGAGCTTCAGGCGTTGCGCCAAGGTGGCACGCTCACCTTCGCTTCGGGGGTGAATTTGACCGGCCGGCTCGACCGAGTGACCCGCGCCGGCAAAGCCCACCTCGTGCTCACCTTTCGTGACTGCACCATCACCGACCGCGATGGCCGCAAGGTGCTGTACCGCCCGTCTTGGGGCCCGTTCGACTTGCTGACGAGCCGCCGCGCCGAATTCACTTCGGTCGAACCGGGGGTGGCCGACCCGGGCCGCTACCGAGCTGGCCTCGAAGCGCTTGGGAAAAAGACCTAACTTCGGGCCAGCGAGCGAGGGGTCGCTCGGCAACGCTCAAGTCGCACGGCTGTCGAGCACAATGGTCACCGGCCCGTCGTTCAGCAGCGAGACCTTCATGTCGGCGGCGAAGACTCCTTCAGCGACCGTGAGGCCGAGCGCCCGGTTCTTGGCGCAGTATTCGGCGTAGAGGCGCTTCGCTTCGTCGGGGGGCATGGCGTCGATGAAGCTCGGCCGCCGGCCTTTGCGCGTGTCGGCGTACAGCGTGAACTGGCTCACCGCGAGCAGCTGCTTCGAAGTGTCGAGCAGCGACTTGTTCATTTTGCC
>JBGAIY010000121.1:3147-18002 GCA_044225205.1 Myxococcaceae bacterium | reverse complement strand
GGGTGCTGGTGATGGAGACGCAGTGCGAGGGGCCGAAGCTCGAGGTGGCGGGGGCCGCGGCGGGCACGCTGTTCTACTGCGCGTCGAAAGACCGGCAGCAGGCGTGGATCACGGTGGTGGGCCTGCCGCGCGAGGTGCGCTTCGGCGCCCCGCAGCTGTTCACGGCGGGCGGTACACCGGTCGTCGGTGTGGTTCAGCGTAGGCCGCCGGAGGGGCGGGAAGAGGCTCCGGGAAAGCGTACGCCGCTGGAAACGCTGCCCATGTACTTCGATGCTGACGCTGGTAACCTCCCGCCGCCCCCTTGAACCAGCCTGTCAAAAGGCAGCCGATCCCGTTCGGCAAATACCTCCTGCTCGACCGCATCAACATTGGCGGCATGGCAGAGGTGTGGCGCGGGAAGACCTTCGGCGCCGGTGGCTTCGAGCGCCTGGTGGCGATCAAGCGGATCTTGCCGAACATCGCCGAGGACGAAGAGTTCATCTCGATGTTCATCGACGAGGCGAAGATCACGGTTCAGCTGAACCACGCGAACATCGCCCAGATCTACGAACTCGCGAACATCTCGAATTCGTACTTCATCGCCATGGAGTACATTTCGGGCAAAGACATGCGCGCGGTGTTCGACCGCTGCCGCAAGCGCGGCGAACCGGCGCCCATACCGCTCACCTGCTACCTCATTGCGAAGTGCTGCGAAGGCCTCGACTACGCCCACCGCAACAAAGACCGGGCGGGTCGCGACATGAACATCGTGCACCGCGACGTGTCGCCGCAGAACGCGCTCATCAGCTACGACGGTGAGGTCAAGGTCATCGACTTCGGCATTGCCAAGGCCGCGGGCAAGGCGACCAAGACGCAGGCGGGCATTCTCAAGGGCAAGTTCGGGTACATGAGCCCCGAGCAGATTCGCGGGTTGCCGCTCGACCGCCGCAGCGACGTGTTCGCCATTGGCATTTGCTTGTACGAAATGCTGACCGGTGAACGCCTCTTCGTCGGCGACTCCGACTTTTCAGTGCTCGAAAAGGTGCGCAAAGTCGAAGTGTTGCCGCCGTCGCACTTCAACCGGCGCATACCCGACTCGCTCGAAAAAATCGTGATGAAGGCGCTCGCGAAAGACGTCGAAGACCGCTACCAGTACGCGAGCGAAGTCGCCGACGACCTGCAGCGGTTCTTGGTCACGACCGAAGCCGTGTTCGGCCGCAAAGACCTCGCGGCCTTCATGAAGGCGACGTTCGCCGAAGAGGTCGAAAAAGAGAAACAGCGCCTGCAGGAGTACGCCGACATCAAGCCGCCCGACGGCATGATCGCCGCGGCGAACGCGGGGTTCGGCATGGGGCTCATGCCCGGGCCCGCGGCGGGCGCCGTGCCGGTGTTGAGCGGCCCGGCCGACGCGTCGTCGGCGTCGATTTCGGTGTCGATTTCGACTGGCACGGGCCAAATGCCGACGAGCCAAATGCCCACCACGTTGGGCCCTCCGCAAATCGCGCCGGGCAAGCCGGGGCCGCCGGTGTTGTCTCCGGGCGCTCCGGTGGTGCCGCCTTCGCGACTCAGTTCGAACATCACGACCGAACCTGGGCCGCCGCCCGCGGTGCTGCCGAAATTGACCGCCGCGCCCGCGACCACCGCCAACGGCAAAGAAGAGCACGCGGCGACGCAGGTCGTCGACTCGGCGACGCCGTTCGACCCCGAGCGCACGAGCCCGGGAGACCAAGCCGTGCCGGTGCCGTTTCGGCCGAACGACGTGCCGACCGACCCCAACCGCCCGCCGGTGAATCGCGGGGCGCTGGGGCTCGACCCGCCGAATGCGCCGCTCGACGTCGAATTGGCGCCGACCTACGCCAGCCCGTCTGGGGCTCGGGTCAACCCGAGCGGCCCTCCGGTGTTGATGCCCGCCACCGAAATTGCGCGCCGGCCGAAGAACATGCGGGTACCGACGCCGCCCGAGCCTTCGGCGGTCGACCTCCCCGCGCTGCAGCCCGACGACTCGAACCCGCCGGTACCGCCGCCCCCCGCGTATTCGCCCCGCATGGCCCCGCCAGAGCGGGCGTACGCGAATACCGGAGAGCGCCAGCGCTATTCGCCGCCCCCCGCGCAAGGCGGCGGCGGGCTCGTGATTGCGGCGGTGGTGGCGGTGATTGTCGCGCTCGCGGTGGGGCTGTTGGTGTTCAGCGGCAAGCTGCGCGGCCCGCAGGGGTTGCTCATGCTCGACGCGCCCACCGACCTCAATGGGCAAGAGCTGCGTGTCACCGCCAACGGCAAAGAGACGCCGGTCAAAGTGCGCGTGAACATCAACGGCAAAGAACTCACCGAAGCCGACGGCAAAGGCGGAGAACGACCGGGCATCACCGAATGGCCGCAGCTGCGCTCGGTGCCGGCGGGCAACGTCACGGTCATGGTCGTCGCTCCGGGGTACAAGCCGTACACCAGCAAGGTGGTCGTCAAAGAAGGCGACGAAATGACGCGCATCACCCCGACGCTCGAAAAGAAAGAACCCGCCCCCAAGACGGAGCCATGAACCAAAAACTGCAAGACGACCCGTTGTCAGACCTGCCGCCCTGGGCCCAAAAGTTGGCGCAGCGGTACTACACCCGAACGGTCAGCACGTTTTTGGTCTACGGCGCGGTTCGCGACCTGCAGCCGGTGACGCGCGACGACGGCAAGCGCGAGTTCAAAAACCTCAAGAAGTTCTTCGCCGACGAATTGTTCGGCGGTCGTGACCACGTGTTGTTCTACGACCGCAGCTCGGGCATTCGGGCCGAGAAGCCCGAGACCCAACAAGAATTTTCGCGCGCGGTGAGCGGCTACGACGCCATGTACGGCACCGACTTCGCGCGCGTGCCGCCGCGCATGCCGGGCCCCGCCTTGCAAGTGCTCGAAAATTACCTCCGGTTGCGGGTCGGCGAGGGCAAGTCGTGCGCCATCGTCATCGACTTTGCCGAGACGTTGGCGCCGGCGGGCGACATGAGTCACTTGTCGGCCGAAGACCGCTACGTGCTGGCGACGCTCATCAAGTGGTCGGGTGACCCGCAGTTCTTGGCGGGCGACCTGTCGGTCGTGCTCATCGTCGAGAACCTGGCCGACATTTCACCCCGGCTCTCGCGCAACCCCTACGTCGCGAACATTGAAATCACGCTGCCGACCGAAGCGGAGCGGCTCGACTTCGTCAGCTGGAAGCTCGAAGGCCAACAGCTGGCGTCGGTGAGCGACCTGCCGCTCGAAGCGCTCGCGAAAATGACCGCGGGGCTTTCGCGCATCAACCTCGACCGGTTGTTGACCGAGGCGACCGAGTCGGGCACGCGCATCACCGCCGAGCTGCTCAAAGAGAAGAAGAAAGAAATCATTCAGGCCGAATGCCACGGGCTGCTCGAGTTCATCGAGCCTCCGTATTCGCTCGACGTCGTGGCCGGGCACGCGAAAGCGAAGAAGATGCTGCGCGACGCCTCGAAAGCGCTCAAGAGCGGCAAAATCGAAGTCATGCCCATGGGGTACCTGGTGTCGGGGCCGGTGGGCACGGGCAAGACGTTCTTGGTGACCTGTTTCGCGGGTGAAATTGGCATACCGTGCGTGAAGTTCTTGAACTTTCGCAGCCAGTGGCAAGGCGTCACCGAAGCGAACCTCGAGAAGATTTTCAATTTGCTCAAGGCGCTGTGGCCCGTGGCGGTAATGATCGACGAAGCCGACGCCTTCTTGGGCGACCGAGACGCCGGCGGTGACTCGGGTACGTCGAGCCGCATTTTCGCCGCCATTGCGTCGTTCATGGGCAACACCGAGTACCGCGGCAAAATCGTCTGGTTCTTGCTGACCTGCCGGCCCGACTTGTTGCCCATTGACTTGAAGCGCCAGGGCCGCGCCGAAGAGCACTTGGCGCTGTTCTACCCGCAGACCGACGCCGAGCGCGACGAGCTGTTCAAGGCCATGCAGAAGAAGACGAAGGTGCACGTCGACGTGCCGTCGTTTTCGTCGCTCTCGAAGGCGCAGTTCTCGGGCGCCGACATCGAAGCCATTTTGATTCGGTCGAAGTTTCGCGCGGTCACCGAAGGGCGCGACGCGGTCACGACCCAAGACGTCGAAGCCGTGGTCAAAGACTTCGTGCCGCCGAGCTACCCGCTCGAGATCGAGCTGCAGAACTTGGTGGCCGTTCAAGAATGCACCAGCCGCGACCTGCTGCCCGAAAACTTTCAGAACCTCGAGCGCGAATTCGTGACCCGGCGGGTGAAAGAACTCAAGGTCTTGCTCGCCGAGCAGTGAAGGCCCAGGCGCTCTACCGTGCCACCACCCAGGTCTGCGGAGCGAACGCCTTCATCGACGCCACGCTCTGCCCGTCGGGGCCGAGCTGCGAGGGGCCCGACTGCAGCTTGCCCGCCAACGTGGGGATGACCCGCACCTTGGCCGAGAACGAGGCGCCGGGGGCGAGTGGGTTGAGGTGCAGCGTCACCGCGCCGTCTTCGGTTTCGAAGCGCGAAATGGTGTTGGCGGCGACCAGGCCGTCGAGCTGGTTCGTGTCGGTTTGCACACCCGCCGGCAACGCGAGCCGCAAACTCGAACCGAGGCCCGCCGGCATCGACGCGACGAGCTCGAGTTCGGCCGCTTGGCCGACGCGCATCGCCGTGGGCACGGTGGTCTTCAATTCGAGGCCCCCGCCGGGTTCGTCTTTCCACGGAGTGTAGGAGACGAGGGTGAACGAATAGCCGAGCCCGGGCACCGCCGGCACGGCTTTGACCGACCACTGGTGGCGACCCGACGACCCCGACGCGTCGGCGTCGAGCGAAACGACTTCTTGGAGCTTCGAGGCGTCGATTCGGCCCTCGGCGACGACGACGCCGTCTCGCTCGAGCGTCAGCGCCACGCCCGCGGGCACGGGGTCTTTGAAGAGCGTCGACACCGCGCGCAGGCACAACAGGTTGGCCCGGCCGTCGCCCCAACCGTACACCGGCGAATACCCGCTCAGGAGGTAGGTGCCCAAGTCGGGCAAGGGCGCGGTCGGGTCGCTTTGCAGCGCGAGCACCGCCAGCGCGGTGGCTTCGTACCGCGAGGGGCGGGCGCCGTCGGCCCGCACGACGCCGGCGCCGAAGTCGAGGTACTTCGCGCCGTCTTCGCCTTCGTGAATGTTGTCGAGCACCATTTTCTTGAGCGCGTCGGCGACGGTGCCGGTGACCGCGCCCGAGGCCAGAATGGCGGCGGCGGTGAAGCCGTCGTTGACGCGAGCGGCGTTGCGCTCGAACGCTCCGCTGGCCTTGATGGCCACCGCCGCGGCCCGCTGCTTGGCGGTGTTCGACGCGGTCGACGCCTGTACGGCGCGCACGCAATCGGCGGTGGTGACGAGCAGGCGTTGGAGTGTCCACCCGGTGGCGCCTTGGCAGGTGCCGTCGGGGCGCTGGGCCGCTGCGACCTGCCCGGCGAGGCGTTCACCGAGGCGCGCCAGCACCGGGTTGTCGGGGTGTTGAAGGGCGGCTTCGGTGAGCAACGTGGCCGCGTCGACCGAAGGCGCTCGCGAATGGCGCATGACCCGCTGGGTGGCGACGATCGACAGGTCGCGAATGGTGTCGGTCGCGGGCTCGCCACCGAGCGAGCGCAGCAACGTCGGCGCCCGGCCCAGCAGCTGCAAAGCGTAGGCGTCTTCGGCGACACCGCCACGCCCCATGGCGGCCGACAGTTCTGAGCGCACCAAGCCCAGCGCCCCGGGGAAAACCCGAAGCCGCACCTGTTCGCTGCCCGGCAACGCATTGGCGGGCCCGACCACGTCGAACGTGCGGGGCGCCGCGAGCGACCCGCCGCGGGTTTGCAGCTCGCGCTTGCCCGCCGGCAAGACCTCAATGGTTTTGGCGACGGCGTCGGTGTCGCCGAGCGTCGTCTTCAGCTCGACCGAGCCCGGCGTCTTGGTGCTGAGCGTCACGTATTCAATGGCGTTGCCTGCCGCGGGCACTCGCACGCTGCCCCCAGCGGCCGACAAGGTGGCTCCCGTGGCGCTGAACCGCAGTGGGCTGCTCACGTCGGCGGCGGTGGTGTTGACGACCTGCACCGGCACCCGCACTTCGTCGCCCGCGTAGAGCGTCGGCGGTGTCACTGGCTCAACGTAGGTGGGCAAGGTGCCCAAGAAGCTCGCGACCGCGCCCGCTTGGGAGCCTTCGCGTGAATGCGCCAGCGCCAACACCCGCCAGGTGGTGAGGCGGTCGGGCACCTTGACCGGCACGTTGGCCCGCCCCTGGGCGTCGGTGACCACCAACGGCTCGAACAAGAACGTCTCGGGGAACCAGGCGCGCGTGGCCGCCTCGCCGCCCCCTTCGCTCACGCTGTCTCCCTCAGCCATGTCGGCCAGCGCGGCCTTTTTTTCTTTCATGATGCCCTTCGCCGCTTCTCGCTTCGGTTCTGCCGGGGAGGCGAAGGCCGCCGACAACCCTCCACCGCCGAAGCCCGCGCCGCGTCCACCCAAGCCGGCGATGACCGGCATGGGGGCCGACGCCGGTGGCGGTGCACCGGGAGCGTCCATTCGCTCCTCCATCAGCGCGCCCGTCGGCTTGTCGGCGGCTTTGGCCATGGGTGCCAACTTTCGGTAGGCCATGGTTTCGGTGGGGGCCCCGTCGTGCCCAGCGGTCGCCGCCAGCAAGAAGATGCCGACGACGAGCCCGAAGGTCAGACCCAGCACGATGAGTTTTTTCATGGTTTCTCCTTCGCGACCCAGGCCGACCAATTTTGGGTGTCTTCGGGCAACCGAGTGCCTTCAACGACGACTTGCCTCGGGTCGGTCAAGGCGAGCAGGTCGGCCGGGAGGCGGTGCAGCCGCAGCGGGCGACCCCAGGCGTCTTTGGCCGACTCTTTGCGCGCTTCGACGGCGGCCACGGCTTTGGCCCACAAGTTGGCCATGGTTCGGGGGGTCATTTTCTCGGCGGCGGGGGCCTTCTGTTCCCACTCGCGGGTCTGCAGGTGCAGCTCGGCGAGCACGGCGTAGAACCGGTCGACCAACGGCTCGTTGGGGTCGAACACGGTTTGGCCTTGCACCGAGACCGCGGCTTCGACCGCGGGTGGGGGAGGCAGCGACGACACCCTCAACAAGGTGGCGGCCGCCGCGTTCGCGCCGCGCACCCGGCCCATCGACAGGGCTTGCGCGTCGAGCCCGGCGAACGGCGCGCTCGAAGTCACTTGGGGGCGGAGCCCCGACAACTCGTCGGCGCCTGGCAAGGTGGCCAATTGCCCGAGGCTCTCGTCGACGCCGAACAAGCCGATGGCGGCCGAATGCCCGGCTCCGCTGACGCTGGTCTCAATGCCGAGCTGGGCAATTTGGCCGGGCGCGTACCGCGGTTTTTCGGGCGTCACCTTCACCGCCAACTCCGACTTGGGCCGAATGAAGAAGACGAGCTTGGCCTCGTTCCAGTCGACTTCGGCCCAGCCTTCGGCGTCGCTCGGCATGGTGAAGGTGGCTTGGCGTTTCTCGGCGTCGACCTTGGCTTCGGTGTACGAGCCGTGGTGGTTGAGGTACAGCTTCTCAGGCAGCTCGCCGGTGAAGTCAGGGCCTCGCAAAAGCTCGACGGTGACCGTTTCTGACGCGTTGACGATTTGCGAACTCGCCCGCAGCCGCACGTTCGGCACGCTGCCGGGCGTCATGAGCAGCTTGGTCGTGCCCAAAAGCTCGCGGCCCTTCTTCGCGGTGATGAGAAATTCGTACCCGGTCATCACCGTGTCTTCAGGTCGCTCGGCTTCGTACTTTTCGGGGGCGCTGACGCTGAATTCGACGACGCCGACCGCTCCCGGCCCCGACCCCTCTTCGTTTTCGTTGTCGGTTTCGGCGTCGCCGTCATTGGGGCCCTTGGCGGCCTTGGGCCACTTCACCTGGGCCAATCGGCTCTCGACGCACCGGAGCACGGAGTCGTTGGCGAGGCCGCGCTGACCTGCGGGGTTGTCGCCCCACAGCAGGGCCGGTTCTCGGCGGTTGGGCTCGAATTTCCACCAGGCGCGGCGCAGCCAGGTGCCCGAGGCAATGGTCGACGGCAGGCAGTCGCGCACGTCGGCCATGGCTTGGTCGAAGGTTTGTTGAACGGCGGCGGGCACTTGGGGCACGCCGCGCACCGACGGTTGCAGGCGCGGCAGGTCTTCGTCGTTGAACGAATAGGTCACGTGCAACAGCCGCTCGTGGCCTGGTTCAAACCGCAGCGAGCTCAGCTGGTCTCGCACGCAGCGGCCGAGGCGCGTCGTCGGGGCGGTGACCCCCAACACCGAGCCCGGCCCACCCACCAACAGGCCCAACACCACGGTGCCCCCATTTTGCGGTTCGACGTACTGGGTGCACGGCACGAGGCGGTTTTCGGCGCGGTCGAAGGTGAGCCGGTCGGCGAGCGAGACCTCTTTGCTCGCGAGCACGTCGGTCAGCTCGGTGCGTTCGACCGGGTCGGCTTTGGGCGGTGGGCGAAACGGCATGGCCGGCACCACGACGTTCACCGGAGGCCCCGGGTCGACCTGCACGCTCGCCACGCCGTCGGAGTCGACGACCGCGTCGGTGCCTTTGTCGGTCGGCTCCCACAGCCGTTTGACGTTCAACGTCACGCCTTCGAGCACCCGGCCGTCGGCCGTGGTCGCGCGCAGGTACATGCGGTTGTTGAACCCTTCGACCAGCCCGTCGGCCAATTCGGTCACGGCGGTCGCTTGAATCAGGTCTTCAGACAAGAGAATGGTCGCGGCGCCTTCGACTCGGTCTCCCGACGCGTCGACCGCGGCGAGCGCGGCATTCAGCTGGGCCTGCTTCTTCAAGTCGTCGGGCACGGTCGGCAAGTCGACCGAAAACGAACCACTCGCCGACGTGGTCGCGTCTTTGGGCAGGGCGCTGCCGTCGGCCCAGCTCGTCGGCGGCGGCCATTCGCCCGAGACCGACCAGTCGAGCGTCACCTTGGCATTCGCCACGGGCGCCCCCGACGCGTACTTCACCGTGCCCTTGAGCACGGGGCGTTCGTTGCGGCGGTAGAATGGTTTGGCCGGGGCCGCCGAAATGCTGAAGCGGGGCAGGGTGAAGGGCTTCACCGTGAAGGCGCGGGTCTCGCTGGTCGCCCCCGAGACCCACGTCACGCGCCAGGTGCCGCTCTGCGCCCCTCGGTCGAGAGGGAAGCTGCCGCTCACGACGCCCCACGCGCCGGCGGGGGCCCGTTCTTCGAGCAACACGTCGCCCGCGGGGTCGACCACCTGCCAGGTACCGGGGCGGCCGTCGAGCGGGGCCAGGTCGTTCGCCTTGAGCGCGACGGCGCGAAACTTCACCGTGTTGCCGGGCTCGTACAACGGGCGGTCGGTCAACACGTGCACGCGCGCCGGGGCGTACAGGGCGACGGGCACGTCGAGCGTCGTCTCGCCCAACGCCGAGCTGACGTGCGTGCGCAGCTGGTAGTCACCGTCGTTGACCTTGGGCCATTCGACGGTGGCGACGTACGCGTCACCTTCGCGGTGCCAACCCTTCTTGGGCACGAGCGGCTTGGGCCCGTCGGCGGCTCCCGTCAGGCTGAGGTCGGCGGTGAACTTGCCAATGGGCGTCACGTTGCGCCGGTCGGCGTCGCCGGTCGTGTAATGCGCCAACACGCGAACCGTGACGGCCGACTCCGCCCCCCGCACCACCGAGGGCGCTCCGACCACAAGGGTCTGCCGAAACTCACCGTCGGGGCACTGGTCGAGCCACAACCCGTAGCGAAACCCCGTGCTCAAGCACGTCTTCGACGACACGAACCACCCGAGGAGCGCCAACGCTCCCAAGCCCCAAAGCCAGCGTTTCATGCGAGTCCTCGCGTATGGGCTTCACTTGTTGAACGGCTATGACACTGCGATCAGCACCGCGGTTCCTCCCACGGCGAACCCCGAAGGTCAGGTGGGCTGCCCGGGCAGCGACACCGCCGACCCCTCTGACTCGGTGGGCGGGGGAGGCGGCGGCTCGCGCTTCTTGAACTCGTACCCGATTTCGAGGTCGACGACGAAGCCCAGCTGGTTGTCGTACCGTTGCAGCTCGGGGTTCATGCGAAACGTTTTGTACAAGCGCCCGTTGATGAACAAGAACGGCAGCACTTTGAGCCGTGCGCCGGCGAACAGAATGGTGTTGGTGTCGAACGACACGAGGCCCTTCGCTTCTTTGAGCCCGCGCTTGTAGTAGCTGCCGAAGACTTGCAGAAAATCGAGCACGGGCACTTCGAGGTGCGCGACCAAGTTCGTATCGGGGGCGTTGCTGACCCCTTCGGCCGCCAACGTGAAGCCCACCTTGCCGGGTATGCCCCACGACCCTTCGACGTAATAGCCCACGCGCTGCCCGTAGCCGGCGAGCGTGGCCTGCTGCTTCGTGGCATAGTTGGCGACGTCGGGGTTGACGCGCGGCAGCTCGGTCGCGACGTACCGTTCGATTTCGTAAAACGTGTCGAAGTAACTGGGAATGTAGCGGCTGCCCAGAATGCGCAGCTCGGTCACGGTGCGAAAGGCGTGAACCGTCTTGGTGCCGACGTTGAAGCGCCCCAACAGGCCGACCGTGAACCCGCCGTCTCCGTCGATGAGCAGCGAGTAGTCGACGTAGGGCTTGAGGTCGACGTGCTCGGTTTTCACGACTTTGATTTCAGCGTCGAACCCAATGAGCTTGACGGCCCGGGTCGACGCCAAAAGCCGCCCATTCGCGTCGAGTTGGCGCAAACCGGTTTGGGCGTTGGTCGTCAGTTGCCACGGCGCGGCCCAGTCGAGCGCGGCGCTCACGCCCAGCGACAGCGACTGGGTGAAGAGGTTCTCTTTGTTGATGAACGCGAGCGGCTTGATGAAGGCGAGCGCGGCCAACGTGTTCCACTCGAGCAGGTCGTTGGTGAAGAACTCGAAGCCCGCGTACTGGTTGTACCAGTCGACTTGCGCCGACGCCCGCGGGTAGTCGATGTCGATGCTGGGCGAATAGCGCCGAACGAGCGCGCCGTGCCCCAAGCTCGACGCGTACCGCTGCCCGGCGCTGATGTAGAGGTTGTCTTCTTTGCGGCCGTAGGTGACGTATTTCAGAACCCGGCCGAAGTCGTGCAACGTGTCCCAGTCTTCGACGCGCAGGCGGCCGAGCCGCTTGGTCAAAATGGGCTGGCCCGACGAGTCGCTGCTGAAGTTGACGATTTCAAAGCGCAGCGGCACGCCCACGCCAATGCCCAACTTCGCGTCGAGAAACCGCAAGTCGACCATGGGCTCGACCAGCGCGTAGTACGCGCTCTCGAAGCGGTCGAGCCCGAGCGACACGCCCACCCGCGTGTTCTTGACGACCAAGCGGTCGCTACCCAGGTACACCGACAGCTCGCCTTTGATGAACCCCAAGGTCGGAGCCGAACTTTCGCCCGACGTGGCGACCCCCACGTGGTCGACCGCGCTCGGCTCGAGCCGCGGCGCCGCGACGGGCACGTCGTTCGTCGAACCGGGCGCCGTTTCGGCCGGGCTCGGCCCAAGGCCGCCGTCGCTCGTTGCTCCCTCGCTCGCGCTGGCGCCCACCGAAGCCAGGCACACCGCCACCCAAAGTGCGTTCATGTTGGCTCGCTTGGTGACTGCGCGTTACGACTCGCAGGGCGTCATTTGCTTCAGAAACGGCACCAATTGCGCTTCGTCGCCCACGGTACCCGTCAGGTCGAGCGCCGAGGCGGGTTCGTCGGGCTTCGGGTCGGGCATGGCCCAAATGCCAATGTGCAGGCCGTCGCCAGGGCAGTCGAAGAGCACCATTGAATTGAGCCGGGTTTCTTTCGGAGCGTCGGGGCCGTTCGCGTCGGGGCCGGCTTGGAGCTGACCACGCGAGACGACGTAATAGTAGCGCTGCGAGTCGGCGGTGAGGCTGCCCCGCTTGACGATTTCTTTCACGTTCATGTTCACGCCGTTTTGGCGCAGGCCCGACGCGTCGTTCGAATTCGACGTGAAGAACGCCTTGCTCTTCTTGTTCGACTCGTTGGCGATGACCTTGAAGAAGGTGAAGTCGCGCTCGACGTCTTCGATGCCGCCGTCGGGCAACACGGTGCCCTTCACCAACTGCGACATTTCAATCAGCCCCAAGATGCTCATGCTGCCCGAGGCGACGTAGCCCTGGGGTATGGCTCCGAGCATTTTGGTGGCGCGCTCGGTGGCCTTCGTTCGGTCGGTCAGCCCGGCGACGGCGTCTTTCGCTTTGTAAATGCCGAACCCGAACACCCCGGCGATGCCGAGGCAGCTGAGCAACGCGAAACCGCCGCAGCCGAGAAGAACGTACAGCCAAGGTGAGCGCTGCTTGGGTGCGGCAGTTTCCATGGTCGGGCGATGATAGCCGGGGGCGCCCGCCCCTCAAGTGCAAACGCCCGGCCCCACGAGAAGTCGCTCCCGCGACTTACGGCGTCGTTTCGAGTTCTTCGCTGTCGAGGTCGTGCAAGAGCGACTTCGAGAAGCTCAAACAGGGGTGCTCTCGGCTGGGAAACGAGCGGGGCACGTTCTCGAGAATCGCGCGGGCCCGCGTCAGGTCTTCGCTCTTGACGTTGAGCGCCTTGCGAACCTCAATGATGATGTTGTTGCACTTCGCGTCGAGCTGGGGGCGAAGCTCGCGCATGCGGCTGCGGGCGATGTCTTCCATTTCGGCAGAATGGTGCGGGGTCGATTCGAGCAACAGCCACGCTTCGCGGTACGTCTTCCACGCGAGGAACAGGTTTTCTGAACCAATTTCACGTCGCTCGGCGAGCGCCTGCGCACGGTCGATTTCTTCTTGGGCCCGGCGCGCCGCCTCGTCGTCTGACATGTCGGGCACGGGTATGATTTCGACCCAAATGTTCCACACCTTCCACGGGTCGTCGCTGGGGGGGTTGAGCGTGTTGTCGAAGGTGAGCGTGTTGCCCTCTTCAGACTTCTTGAGCTGGGTCGACGGCAGCACCAAGTCGAGCTCTCGAGTGTCGGCGTCGGTCGTGTCGGGGGGCACCGTACCCAAGTCGGCGCCGTTGAGTGAAATGGCCACCTCGTCGCGTTGAATGCCCTTCGCTTGGTAGTGCAACACCCCGATCACCCGCGTGGGCGACTCGGTGGTGAAGGTGAAGGTCTTCTGGTCAGACGTGCGAAAGGTGACGTCGCCCGAACCAAAGCTGTCGGTGAGGGTCGCCCCGTTGGCCTGCAGCTCCATGGGTTCGACGTGGTTGACGGTCTTGGTGGGGCTCACCACCCACACCAGCAACCCCACGCTCCCGGCGCCCATCAACACCAACACCAGAATGAGGCCCGCCCGCGCTGCGCGAGGCAAGTCCTCCCACATCAGTTGCAGGCGGCCGCTGCTGCTTTGCTGCATTTGCCGGCGCAACCGAGCCCGGTCGGCGGCCGACATGGCCACGTTTTCAGAAGCACTCGCCCCCCGACCCGGCCGCACGGCGGGTTGGTTCGAGCGGCTCGGCGGTCGACGCGCCGGTGGCCCAGCGTCGAGCTCTGCTTCGGGTTCAGGCTCGGGCTCGGGTTCATCGGCCGGCTCGTCTTCGGGCGCTTGGTATTCGCCACTGACCGGGGCCTCGGCTTCTTCGGCTGGCTCGTCGTCTTCGACGTTGAGCGACGCGTGGAGGTCGGTTTGAGGGCGGGGTGGGCGACGCACCGGCGGTCGGCGCGCCAGCGCCTGTTCTCTGATGGGAGTGCCGTCGGCGTCGCTTTCTTCGTCACCCGTGCCGTCGGCTTCGCTGTCGTCGCTTTCGCCCTCCTCTGACTCGAGTTGGGCGCTCTCTTCGTCGACGGTCGCGTCGGGGTTCGCGCGGCGCGGTGGGGCCGCCGCAGCCAAGCTGAACGCGAGCACCACGTCGCCGATGGAGATGCTGTCGCCGCGACGCAGCTCGGTGACCCCGTCAATCGGCTCGCTGTTGACGTTGGTGCCATTCGCGCTGCCCAGGTCTTCGACGTAGTGGCGCCCCTTCTTTTCGAAGACGCGTGCGTGGCTCCGCGAAGCCGCGGCGTCTTTGACCACCACGTCGTTGTCTGCCGTTCGACCGAGTTTCGCTTCTTGCCCGGTGCCGAAGGCGTACTCCGTGCCGCGGCCGGGGCCGGCAGTTACTTTGAGAACGAACGCCACAGTGTGGAAAGCGAATACATCACAAGGCCGAGGTCAAGCCCTGTTCAACCGGGCGCCGTGTTTGATGAAACGGGGCCGCTCGACGATGTGTGCTTGCTGAATACCCACGGGCGTCGCGTGGGTGTTTGAGCCGAACAACGCTTGTGGGCGGCGTCGACCTGACGTAGGCGCAGCCCCGCATGATCACCTCGTTGGCCGGCCTCGACGTTCACGTGCTTCAGCAAAGCCAGGTACCCCCGGCGGCCGCGGTGGTGTTGTGTCACGGCTTCGGCGCCCCGGGCGACGACCTCGTGCCGTTTTGCCGAGAAATCATCGCGGGGCGGCCGGGCCTGGCCAGCACCCGCTTCTACCTGCCGGCGGCTCCCATTTCGCTCGGGAGCACCGGGTGGGGCGAGGCGCGGGCCTGGTGGCCCATCAATTTGCCCACGGTGGCGAGGCTGCAAGCCGGCGACCCGACCGCGTTGCGAGAGTTCAGCAAAGCCGAACCGCACGGCATGCCGCACGCGCGCCAGGTGTTGCTCAAGTTGGTCGACGAGGTGTGCCTGCAGACCAAGTTGCCTCCCAGCCGGGTGGTGCTGGGCGGCTTTTCGCAAGGCGCCATGCTGGCGACCGACGTCGCGCTGCGACTCGAGGAGGCGCCGCTCGGTCTTGTGATCTTGTCGGGTACCCTGTTGCTCGAAGACGTGTGGGCCCCCAAGGCGCGTGCTCGCGCCGGGTTGCCGGTGTTTCAAACCCACGGGCGGCACGACCCCATTTTGTCGTTTCTGGCCGCGACCTGGCTCAACACGTTGCTCACCGACAACGGCATGAAGGTCGAGTTCGCGCCCTTCGACGGCGGCCACAC
>JBGAIY010000121.1:0-3093 GCA_044225205.1 Myxococcaceae bacterium | reverse complement strand
GCGCGTTTCTCGACCTCCGCGTCAACGGCTGACGAGCTGCAAGCCGCGCGAGCAAGCAGCCCAGAAGCCGGGCCGCCGTCTACTTCGAGAGCACCGTGTCGGCGTCGCCGGCACCGCGTTCTTCTTGATACTGCTTGGGGTTGCTCACCCAGCCAAAGTCATCGGGCACTTTGCCGCCGCCGCGCGACCCGCTCGTCCATTCTTGGGTGTGGTGTTCGATGTCGCGGGCGGTGCCTTGAGGCTTGTACGGCACCGGCAATTTCTTCGGGTCGGGGGGGTGTGAAGAGCTGCTCATGCCGACGACTCTTAGCCAACTTCGGCGTCGTTCGCCCAAGTGAAAAATGGGCGCCGAGCGCGGGTTTACTGAATTCGGTGAATCGACACGCCGCCTTGGCCGACGACCATGACGTCGGTGGCCGACCGGCCGGCGACCGCGAGGCCGCCCATGGGCGTTTCGACGGCCTCCCAGGCGCTCGAGCCGGGTTTGCGAAACACGCCCGTGTCAGAAACGGCGAAGCGTTCGTCGCTGCCGTCGACGAAGAAAATGTCGCGAATGAGCTCGGTGGCGATGGCGCTGCTGCGCCAGTCGGGGGTGGGGCCATTGAGCACGACGCCCGAGACGCCTTGGTCGGTGTCGCGCGCGCCGACCACCCACAGCCCGTCGGGGCCGAAGCGGGCCGTGCGCCAGTTGCCCAACACCGGAGGGGCCACGGGGGCCCACGTCGTCGGCGTCGACCGGTACCAGCTCTTCTCGCCGAGCACCCACACTTCACCGGCGTTGCTCTGGGCCACCGAGCGCAACACGTCTTGGCCGAGCCACTCGAAAGCGACGGTCGCGCCGTCGAACCGGGCGAGCCGGCCTTGGGTGGTGACGGCCACCACGCTCGTCGCGTTGCCGGTGACCGCGGTGAAGTCGTCGTAGCCGTCGAGCGGTTGCGGCACCAGCTCGCTGCCGTTCCACACCAGAAACGTGTCGTTGGTGCCGACGATGACGAGGCGCGTGCCGTCTGACCAGGCCGCGGTGAGCGTGGTGTCGACCCCGCTGGGCACGCTGAACCATTCGTCGTTCACCACGCGCAACACGGTGCCCATGGTGCCGACCGCCCAGTACGCATGGCCGGGGCCCACCACGACGTCATTCAGCGTTTCGAGCGTGTGGGTCGGCATCACCCGCCACTTCACCGGCACGACCGGTGTCGACGGCGTCACCTTGATCTGCATGCTCGACGAAATGGTGCCCCAGGTGGCCCCGAGCACGACGGTGCCCTGGCACGCGGCTTCGAGCTCGGGGTCGCACCGGTAGGTCACGGTGGCCTGCCCGTCGACGAGCCGGGCCTGTGGCCCTTCGACGAATTCGCCCACGCCCGCGACCAACGACACGGTGCCTTGGCCCGGCCCGTACCGGTCGGCGGCGGTGACGGTGACGAGCGCGCGCTGCATGCGCCCGTCGAACGACCCGCGGTCGCTGCTGATCGACAGAGAAGGTTCGGCCGCCGGCTGACACGCGCACACGGCCATACCCAGCACACAGAGAACAGGTGATCGCATGGAGCCGATGCACTGCACATTCGGCACCGCCCACCTCGACCGACACCGCAGCTCGGTGAAACGCCAGAATTGATTCAGGCGCCACGCCGCGGGCCCAACACACCCGAACGACCGCTGGCCCTTCTCAGCGGGTCTTACGGCACCTCAATGGTGAACCGAAACCCGGGCGACGCGTCGTGCCCGTACACCTGCACGTGGTAGCTCGTGCCCACCGTCGCGCCGACCGGCACTTCGAAGCGGTAGGTCATGTGTTCACCGCGCTTGAGCGCCGCGCGCAGCCCCGGCGTGTACGCGATGCGCCCGAGCCCTTCACCGCCGAAGGCCGCCGAGACCACGTCGAGCGTGCCTCCGGCGCCCAGCAAAATGCGCTGCTCGTTGAGCACGCGGCCGGGGTTGAGCGGGTTGCCCTGCAGGCGCAGGTACGTCACCTCGCCCGAATCGTTCGTCGGCATCGAGCCGGCCGATTGAACGAAGAATTGACGTTGAAACAGTGGCCCTTGCTTCATTGGTGTAACCCTCGCGGTGAAAAAGAATGGGTAAACACATTCTCGGCAGAGCGCATGCGTTTGTCGCCGAGTCACGCGCGCCCCCGGGAGTGTCAGACCCGTGGCGCAACCGTGCAGCTCTCTTGTCGCCGAGTTGCGTTCGCGGTCGCGAAAAACCCAGTCACACACTGGGTCGCGTCAGACCGGCTGACTTGAATTGACCCGCTCTTTGGTCGCCGGTTTCGACGCCGTTTCGAGCCGCTCGAGCCGCGCCGAGACCTGCTCGTACAACGCGTCGACCTTCACGTGGAGCTGGGTGACTTCGAGGCCCGCGCGAATGTTCGCTTCGTATTCGGCGTCAGACCGAATGCGGTCTTTCGCGGCTTGCCGGTTCTGGCTGATCAGCACCATGCACGACAAGAAAATCGCCTCGAGCGAGACGACCATGGTCAACAGGCCGAAGGGGTACGGGTCGAACGCGTGAACGCCCGGCACGAAGTCGAGGTTGATGCTGATCCACCCGGCGAACCAGACCAGGTGCATGACCAGAAAACTGATGCTGCCCGAAAAGACCGCCGCCGCGTCGGCGATGCGCTGCACCGTGGTGACCCGCTCTTCGACCGCTTCGTTCGGGCTGCTCTGGGGGCGGCTGCGCAACAGCGCGTCGGCTTCGCGCAACCGCCGGCCCATGACGCTCAGCACGTGCATGGCCGCCGAAGGGTGCCGGGTGAACAACAGCTGCAAGTCTTCGCGGTCGACCCTCAACGCCCGGGTGTCAGAAATCGCCAGCGACGAGGCGCTGCGGGGGTCGCCGTCGAGCAGCGACAGCTCTCCGAAAAAATCTCCCGCCTTCGCCGTCTCGAAAACGATGCGCTGGCCCGTCGTGTCTTCGACGAAGATTTCGACCTCGCCCGAAGCGACGATGAAAATCGAACCGCCCGGGTCGCCGCGCTTGAAAATGAGCTGCCCCGCTCGAAACGACACTTCGTCGAGCTGCGTCGCCAACACGGCGCGCTCGTCTTCGTGAAGCGCTTCGAACAAGGGCACCGAGCCCAGCAGT
>JBGAIY010000709.1:0-2353 GCA_044225205.1 Myxococcaceae bacterium | reverse complement strand
GGCCCGGTTTCTTCGCGAGCTGATGATCGGGCGCGTCGACCGGCGGGGCAACGACTACCGGCCCCTCGTCAAACGACTCGGCCAGGCCTCGCTGCCGTCGCTGCGAACGCTCTGGCTCGGCGTCAGCGACGGTGACTCCGAGAGCGACACGATGCTCGGCGACCTCGAGCCGTTGACGCGGGCGATGCCTCGCCTGCGGTCGCTCCTCATCAACGGCAATGGCATCGAGCTGGGTGACTTCGAGCTGCCGTGGCTCACCGAATTGAGCATCACCACGTGGGCCTTTTCGCCTCGGGCCATGCAGTCATTGGTGCGTGCGAAAATTCGTTCGCTCGAAACGCTCTTCGTTGATTTTGGGCCGAATGTCGAAGCGTACGACGAGCAGACGGTGCGGTCGTTTCTCGAGGCGCCGTGGCTTGAGCGCGCGACCCGGCTGCGCATTCAGCGCATCAAGAACGCCGACCGCTTCGCCGCGCAGCTGGCCGAAAGCCCGGTCGCCCGCGCGGTCGAGCACGTCGAACTCGCGCTCGCTTCAATGACCGACGCGGGGGCGGAGGCGTTGGCGAAAGGCCATTTCCCCAACTTGAAGACGGTCGACGTTCGGTACAACCGGCTGACGAAGGCGGGTCGCGATGCGCTCAAGAAACGCTGGCCCGCTTCGAACCTGCTGCCGCAGTACTCGTGACGGGTGACGCCAATCAGTCGCGGTCGCCGGGGCTCCGGTTGCGGAGCGTGCCCAACACCCGGTCGAGCCACATGTGGCTGATGCCGTAGTTCGTCTCGTGGTCGGCAAAGTGGTGCGACATGTGGTGCGAGCGCAGCTTGCGGCCCCACGCGGTCAACGGCTTGCGGTGGTGCGTCGACCAGTGGAGAAAGTCGTACCAGAGGTACCCCAGCACCAACCCCGACCAGAACGGCACGGTGATGTCGGGGCGGCCCAACAGCGACAAGCCGCCACCGATGAGCCCGGCCAGGCCAATGCTGACCGGCAACGGCATGACCAGCCGCGTGTCGTCGTCAGGGTACTTGTGGTGAAACCCGTGAACGATGTCGTGAAACCGACGGGTCATGGGCCCGGTGCCCAGCCAGTGAAAAACCTTCTTGTGAATGACGTATTCGAGCAGCTGCCAGGTCACCCACCCGAGGGGAAAGTAGACGGCCAACATCGCCCAGGCGGTGAGCCCGTGCCCGAGCGAGTACGCGAGCACCCCGAACACCGTCGGCAGCCAGAAAATGAAAGGCATCGACGGGTGAACCTTCGAGAAAAACTCGAAGAAGGGGCTGTCGAACATGCGGCCACGCTGGTGTCGAATGTAGTCTTTCATCGCGTGAGGCTCGTGTAGCGAACCGCGCGAAATGGCGCAATGACCTGAAAAAACAATAACTTCGGCGGCTTATGGCGAGTGGCCGGCGAGGCTGGCGACGGGCACCGCGGCTTGGGCCACGTCGGGGTGGCGGCTGAAGGTTCGGGCAATGAGGCCCAACCCAATCGCCATCAACACGGCGCCGGCGAGAAACGGGGCGCCGGGGAGGTACACCGGCGCGCCGGAGCTGATGAAGTAGTCGAACAAATGGGTGGCGAAGGGCGGCCCGACGATTTGGGTCACCGACACCAGGCTCGTCAGGCCACCTTGGAGCATGCCTTGCTCGTTGGGTGGCACCGTCTTCGACATCAGCGCTTGGAGCGCCGGCCCGGCGATGCCCCCGAGCGCGCCGATGGGCAACACGCAATAAATGACCCAGCCGACGGGGGCGAGCCCGTACCCGATGAACGCGATGACGCCGACGACCACCGAATAGATGACGGCCTTGCGCTCACCCAGCGCGGGTACGATTCGGCGAACCAGGCCTCCCTGCACGATGGCCGCCGCCAAGCCGACGACGGCCAACGAAATGGCTGAACCGCGCTCGTCCCACCCGAAGCGGGTGAAGGTCGACAACACCCACGTGCTCTCGAGGCAACGCTGCGCCACGTTGAGCAACACCACGCTGGCCACGAGCGAGAGCACGAGCGGGTAGCGGCCGAGCGCCTTGAGCGTACCGACCGGGTTCGAGCGCGCCCAGGTGAAGGGGCGGCGGTGCTCGGGGCCGAGCGACTCGGGCAAAACGAACAAGCCCCAGAGGGCGTTCGCGAGGGTCAGCGCCGCCGAAACGAAGAACGGCAGCCGCAGGTTCACGTGGCCCAGCACCCCGCCGAGCAGCGGGCCGAAAATGAACCCCAGGCCAAACGCAATGCCGATGAGACCAAAGTTCTGAGCGCGCTTTTCGGGTGGCGTGACGTCGGCGATGTAGGCGGTCGCCGTGCCGAACGACGCACCGGTGACGCCGGCGATCAACCGGCCGACGAAGAGCC
>JBGAIY010000708.1:0-2357 GCA_044225205.1 Myxococcaceae bacterium | reverse complement strand
ACTCCCAGCGGCCGCGACGGCGCGACAACCTCGCGCGCTCTGGCGCACCCTGGCCGCCGGCTTCGGCCTTGGCCTGTTGTCGCGGTGGTTTGGCTGGCACGACCTCGGCGTGTCGGCGCCCTTGTTCGTGCTCGCGTGCATCGGCGCCATGCGCTGGGCCGGCGGGCGCGAGGCGTGGCAAGCCGCGAAGCGGGTGCGTTGGCTGTTGTTCTCGGGTTTTTTTTTCAGCGCCTTCGTCGCGGTGCGTGACAGTTCGGCAATGGCCGCGCTCAACCTGCTTGGGGCCGGCTGGTGCGGCCTTGCGGCCTTGGCCAGTTGGAACGGGGCGACCGCCCCCGACGAATGGTCGCTCGTCGAATTCGTTTCGAAGCCGTTGTTGGCCTTGGTGAAGACCGTGCCCGCCGGCACCCGGGTGTCGGTCGCGGTGGTGACACACCCGCGCGCGCGCACCTGGCTCGGGGCCTGGGCCTGGCCAACGTTCAGGGCGGCGCTCATCGTGCCGCCGGTGCTGCTCGTCTTCTTCTGGTTGTTGCGCGGTGCCGACGCGGCGTTTCGCGCGCGCGCCGACGACTGGTTCTCGTCGCTCGACGTGTCGGCTTTGACCGTCGTGTCATGGGCGTGGGTGGCTTTCGTCGGCTTCATCATGACCGGCGCGCTCAGCTCGGCGCTCGCGCGGCGCGTGCAGCCGTCGGCCGCCGCCCAACCGAAGGCCCCGTCGACGTTCAAGTTGGGGGCGCTCGAAGCGTTTTCGCTCGTCGGCAGCGTGGCTGGGCTGCTGACGTTGTTCGACGCCGTGTCGCTCGAGTGCGCCGTGTCGGCCTCGTCGTGCGTTCTGCCGGCCGACGCGACCTACGCCGAATACGTGCACGAGGGGTTCGGGCAGCTGTTGGCGGTGGCCGGGCTCGTGTTGGTGTTGCTGCTCGGCGTGCCGAAGGTCGTTCGGTTGCCGTCGGGGCGACACGAGCGGGCGATGCAGTGGCTGTCGACCGTATTGGTGGCGGCGGCCCTGCCGTTGGTGTCGTCGGCGCTGACCCGGCTCGAACTGTACGAGGGTGCCTACGGGTACACGGTGCAGCGGGTCTTCGCTCAGGCGGTCATGGGCCTGGTCGGTGCCTGGCTCGTGCTTCGAGGTGTGACGCTCTGGGTCTGGCCCAAGCGCTTCGCGTTCGGCGCCATGCTGGCCAGCTTCGCCGTGCTGTCTGCGCTCAACGTGCTCGACGTCGAACGGTTCGTGGCCCGCCAAAATGTGCAGCGCTTCGAACAGCAGGGGCTCATCGACGATGAATACCTGGCGCGCTTGTCGGCCGACGCGGCCCCAGAATTGGTGCCCTTTGAAGAGCGCCACCCCGAACGCCGGCCGCTCCTGCACGTTCGAGGCGACGTGTTCGAGAACCCTCCCTGCACCGACGGCTCGTGGTTGTCGTGGTCGTGGGCGTGCGCCCGAGTCGAATGAATTTGAGGGTCACGCTTTGAAGCGAACGCGGTTGTTGCGCGCCTCGTGCTCGAGTTCGGCGCGGCCCAGCACTTCGAGGACCGGCGTGACGTAGTTCGCGAAGCGGCCCCGGTACCCTTTGCGCAGCCCGTAGTACCCGCCCACTGGGTTTCGAGCAGACCGAGCCCAGGCCTCCACGCTGCCGTCGGGCGTCGGCTTGCCCTCGTCGGCGTTGCCCAACGTCACCCAGTCGCCCGCTTTCTTCAGCATCGCGGTCAGGTCGTCGAGACACCGCAGGTGGTACGAGAGTTTCGTTGAACCCACTTGCACCACCAGGGCTGGTGGCACGGCGGCTTCGTCGCGCCACGCTTGGTAGTCAGAGGTCTGGGGCGGCGTCTTGAGCAACCACGGGTCGGTGACGGTGCCGCTGCCGAATGTCACGGTCGACTTGCGAGGCACCGCCTTTTTGGTCGCTGAGGCCTTTGGCTTCTTGGTGCTCATGGCGTCTGTGCTTTCGCGAGTTGGGCCACGCCTCGAGCGAACCGCTCGAACGACGGCGTGAGGTCGGGGAGCGAGCTTACCAACAGCCCCGACAAGAACCCCGAAAACGTCTCGGTGATGTCGAGCCGCACGCCGCCTTGTTCGGGCGTCAGCGCGAAGGCGCGCATTCCCCGAAACAGCCCCAACGGCATGCCCCCTTGCCAGACCAACGTGCGCGGCCGGTCGAACGTCGTCACTTTCAAGGCGAACGCGCGCGCGCCCGTCGCCTCGGCCCACAGCATGAGCCGCCCGCCGAGCTCAATGCGCCCCTCGAGCCGAGTGATGCCCAGCTTGGCGGCGACGAGCGCGCGCGGGTTGGTCAAGACGGCCCAGACTTGCTCGGGCGTGGCTTCAATGTGTCGTGAGGCGTGAAATTGCTTCATGT
>JBGAIY010000707.1:0-2364 GCA_044225205.1 Myxococcaceae bacterium | reverse complement strand
AATTGAGGTCTCGAGACATGGGGTGCTGCGAAGTTGAAAAGTGACCGGTTACTTCTTCGACGGCCGGGGCGTCATTTGCGTACGCGCCGCCTTGACGATGGCCTTGCGAATTTCGGCCGCGCTCGGGGCCACGCCGTGCTCGGGCGCGGGGGTCACGTTGCCGTCGGCGTCGGCGCAGGCCACGCGGGCTTCGCCGTTGCCTTCGACGCAGTGCTGGTCGAGCAACGAGCAGTCAAGCTCGCTGCGGCGACGGTCGCCTTCCCACTTGTCGCTGCAGCGCACGGCCACGTCGCCGTCGCAGTAGCCGGTCGCCTTCAGGTCGGCGCAGGGGTCGGTGTAGCGCATCGAGTCTTTGATGAACGACTGCACTTCAGGGGCGCCCAACGTGCCGTAGAACGTGCCCTTGTCGCAGGTCAGCTGGGTCGAGAACAACACGCTCGACGCGACGCCGAAGATCTTCTTTTCGCCGTTCTCGCGGCCGAGCAACGGGCCACCCGAGTCACCGTGGCACGCCTGCGCGTCGCCCGGCTTGTTGCCCGTGTACGCCTCGTAGTCTTTGAGCACGCTGGTGTTGTCGAACCAGTCGCGCAACACGTCGACGTACTGGGTCGCAATGTCGTAGCCGTACGCGTGCGCCATTTCGCGGAAGAAGTTGTCCCACGTGCCGTAGCCCAGTTGGTAGCTCTTGCCGTCGAGGCTGCCCAAGGTGGTGCGGCCGGTCGCGCGGGTCGCCGACAGCCAGCCCGTCAGGTCTTCGAAGTTGTCTTTCGAGCCGTAGCCGACCATGGCGTAGCCCTTGTTGAGGTCTTTCGCGCTCAACGCGGCGTCGGCCACCTTGATCGGCGTGATGTCGCTGATCGGCGAAGCCAGGTGGTAGATCGCCACGTCGTTGCCCAAGCCGACCGAGCCGCCCTGTTCCATCGGCGAGAGGTCAGCCGCGATCGCTTCGATGATGCGCTCCGGGCGGTTCGCGTCGGCGCCCACGGCGAAGTAAATTTGCTCGAGGTTGACGAGCTTCATGCCGAACAGCGGGCTCGTGTCGTCAATCACCATGGCGCAGTGCTTCGCGGTCAACACGGTGTCAGGCGAGATCAAGGTCGCCGTGCAGAAGAACGAGTAGTTGTCGCCGTCCATCACGCCGACGGTGCCGATCGCGTTCAGCGCGGGCGACTTCGCGTCGTAGCCAGCGATGATCTCGCTCGCCGCTTCGTTCTGGCCTTCGCCTTGAGCGCCCGCCAGGGTGTTCTCTCCGCACGACGACGCAACCAAAGCTCCGACAGCGAACAACGCGTTTCGCAGTTTCATGTGTGTTTCCTCTAAGGGAGGGGTGTACGACTTGGGGCGGCCATGTCTCACACCTCCGCACGTAGAACCACAACCAACCGCGCCGAAAATGTGGTCTTTTGCCGCCAGGCCTATTTTTCTTTTTAACCAGTTGATTTCATTAAATAAATATCAGCAACGGCCACGCAGAATTTTCGGTTTGGCGGTTCGAGTGAGTCAATTTGGTCGGCTCTTGGGCGCGTCTGAAGGGCGGTTTTGGCCGAATCGACGACAAGCGGCTGTTCGAAGACCGATCGAAAACGGGGTCAGGGCGGGCTGGGGTGACCGAGCGTGAGCCGGTCAGCGGGCCCACTCTTCAGGGGCGACCCAGTACAAGGTGTCGATGCCGCTCTCGATCACTTGGGCTCTGACTTCTTCGGGTACCAGCAGCGAATCAGTGTCGTAGCGAAAGAGCCGAGCGCGCTGCGCGAGCACCTCGAGGGCCACCATCTTCTGGGCGAGGTCGGCCTTGCGGGGCGCGGTCTTCTCGAGCGCCGAGGCTTTGACGTTGCCGACGACGTTGACGGCCCAATAGTGGTCGGGCGCCGTGCCTCCCGAGGCCGTCACCAACCTCGTCTCGTAGGCTTGAAGGGTCGTGACTCCGGCGCCGAGTAGAGCAGCGACGAGCCGGCGCGACATGAGGGGAATCGGGTCTGACGCATACTCGGGGTACACGTGGCGCAGCGCCCCGGTCGTCTTCTCGACGACGACCTCGATGGGCGTTTTCGGAGGCTGGAGTTCTTCGTCGTCTTCGCTCTGACTCAGTCGAAGGCCCGAATGCCACCGAATGCCCCTGGTGGGGTATTCGACCTGAAACGAGTGCCTCTCGACGCGCGTCGGGGTCGACCAGTCGAGCTTGAAATAGCGGGGGCTCACTTCGGGTCGGCGCAGCACCGAAACCCGACTTCAGACGACTTGGCGAACGCCGCGCCGTTCTTTCGCGCCGAGCACCGCACCGCATAGTCGCTGCTCGAATACGAGCCGCCTTTGATCATTTTCTCGGCGGTCCACTCCGAGGCGTTGCCCGAGAGGTCGACCACG